>DATHRO010000102.1:0-38507 GCA_035465135.1 Candidatus Deferrimicrobiaceae bacterium
CGCGGGTCCTTCTCGACGAGGTGCTTGGCCAGCTGGACCGCACCGTTGGAGCCAAGGTGGCCCGGTGAATCGATGACCTCGGCCCCGAAGAGCGCCAGTAGCTGGCGCCGCTCCATGGTGACGTTGTCCGGCAGCACGACCGCGACGCGGTAGCCCTTGCGACGGGCGATCATGGCCAGGCTGATGCCGGTGTTTCCGCTCGTCGGCTCGATGATGATCGAGTCGGGCTTGAGCCGGCCCTCCCGCTCGAGCTCCTCGATGAGGTACTTGGCGACGCGGTCCTTGACCGAGCCGGTCGGGTTGGCCGCCTCGAGCTTGGCCAGCAGCCGAACGGCCGAGCTCGGCGACAGGCGGCCGACCTCCACGATCGGGGTGCCGCCGATCGCGTCGTCGATGCCGTCGAACCGACGCGCGGCGGCGACATCGGTCGCGGCCTGGCTGAGTGGCGCCACCGAGCCGCCGGCGATCGCCGGCAGCAGCCGGATCTCGTCGGTCGGGCCGACCGGCGTCTCGAGGCCGGCGAGGTATCGGACGTCCTGGCCGTTGAGGTAGACGTTGACGAAGCGATGCAGGTCGCCATCGGGCGTCAGCAGCTGCGAGGCGAGGCCCGGATGCAGATCGACGACGCCTCGGACGACGTCGCCGACGGTCCCGCCCTCGACGTCGATCGCCTTCTGGCCGTCGGCCTGCGCTCGCAGGACCGACGGCAGCCGGACGGTACTCATCGGGCCGCCCCGCCGGCGCCGAAGGCCCCGAGCGCGAACGGCTGGTCCGCCCCGACGACCGGTGCCGTGACGCGCTCCCCGCGATCCCGCCGCGCTCGCGCGTCATCGGAGCAGATCGGGCACGCCGGGTCGCGTGCAAGGCGGAGCTCGCTGAACGAGCCGTCGAGGGCGTCGAACAGCAGCAGCCGCCCGACGAGCGGGTCGCCGATGCCGAGCAGGAGCTTGATGACCTCGTTGGCCTGGAGGAGGCCCATGATCCCGGGCACGACGCCGAGCACACCGGCAACCGAGCAGCCCGGCGCGAGCTCGGGCGGCGGCGGCGTCGGATAAAGGCAGCGATAGCACGGTCCGTCGTACGGCACGAATGTCGTCAGCTGGCCCTCGAACCGGAAGACCGACGCGTGGACCACCGGGATGCCGGCCGTGACGGCCGCGTCGTTGAGGAGGTAGCGGGTCTCGAACGTGTCGGTCCCGTCGAGGATGACGTCGTAGCCGGCGATCAGCCGCTCGACGTTGTCGGCGACGAGCATCTCGTCGTGGGCGACGACCTCCACGTCCGGGTTGAGTGCCTGGATCGTCGTCCGCGCCGAATCGACCTTCTTCTCGCCCAGCCGCTCGGTCGAATGAATGACCTGGCGCTGGAGGTTCGACGCCTCGACGACGTCGAAGTCGACGATGCCGAGCGTCCCGACGCCGGCCGCGGCGAGGTACAGCCCGGCCGGGCTGCCGAGACCGCCGGCGCCGATGAGCAGGACCTTTGACTCGAGCAGCTTCGCCTGGCCGGCCGAGCCGACCTCGGGGATCAGCAGGTGGCGGCTGTAGCGCTGCTGCTGGGCGGGGGTCAGCGTCGCCGGCGCCTCGATCGGCAGGCCCTCGCGATCCCAGGCCAGGATCCCGCCGGCCATGTTGACGACGTCGCGGTAGCCCATCTGCTCGAGCGTCTTGGTCGCATACGCGGAGCGCGCGCCGCTGCGGCAGTACACGACGATCGGCGTGCCGCGGTCCGGGATGGCGGCCTCGATCTGCTCCTCGAGGACGCCGCGCGGGATGAAGACCGCGCCGGGGATGTGGCCGGCGTCCCATTCGACCTGTTCGCGGACGTCCAGCAGGGTCGCGCCGGCCTTCCGGCGGTCGGCCGCCTCGGGCGCATCGACCTCGCGGATCGAGGCCTGGGTGCCTCGCAGGAGGTCGGAGGATGACTGCATCGGTGGGGACTCCAAGGTGAGAGCAGGGGACGATGATCGATCGCAGGCCCGGATCCGGATCGGGAGGCAGGGCCCGGGGCGCCGGCGGTCAGGCCGGCCGACGACACCTGCAGTGGCTCATGTCGAACATCGCGCGGCTCATCGACCGGGCTCGTCGGCGGCGACCGGCTTCGCGTCCGGAGCCTTGGCCTGTCCGTTCGCGCCCGCCAGCGCCCCCTGGAGCGTCTCGAGCGACAGCATCGCGCACTTCATCCGGGCCGGGCTGATCTCGATCCCGAGCAGGTCCAGGACATCCTGCGACGACATCCCGGCCGCCGTCGCGATCGGCTTGCCCTTGATCTCGTCGGTCAGCAGCGACGCAGAGGCCTGGCTGATCGCGCAGCCGCGACCCGTGAAGCCGACGCCGGCGACGACGCCGTCGGCCAGCCGCAGCTGGAGCGTGAGGCGGTCGCCGCAGAGAGGATTGGAACCCTCCTGCGAGACCGTCGGGGCCTCGATGACCCCGAAGTTGTGGGGCCGCCGGTAGTGCTCAAGGATGTAGTCGCGGTAGAGATCGTCCATGGCTGGCTCGGGGAGTGTACTCAGTCGCCGAAGATTTGCTTGACCTCGCCGATCCCGGCGACGAGGGCATCGATGTCGGCCTCGTTCGTGTAGACGTTGAAGCTGGCGCGAGCGGTCGCCGGCACGTCGAGGCGCTCATGGAGCGGCATCGTGCAGTGATGGCCGGCCCGGACGGCAAGCCCGGAGGCGTCGAGGACCTGGGCCACGTCGTGCGGGTGGACGCCGGGGATCGTGAACGGGATGACGCCGCTCCGGACGTCGAGATCGCGCGGCCCGTATGTCACGACGTCGGGGTGGTCCCGATCGAGCGCGGCGAACGCGTACTCGAGCAGCCCGCGCTCGTGCTGATGCACGCGCTCCATGCCGAGCGTCATGAGGTACTCGGCGGCGGCGCCCAGCCCGATGGCCGCGCCGATGTCCGGGGTACCGGCCTCGAACTTCGTCGGGATCTCGTTGAACGTCGAGCGCCGGAGGTGGACCTCGCGGATCATCTCGCCGCCGGCCATGAACGGCGGCATCGCCTCGAGCAGCTCGCGTCGAGCCCACAGCGCACCGGAGCCGGCTGGCGCCAGCATCTTGTGCCCCGAGAAGGCGTAGAAGTCGCAGCCGATGGCCGCGATGTCGACCGCGACGTGCGGCACCGCCTGGGCACCATCGACGAGGACGAGCGCCCCGGCGTCGTGGGCCATCCGCGTCATCTCCGCGACGGGGTTGATCGTGCCGAGCGTGTTCGAGACGTGGGTGAAGGCGACCAGCTTCGGCTTCAGACGCAACAGGACCTCGAAGACGTCCTGGCGGAGGATGCCGTCGTCGGTGATCGGGATGAACTCGAGGTCGCCGTCCCTCTCCTGGGCCAGGAGCTGCCACGGCACCAGGTTCGCGTGGTGCTCCATCTCGGTCAGCACGATCGCGTCGCCCGGACCAATGTTGCGCCGACCCCAGGCGTAGGCCACGAGGTTGATTGCCTCGGTCGCGTTGCGAGTGAAGATGATCTCGTGGGCGTCGGACACGTTGATGAACCGGGCCACCGACTCGCGCGCTGCCTCGTACGCGGCCGTGGCGCGCTCGCCGATCTCGTAGATGCCGCGGTGCACGTTGGCGCTGTACTCGCGGTAGTAGCCGTCCATCGCGTCGAGCACGGCCTGCGGCCGCAGGCTGGTCGCGGCCGAGTCGAGGTACACCAGCGGCCGGGTGCGTGCCCCGGCCGCGAGCATCGGGAAGTCGCGCCGGATGACGTCGGCGTCGAGACGGCCGTCTCGGATGCGACCGCCGAACTCGACCTGCCCGGCTGCGCCGGTCGCGGGGCGCCGCGTCGTGACCGTCATCCTGCTCCTCCGCCCGTCAGCGGGCCGCCTCGACGCGCTCGCCGGCGCTGGCATCGGGCGTCATCTCGTCCGCCTCGTGGCCGTCGAGCTCGGGGCCCTGCGGCACGAACAGCGCCTCGTCGGGGAGGTCGATCGTCAGGCCGGCCTCGCGCATGATCGGGCCGTAGCCCTCCTCCTCCAGCCGCAGCGCCAGGTCCTTGCCGCCGCTCTTCACGATCCGGCCCTGGGCCAGGACGTGGACGACGTCCGGGGTGATGTAGTTCAGCAGCCGCTGGTAGTGGGTGATCAGCAGGATCCCGAGCTCGGGGTTGCGCATCGCGTTCACGCCGTCGGCGACGATCCGGAGGGCGTCGATGTCGAGGCCCGAATCGGTTTCGTCGAGGATCGCCATGGCCGGCTCGATCATCGCCATCTGGAGCATCTCGAGTCGCTTCTTCTCGCCGCCCGAGAAGCCCTCGTTGACGTAGCGCGTCGCGAAGCTCTCGTCCATCCGCAACAGCGCCAGCTTCTCGCGCATCTTGCGCCGGAAGTCGAGCATCGAGACGCCGCCGCGCATCGGGTCGGTCGGGTCGATGTCGGCCGACTTGTCGATCCCCTGGAGCTTGGCGTTCATGGCGCTTCGAATGAACGAAGCGACGCTCAGGCCGGGGATCGCGGTCGGGTACTGGAAGGCCAGGAACATCCCGAGCCGGGCGCGCTTGTCGGGGCTGAGCTTCAGGACGTCGCGGCCCTGCCAGGTCACGTTGCCGGCCGTGACGACATACGCCGGGTGGCCCATCAGGGCGTAGGCGAGGGTCGTCTTGCCCGAGCCGTTGGGACCCATGATCGCGTGGACCTCGCCGGGCGCGACCTCGAGGTCGATGCCCTGCAGGATCTCCCGCTCGGGCGCGGCGGCTGGCGCGACGCGCAGGCCGCGAATGACGAGATTTCGATCGCTTCCGGTCACGGTGGGGTCAGGGCTCCTTCGAGCTGGGGGTCGGCCGGAGTCGCCGACCGCGCGACGCGGATCGGCGAGTCACGAGGCGGCACGAGGTCGGCCAGGGTCATCCCGTCGAGCGCGCCAGCCACGGCATCGCGCACCCGCAGCCACAGGAAGTTGACGGTGCACGACGAGGTGCGGCCGCACAGGTCGGCATGCTCGGGTGAATCGGTGGCGCAGATCATCGGCGCCAGCGGGCCCTCGAGCGCGCGCAGGATCTCGCTCATCGGGATCTCGGCGGGCGGCCGGGTCAGCTCATAGCCGCCGTGGGCGCCCCTGGTCGAGGCGACGAGGCCGGCATCACGCAGCACGAACGCGAGCTGCTCGAGGTAGGCCCGCGGCATGTCCTCGGCTGCGGCCATCTCCGCCAGCGAGGCCGGGCCCTGCCCGAAGTGTCGTCCGAGCTGAACCATCAGCCGGACGCCGTACTCGCCCTTCGTGCTGAAGGCAACGGCGCCGGTCCCGTGGAATGCGGGTCGCGTGGTCACAGCGGCGTGTGGCAGGGGTCAGATCCTCAATCCCGACTCAATCGGTCGGGATTGAGTGTACGGCGCACCGCGGAGGGGCGCAACGGTGCGTGGTCGCGGCGTTGATTCGAGCCCTTCGGCTCTCCACTCGCTATCCCTGATGGTCGACGCTGGGGCCGTGACATCCGCCATCCTGTCCCACGCCGAGCCCTCGCCGCGCGCCGAGCCCTCGCCGCGCGCCGAGCCGTCGCGGCTGCCCTACTCGCCGCTCATGCAGCAGCTCATCAGGCCGCTGCAGCACGGCTTCCTGGTCCTGAACCGGTGGTTCATGGCACCGGCGCTACGGGCCGGGCTGGGGCGACTGATCGGCAATCCCCTCACCGGCCACCTCATGCTGCTGCGCACCCGCGGCCGGCGAAGCGGCCTGATCCGCGAGGCGCCGCTCGGCTACGTGATCCTCGACGGGGCCGTGTACTGCGTCGCGGGCTACGGCGTCAGAAGCCCCTGGCTGTTGAACCTCGAAGCGGATCCCAACGTGGAGGTCATCCTGCCCGGCCGAACGCTCCGCGGCCGGGCGGCGGTCGTCTCCGACGACGCCGAGTGGGTTCGGGCATACCGGGCGCTGATTGCGAGCTTCGGGTTCGTCGGGCCTATCTTCCATCGCGATCCTGCGAAGCTCGATGACGCGACGCTGCTGGCGACGCACGGCTCGCTGCCGGTAGTCCGGGTTGATCCGGTCGACGCACGCTCCCCGCTCGTGTCAGGCCAGTGGGATCCCGGCGGCCGGGGCTGGCTCGTGTCGCACCTCATCGCGATCGGGGCGACAGTGTCGGCGTTCACGCTCGCTCGGCTGTTCCGAAGGCCACGGCCGGCCGGAAGACTCGGACCGTAGGCCGTTCAGGCGCGATCCGAGAGCAGATCTCGGCGCCACGCCTCCGTGGGTTCGACGTTGTTGAACGTGTAGAGGTGGAGATCGACGACGTTCATGGCCGGACTGGCCAGCACGGGGGCCAGATCCTCGAGAAGCCCGGTTGCGCGGTAGACGCCGCCTGATCTGAGCAGCGCGGCCACGAAGCGCGTGTTCTTCAGCACGAACCTGCGAGCGTCCCGGACCCCGATCCGCGCGCTGATCGAGAGCAGCTTCGGGATCTCGGCCACGCCCGGCACGCCGAGCTTGACCGGCAGCGCGATGCCCTCCGCCCGTCGCTCGGCGAGGAACCGCTCGAGGGCCTTCGGGTCGAAGCACATCTGGGTCGTCATGTACGACGCAAACGGCGCCTTGTCGCGAAGCGCCTGGAGCAGGGCGTCGTCGGCGATCAGCGGGTGACCCTGCGGGTAACAGCCGATTCCGATCTCGGCGGGCAGCCGGCCCATGTCGGCCATCGCCCGCAGCAGCGCGAGCGCGTCGCCGAACTCACCCGGCTCGGTCGGGTCACCGCCGATGACGAACGCCCGGTCGATGCCCCGGTCGGCCATCCGATCGAGGATCGAATGGAGCTCGCGCGTGTCGCGGATCAGTCGCGCCGCGAGATGCGGGACCGCCCGGAACCCGTCGCGCTCCAGCTCGACCGCCAGGTCGACCGTGGCGGCCATGCCCTTCGCCGGCGAGGCCGTGACCGAGACGGTTGCGCCGGGCGGCAGGTGCGACGCCTGATCGAGGGCGTTCTTGAGCGGGATCAGCTCCCACGTCGGGGCCGCGAGCAGGCGCGCGAGGGCGTTCACGGCGACATCATCGTCGTCCTCGGCGCGTTCCGCCGGCCCGCTAGGATCAACCTCGCCGGGGCCTGGACACGACGAGGGAGGAAGGCGTGACCACATGACGACCGCGCGTCAGGGGCTCCCGGTGGAGCTGCCAGAGGCCTCGCTGGCCGACCTCCGACGCCAGCTCGATGGAGAGATCGTGCTCCCGTCCGATCCGGCCTACGACGCGGGTCGGCGGCCTTGGAACGCCATGGTCGACAAGCGGCCGGCCATCATCCTGCGGCCGCGGGGCACGGCCGACATCGTGACCGGGATCCGCTTCGCGCGCGCCAACGCTCTTGAGATCGCCGTGCGCGGCGGCGGCCATGCCGCGTCCGGCCTGTCCGCGACCGAGGGCGGCCTGCTCCTCGACCTTTCGCTGATGCGCGCCGTACGGATCGATCTCCACGCGCGGCGGGCGTGGGTCCAGGGCGGCTGTCTGCTTCGCGACCTCGACCGCGAGGCCCAGCTCCACGGCCTGGCAACCACGGGCGGCGTCGTCTCGCACACTGGCGTGGGCGGCCTGACGCTCGGCGGCGGCTACGGGTACCTCGCCCGACGGTTCGGCCTGGCCTGCGACAACATCCGTGCCGCCGAGCTCGTCACCGCCGACGGCGAGGTCCTGGCCGTCAGCGAGGAACATCATCCCGAGATCCTGTGGGGCCTCCGCGGCGGCGGCGGGAACCTCGGCGTCGTCAGCGCCTTCGAGTTCGAGCTCCATCCGTTCGGCCCCGACATGCTCACCGGCGACCTTGCCTATCCGCTCGAGACGGGGTTCGCGGCCATCCGTCGGCTGCTCGACCTGGCGGCGGACGCACCCGACGCGTTCATGGCCTCCGCCGCGGTCGTGACCGCGCGCCCGATGCCGATCCTGCCCGAGTCGATCCACGGTCGGCCGATGGTCTGGGTGTCGTACACGTGGGCCGGGGAGGTCGAGGCTGGCAGGCGCTTCCTCCCGGAGCTCAAGCGCGCCGGCGAGCCGCTGTTCGAGGACCTCGACGTGCTGCCCTACGTGCGGCTCCAGCGGCTCGGCGATGAATCGCAGCGCCACGGGCGGCGGCAGTATGCGCGCTCGCATTTCATCCGCTCGACGCCCGATGCGTTCGTCGAGGCCTTCCTCGACCGTGCCGGGGCGGCGCCCGGCGTCGCCCCTTCCGGGAGCATCACCCAGCTCGGCGGGGCGATCGCCCGGGTCGCAGCCGCGGACAGCGCCTTCAGCGGCCGTGACGCGCTGTACGACTTCGTCGTCACCGCGACCTGGGACGATCCCTCCGAGGATGCCGACCGGATGGCCGCTGCTCGCGCCTACGCCGGCGCCATCGAACCGCACTCGACCGGGCGGTCGTACGTCAACGCCATCGAGGACGACCGGACCGCGGGCGTGCAGGCGGCCTTCGGCGGCGAGGTGTACGAGCGGCTGGTCCAGCTCAAGGATCGCCACGACCCGGACAACGTTTTCCACCTGAACCAGAACGTTCGACCGTCGGCCGCCAGTCAGTAGCGGACGACGACCAGCCGATCGACGCCCGATTCGGCGCCCCAGGCCTCGCCGGGCCGGCCGAGCATCTGGCGGACGGCGGCGCCGTCGCGGTCCGACGGGAACGACAGGAAGGCCTCCGTCAGCGGGTCGAAGCGCAGGATCGCGTTCTGCCCGAAGTCGGTGACCCAGACGGCGTCGAGCTCGTCGACGTAGACCGAGTAGGCCTGGTTGCCGCCGCCCGGCAGATCCCACTCCTGCCACGACCCGTCGGCCGGGTCGTAGACGGCCAGCAGCCCGGCGTTCCAGTAGGTGATCCACAGCCGGCCGCGCGAATCGGACCAGACGCGCCGGGTGCCGGCATTCGCCGTCGGTGGCTCGATGACCGTGATCTCGCCGCTCACGCGGTCCACCCGGCCGAGGTAGCTCGCCGCCAGGGAGACGAAGTAGACGTCGTTCGACGGGGTCACCGCGATGCCGTACGGGCCGCCGCCGCGCGGCGTCGGGAACGCCTCGATGTCGCCCGACGCCGGGTCGAGCCGCGCCACGATCCCGCGCTGGCCAGTGAACCACAGGATCCCGTCGTGGTCGAAGACCCCGGTGTGGGGTGCCATGCCGCGGGCGCCTGCCGGCATCGGGAAGACGGTCACCGCGAAGTCGCCGGTGGTCACCCGGACGATCGCATCGAGGCCCTGATCGGTGGCCCACGCTGCGCCGTCCGGCCCGGAGACCACGCCGTGCGGAGCCGCACCCTGTCCCAGCGGCACCTCATAGACTTCGCCGCTCGCCGGGTCGAGCCAGCCCAGCGTGCCGTTGTGCTGGCCCGTGTACCAGACCCCGCCATCGGCCGCCGGGGCGACGTCGTGCGGATGCGCGCCGCGAGGCACGCGGTACGCCTGGACGGCGAAGGTCAGCTCGGCGACGGCCGTGGGGCCGGCCGTCGGATCGTCGGTCGGCAACGTGGCGCTGGCAGTGAGGCTCGGGGCTGCGGCCGTCGGCGACGGCGGGACGGCGGTCGGCGGGGCAGGCGAGGTGATCGACTCGCAGCCGGCAAGCAGCACGGCGGCGATGACGCCGGCGAGGGCCCGGGGACGCGCGGCCATGGCGACCACAGGGTACCGGCGATCCCCGCCGAGGCCGGCCCGCGGCGAGGTCGGCTTGCAGCGAGGTTCGCGCGCCGCCAAGATTCGCGCCACGTGACCGCGATCCGCACGACGCTCCGCTGTGCCGCCATCGCGCTCATCGCGGCAGCCTGCAGCCAGGGCCCCGGCCCCAGCTCGACCACCGGTCCGGTCCTCCCCGACGCGTTCGTGCCCGACACGGAGCTGCTCGCCGCGGCGGAGGCCGAGGGCGGCACCCTGACCACCATCGCGCTGCCCCGCGACTGGTGCAACTATGGGGCGCTCATCGATGCCTTCGAGGCTCACACCGGGCTCGCCGTCAACGAGCTTGCCCCGAACAGTGGCTCGAGCGACGAGATCGAGGCCATCCGGGCGAGCGAGGGCAACCCCGGCCCGGCCGCCCCGGACGTCGTCGACGTCAGCCTGCCGTTCGGCCCGTTCGCCGCGGACCAGGGCCTCCTGGCGCCCTACAAGGTCCGGGCCTGGGACGCCATCCCTGCTTCATCCAAGGATCCCGACGGCCGCTGGCACGGCGGCTACTTCGGCGTGACCTCGTTCGAGGTCAACACGGCCTTCGTCGATCGACCGCCGACCGACTGGCCCGACCTGCTGGCGTCCGAGTACGCCAACCAGCTCGCCCTGCCGGGCGATCCCCGACACTCGAACCAGGCGATGATGGCCGTGTACGCCGCTTCGCTGGGCAACGGCGGCTCGCTCGACGACGCCCGGCCGGGCCTCGATCTGTTCCGCCAGCTGGCCGAGAGCGGCAACCTCCTGCCGACGATCGCGACCGCGACGAGCTCGGCCTCGGGCGAGACGCCGATCACGATCCGGTGGACCCATCACTCCCTGCCCAGCCGGGATGCGACCGCGGCGGCCGAAGGCCCGCGCATCGAGATCGTCGTTCCGGCCAGCGGGCCGCTGGGGCAGCTGTCCGTGCAGGCGATCAGCGCCCACGCCCCTCACCCGAGCGCGGCGAAGCTGTGGATGGAGTTCCTCTACTCGGACGAGGGCCAGCTGCTGTGGCTGGAGGGCTACTGCCACCCGGTTCGGTTCGAGCATCTCGTGGCAGAGGACAAGATTCCGGCCGGCCTGCTGGCCCGGCTCCCGGACGTCAGCGGCGTCCGGTTCCCGACGCTGGCGCAGCTCGACGCTGCCCGGGAGCTGATCGAGGGCCAGTGGGATGCGGTCGTCGGCGTCGACATCCGCCAGTAGCGGACGTGCTTCCGCCTCGCCGGAACGCGCGGCCCGTCCCGCCGCCGCCCGCCCTGCAGGCCTCGGCTTCGATCAGCGCCGGTCGCCGAACAGCCGCAGCAGGAACAGGAAGAGGTTGACGAAGTCGAGGTAGAGGTGGAGCGCGCCGATCACGGCGGCCTTCTCGACCGAGCCCGTCATCGCCACGAGCTGGCCCGACTGGATGCGCTGGACGTCCCATGCCGTCAGCGCCGTGAAGATCGCCACGCCCGCGAGCGAGATGATCCAGCCGATCGTGTCGCTGCCGAGGAAGATGTTCACGACCGAGGCGACGATCAGCCCGATCAGGGCCATGAACGCGATCGACCCGATGCCGGCCAGGTTCCGCTTCGTGACTGCGCCGTACAGCGCCGCGCCGCCGAACATCGCCGAGGCCGACAGGAACGCCGCGGCGACCGAGGTCTGCGTGTAGGCCAGGACGATCAGCCCGATCGTCAGGCCGAGGCTGGCCGCGTAGACGAAGAACAAGCCCAGTGCCAGCGTGGCGTTGATGCGATTGATGCCGAAGCCGATCGCCAGGACCAGCCCGAGCTGGGCGATGATGAGGATCAGGAAGTTGCTCGCGGCGAACTCCACGAGCGACTCATTGAACTGGACGACCGTGGCGACCGCGGCCGACAGCAGCAGGCCGGCGAACATCCAGAAGAAGGCCTGGGTCAGGAACGAGCCCTGGACCGCGGCCGTCGCCGGCGCGGCTATCCCGCCCGGCTGGCCGTAGCCCCTGCCCTGCCCGAAGTTCCCGAAGCTCACGTTGGCGTCTCCCTTCGATTGGTCGATCCCGGCCGCCGGGCCGGGGTCGCAGTTCGAGATTCTGCCTGTTCTGCCGCACGTGCCAGGACCCACACCAGGTCGGCGAGGCGGTTCAGGTACGGAATGAGATGGTCGCCCGGGACGAGCCCCTCGGCCCGCAGGGCCACCGCCCGGCGCTCGGCGCGCCGAAGGATCGTCCGGGTCAGCTCGAGGGCCGCGCTGGTCAGCGTCTCGCCGGGGACCACGAACTCGGTCGGCATGGCGACGTTGCGCTCGAGCTCGACGAGGTCGTGCTCGACGCCGCGGACCATCGCCTCCGACACGCGCGTCCGGCCGTCCTCGAGGCGGTCCCACGCGTCGGGGTTGCTGGCCAGCTCGGCGCCGACGACGAACAGCTCGCGCTGGTAGCGCAGGATGAGGTCGGACAGGCCACCGATACCGGCGCCGAGCGTCCCGATGCGGCGCTTCACGCCGAGGTTCGCTCGGGCCAGCCCGAACGCGGCAATCGCCTCGTCGATGGTGCCGTACGCCTCGACCCGCGGATCATCCTTCGAGATGCGCGCGCCGCCGTAGAGCAGGCCGGTGGTGCCGTCGTCGCCGCGAGTCGTCGCGACGGCCGAATCGATCGGGCTTCGGGGGGTCATCGCAAGGGGATCGACGGACGAGGGGCCGCGGGCGTTACCACATCAGGCCCGCGTCACGCGGGTCCCATCGCTCCGCCAGGATCGTGACCTTGACGGGATGCTCGACGACCGATTCGGCGGCCTCCTTGACCTGTTGGATCATCGAGCCGGCGTACGGGCAGAACGGCGTGGTCAGGATCATCTTGACCTCGCTCTCGTCCTTCCCGAGCAGGACCTGCTTGATCAGGGCCAGCTCGACGACGTTCATCCCGATCTCGGGATCGACGACGCTGCGCAGCGCGTCGAGGATCGCGAGCTCGGTCGCGCGGCGCTCCGCATCAAACAGCGGAGCCGCCTCGGCGGGCGCGCCGCTCGGCGCCGGTGGCGGTGTCGTTTCGGGGTTCGCGGTGTCGGTCATCGCGGCTGAGGGTACACCAGAGCGCGTCGATACCCACGCGCGCAGGTCGGGATTAGGCCGGCTTGACCACCACGCCCGGGAGACGGTACTCCTCGGGCAGCTCGGCCGCCTCGGCCTCGCTGTAGCCGGGGCCGACGAGCGAACCGTCGGCCTCGAAGAACTCCGCGTAGCGATGCCGGTTGCGGGCCGCGTAGGCGAAGGCCGCGGCGACGCCCATCCGGCGCAGCTCCGGGTGATCTTTCTGCATCCGGGCGAGCGTGTATCCGGCGCGCCGAAGCTCGAGCACGTTCCTGACGGTGAGCCGCGTGCCGTAGCAGAACGGCTCGCCGTTCATCACGAGCGGGTCGCTGACGACCCACTTGATCGTCATGCCGGTCTCACGCGCCCTTGTAGATGAAAGCCAGCAGCGGGTTCCGCTTCCGAGCGTCGCCTGCCAGGCGGCGGTGCCAGTGGAAGACCCGGATCGCCTCGTCGAGCGGCGGGTCCACGGCCGGTGCGACGTCCGACGGCAAGACCGCTTGGGTCGATCGTCGCAGGCCCTCGCACAGGGTCTTGACGTCGTCCATCGGGATGGTCCGCTTCCGGTACCGGACCGCGACCATCTCGGCGAAGCCTCCCATCACGCCGGGATCCCCGGCGGCCACGGCGAGCGCGAGGCGGTCGACGAACGCCGACAGGTCGGCCAGCAGGCCTCGCAGGACGGTCTCGTCGTGGCGCTCGGCGATGGTGGGGTCCAGCTCGATCGCGATCTCGAGGCTGCGCCCGGCGAGTCGATGGCGCGCCGTGGTCAGCAGCGCCGCGGCGTCGGGGCGCCCGGCCGTGAGATCGCGCGGTGGGAGACCGAGGCTCGGGTGGCTCACGCCGGGAGTCTAGCGTGCGCCCGGGCGTGCCGCCGTTACGATGCAGCGCGATGGCTGCCGGCCCACCCCATCGCGATTCGCCCGAGCGCGCCGCCGACGAGGTCCGCGGACCGCTCGCGCGCGCGACCGCGATCGGGCTCGTCGGCGCCACCGTCCTCGTGCTGGTCGGGGGCGTCCTCGCCTCGACCGCGGGCCTGCTGGTCGTCGCGGGTGCGACGGGCGCCGGCATCGGCCTCGCGCTGGCGCGGGCGGCGGTGGCGTCGCCGACCGGGGCGACCGAAGCCCCGCCGATGTCGCGCCGCTCGGCCGCTCGGTGGTCGATCGGGGCAGCCTCGATCGCGGTCCTGCTCGGGGCTGCGGGAACGTGGCTCGTCGCCCGGTCAGAGGGCGGGACGCTGGGCCTGTTCGAGTACGTCTGGACGACGTTCGGGTGGTTCGTGCCGGCCGAGCTCGTCGTGGCCGCATTGGCCGCCGCGTGGGGCGCGAGAGCGGGCCCGGTGGTCCGGTGACGATGCCCCTCGACCTGCCTGGAATCCGCTTCCGCCGCCCGATCGAGGACGACTATCCGAGAATCGTCGGCGTCGTGGACGACTGGTGGGGCGGGCGGCGGATGGAGGTCTTGCTGCCGCGGCTGTGGCTCCAGCACTTCCGCGGCACGTCGTGGCTCGCCGAGACCGAGGACGGGCGGCTCGCTGGGTTCCTGGTCGGCTTCCACTCGCCCGACCAGCCGGAGGTCGCCTACTGCCACATGGTCGCCACGAGTCCCAACCTCCGCGGCCGGGGAGTCGGGCGAGCCCTCTACGAGCGCTTCTTCGCGGACGCCCGGGCGGCCGGTCGGACCCGCGTCGTCGCGATCACCTGGCCGGCGAATCGCATCTCGCTGGCCTTCCACCGGGCCCTTGGCTTCGAGCCGGAGCGGGGGTCGGGAGCCCGCAACCTGTACGGCGTCCCGGCGTACGACCGCTACGACTTCGATCGCGAGGATCGGGCGGTCCTCGTCCGGCGGCTGTGATGCCGCGGGCAACGAGCCGTGCCGCGTGGCCGCGCCGGCTCGTCGTGCTCGCGGCGGCCGTCGCCACGGCCGGGCTGGCGGGCTGCCAGACGGTCGGCCCGGCGGCGCTGGAGGTCGGCGATTGCCTCGACCCGCCGGCCTTCGTCGGCGACATCGCCGAGCTGCGACCGAAGCCCTGCTCCGAGCCGCACGGCGCCGAGGTGTTCCTCGTCGACGCGCTCCCGCCGGGATCGGCCTACCCGTCCGCGAACGAGCTCCGCGCGTTCATCACCGACCGCTGCATCCCCGCCTACGAGACCTATACGGGCGTCGACCTGATGACCCAGGACGACATGGACGTCGGCTGGCTGCCGCCGACCGAGGAGGACTGGGCGGCCGGCCGCCGCCGCATCATCTGCTATGCCGTGCCGTACGAGCAGGGCCGCCAGACGACCGGCTCGATCCGCCGGCCGTGACGGCCTAGTCGCGCGTCTCGCCGGTGAACGGCATGCCGTGGCGGGTCAACGACTCGACGCTCATCCGGAGGACGGCCGTCTTCGCGGCGGCGACCTCGCGGACGTAGGCCGCCTCCTCGTCAGCCGTCATCGGCCGTCCCCGGACGGCTTCGCGCGGCCGACCGACCTGCAGCCAGGCGAGGTGATAGCGATCCATCGCGCCCCACGCCGACGAGAGCAGGTCGTCGGTCAGCCCGAGCCACACGCGCAGCGCCGCGTGGCTCGGGTTGGCCTGCAGCCGCTCGCCCTCCTCGATGAGCTGTCGGGTCCGACGAACGAGCTCGTCGCGCCTCATGCGCCGCCGCGGATGAAGGCCTCGCGGTCCTCGCGCGCCCGGGCCGTCCAGGACCCGGGTCGGCCCGATCCAATCGGGCGGCCGTCGAAGCGGGTGACCGGCAGGATCCCGGCGACGCTCGAGCAGATGAAGGCCTCGTCGGCCTCGGCCAGGGCGTGGGTCGTCAGGTACTCCTCGGCCGGCTGGAGACCCACGCCGCCGGCCCAGGCGAGGATCCACGAGCGGGTCGTGCCGGGCAGGATCGCGCAGGCCAGGCTGGGCGTCTCGAGCCGAGGACCGCGGACCAGGAACAGGTTGGCGCTGGTTGCCTCCGAGAGATACCCGTCGGTCGTCAGGAACAGTGCGTCGTCAGCGCCGGCCTGGCGGGCCTCGAGCCGCGCGTGGACATAGTCGGCCCGGCTGGTCGTCTTGAGCGCGGCGAGCGGGTTGTCGGGATCCCGTCGCACCGAGCTGACCACGAGATGGAGCCCCCGCTCGAGGTGTGCCGCCGGCACGGGCGGGATCGGCCAGGCCTGGACGACGACCGTCGGCGGGACCTCGTCGGTCGGCAGCAGCCCCCGCGACGCGCTCGCACCACGGCTGACGGTGATGCGTACAGATGCATCCGCCTCGGGGCCGGCGAGGCCATCCGCGGCGAGCAGGGCGTCAAGCGCCCGTCCGATTCTGGCGTTCAGGTCGGCCGGCAGATCGATCGCGAGGCCGTCGGCCGAGCGCCGCAGCCGGGCCAGGTGCTCGGATAGCTCGACGATCCGGCCGGCGCGAGCGCGCAGGGTCTCGAACACCCCGTCGCCGAGCTGGAAGCCACGGTCGAACGCCGAGAGGTGGGCGACATCGGCCGCAACGAGGCGGCCGTCGCCCTGCCCGGGGACTGCGCCGGCTCCGACCGTCCCGGAGATCCAGACGTGGCGGCCGGCGAGCCGGTCGGGTAGGTCGTCGGTCATGGACGCTCCACCGCCCCGACCGCGGACAGCGGCCCACGGGCCTTGGCGACCGTCTCGGCCCACTCCTCGGCCGGGTCGCTGCGCCAGGTGATGCCGCCGCCGACGTGGAGGCTGAGTCGGGCGCCGTCGGCGACGAAGGTCCGAATCAGGATGCTCGTCTGCATCGCGCCGTCCGCTCCGATCCAGCCGGCAGCGCCTGTGTAAGGGCCGCGCCGGACGGGCTCGAGGCGCTCGAGGATCTCCATCGCCCGAATCTTCGGGGCGCCGGTGATCGAGCCGCCCGGGAAGCTCGCAGCGAGCAGGTCGAACGGACCGAGCTCCGTTCGCAAGCGGCCGGTGACGGTGCTGACGAGGTGCTGGACGGCCGCCGTCCGCTCGAGCCGGCACAGCCGCGGGACGCGGACGCTGCCCGGCACGCAGACCCGGCCGAGGTCGTTCCGCAGGACGTCAACGATCATCACGTTCTCGGCCCGATCCTTGGCGCTCGCCAGGAGCTCACACGCGAGCCGCCGATCAGCCTCGCGATCCCGCCCACGCGGGCGGGTGCCCTTGATCGGGTCCGTCGCGGCCCGGCCGTGGCGAGCGAGCCCCAGGAACGGCTCCGGCGAGGCCGAGATGATCGCCCGCGGCGCGCCCGTGGCAGCGCCACGGCCGAGATCGAGATACGCGGCGAAGAGGGCCGGATCGCCGGTTCGGAGCCGCCGGTAGAGCGGCCACGGGTCGTTGCGCCACGGCGTCTCCAGGCGACGCGTCAGGTTGGCCTGGTAGATCTCGCCGCGCGCGATCTCGGCGCGGACCGCCTCGACGCCCGCCTCGAACGCCGCGCGGTCCAACCCCGATCGCAGCGAAAGCGGCTCGCGACCCGAAGGCTCCGCTGCCGCCCCGTCCGTTGCCGCGGGCGCCAGCAGCCGCTCACGCGCCCAGGCCAGGCGGGCCTCGAGCGCGTCGATCCGATCGTCGACGGCCCGCGCCGCCAGCCAGGCACGTCCGTGGCGCCGGTCCCAGGCAACCAGCCAATCGTGCAGGGCCAGCCGCAGCAGCGGCAGATCCTGGTCGACCGCCGCGACGGACGGCAACCGCTCGAGGCGCCGGCCGAGGTCGTACGACAGGTAGCCGATGAAGCCACCGCTGAACGGCGGCGCCGCGGGATCGGCGAATCTCGCCGCCGCCAGGCGGCGCAAGGCCCGGCGCGCCGTGGCGAACGCGTCCGGTCCCTCGGCCGGTGCGTCGACGACCGCGACGGGATCGGCCGACAGGTACGACCAGCGCGCGTTCCGACCCGGGCGCGCGCTCTCGAGGAGGGCCAGGCCCGGCAGGTCGCGCAAGCGCTCGGCCGCGTCCATCGGCGCAACGGTGTCGAGCTCAGGGATGCGCACCGCGGCGGCCCCGGGGCGAGTGGAAACAAGGCGCTCGGTGGTCACGATGGAACGATCATAGGCGGGCTCGCGAACGTGCCGGCCAGACTCCGGATGGCGCCGGCCGGAAGCTGTCCGCGCCGGCTAGCCGCCGGCGGCGTGGTCCCGGCGACTGAACTCGACGAGCGCCTCGCGGCACGCAGCAGCAGCGCGCTCGGCCTGCCGGACGATCCACGGATCGACGCGCGAGCTGTCCTCGATCGTGAGCGCCTCGACGCCGCCGTCCTCGTCCAGCACGATCCCGCTCGTGTTCCGATAGTCGGCCATCCAGTTGGCCTGCAGCTGGAGCAGGACGTCGGCCACGACGCGAGCCTCGAACAGCCAGTCGAGGTGGGTCGCGTTCAATCGGTCCACCAGCGCCGCGATCGCCACCGGGCGGCCTCGCGGCAGCCGAGCCACGAGCTCGACGACCCGCAGGGTCGCGAACGGGTCGGCCGATTCGGCCACGACCGGCGGGCGCAGGGCGGTCGCGTCGGGCAGTCCGGGCGGGGCGGGTCGGAGGTCGTCCGGATCGAGCCCCTGCGTCAGAGCATCTCTCCGTGGGCCGAGCCGGTCGGCTCGCCCTCGCGCGGACGCGGCTCCTCGCCGGCGCCGTACTCGGGTGTGGCGGCCGCGGCGTCGCCCTCGGCGGCGTCGTCCTCGTCACCGGCCGCCAGGACCGGCAGTGGCCGTCCCGCCCGGCCCTCGATCGCGCCGACCCCGAACGGCACCCACTTCGACGGGTCCTGGAGGCGGTGGGCCTCGGTGTTGCCGCGGCTATGGATCTCCTCGAAACCCTTCGGCTCGATCCACATCTGCTCGCCCTCGAGCAGGCCGAGGACCCCGGACTGGCCGGGCTCCGGCCGCTCGTGCTGGCAGTAGGCGCAGGCCGCCTTGTCGTGGGCCGTGTACGCCGTCGGCTCCTCGTAGGTCGTGATGTAACCCTCGTAGTTCCGGAGCACGACCTTGTGGTCCGAGTAGCTGATCAGGTAGTTGGGCATGACCGGGATCTTGCCGCCGCCGCCGGGCGCGTCGATGACGTACGTCGGGATGGCATAGCCGGACGTGTGGCCTCGCAGGCCCTCCATGATCTCGAGGCCCTTGCCGACCGGTGTCCGGAAATGGCCGGAGCCCTCGACCAGGTCGCACTGGTACAGGTAGTACGGCCGGATCCGGTTCTCGACCATGCGATGGACCAGCGCCCGCTGGATGTGGACGCAGTCGTTGACGCCGGCCAGGAGGACGCTCTGGTTGCCGAGGGGGACGCCGGCCCGAGTCAGCTTGTCGGCCGCTCGAGCGACCTCGGGCGTGATCTCGTTGGGGTGGTTGAAGTGGAGGTTCATCCAGATCGGGTGGTAGCGGGCGAGCATCTCGCACAGCTCATCGTCGACTCGCTGCGGCAGGAACACCGGGACCCGCGTCCCGATCCGGATGATCTCGATGTGGGGGATCTCGCGAAGCCCGCGAATGATCGATTCGAGGAGCTTCGGCGCGAGCGTCAGGCCGTCACCGCCGGAGATCAGCACGTCGCGGACCTGAGGCGTCCGGCGCAGGTATTCCAGCTGGGCCTCGTGCTCGCGGCGGTTGAAGTTCTGGGTCGGGTCGCCCACGATCCGGCTGCGGGTGCAGTAACGGCAGTAGCTGGCGCACTGCGTGGTGACCAGCATCAGGACGCGGTCCGGGTAGCGGTGCACCAGCCCCGGCACCGGCGAGTGGCGATCCTCGGCCAGCGAGTCCTCCATCATCGCCGTGAACGATTCCGCTTCGCGGCCGAGCGGGATGACCTGGCGCCGGATCGGGTCGGTCGGGTCGTCGGGGTCGATGAGGCTGGCGAAATACGGCGTGATGTCGACCCGGAACTTGTCCTCGGCCGTGAGGCCGGCGCGTTCGTCTTCGGTCAGGTTGAGGACGGCCCCGACCTCGTCGACGGTGTTGATCCGGTGGCTGAGCTGCCAGCGCCAGTCGTCCCACTGCTCGTCGGGGACGTCGGCCCAGATCGGCGCGCGGCGGCTGCGAGCCGGCTTGCCGTCAGGCCCGAGGGCCTTGGCCGGATCGCGCGGATTGACCCACGGCTGCTCCGTCAGCGCGAGGTCGGAGTGGTGCTCGTCCTTGGCGGCCATCGTGCTGTGTTTGTCTCCCGGCGGGGCCCGATGCCCGATCGGACGCCGGCGCCCGAACGCATAAAGTCTATGCAGATTGCATGCCCGCGGATCATAGCCCGGGGGTCCCGCGGGGTCCAGCCGATCGGGCCCGCCAGGGCGGCCCTACCATCGCCGGATGACCGACTCGACGCCGCTGCCAGAGCACGCCCGCGCGAATCGCGAGGTCTGGGACCGCTACGCCGCGGACTACATCGAGCCCGGCCGCCGCAACTGGGCGGCCGCCGAGCCGCACTGGGGCATCTGGCACGTCCCGGAGTCGGAGCTGCGGCTGCTGCCGGATGACCTCACCAACCGCGACGCGATCGAGCTCGGCTGCGGCACGGCGTACGTCTCGGCCTGGCTGGCGCGGCGCGGCGCGAACCCGGTGGGCATCGACAACTCGCCGGCCCAGCTCGAGACGGCCCGCCGGCTTCAGGACGAGTTCGACGTCCACTTCCCGCTCCATCTCGGGATCGCCGAGGACCTGCCGTTCGAGGATGGGACGTTCGACTTCGCGATCAGCGAGTACGGCGCCGCCCTGTGGGCCGACCCGTTCCGCTGGGTCCCGGAGGCGGCCCGCGTGCTCCGCCCGGGCGGCCGGCTCGTGTTCTACACGAACGGACCCTTGCTGCAGCTGACAATGCCGGAATCCGAGACCGAGGGGCCGGCCGGAGCGCGGTTGCTGCGCCCGTACTTCGGGCTGTACCGCACCGAGTGGCCGGACGACGGCTCCGTCGAGTTCCACCTGCCGCACGGCGAGTGGATCCGGCTGCTGCGCGAGACCGGCTTCGAGATCGAACGCCTCGTGGAGGTCCGAGCGCCCGAAGACGCGGTGAACGACCCGCGCTGGACCTACGTCACGCCGGAGTGGGCCCGCCAGTGGCCGTCAGAGGAGGCCTGGGTCGTCCGCAAGCCGGGTTGAGCGTGCCGGCGCCGCCGGGCGGCTACTCGCCGATGACGCTCCAGAGGAAGCCCATCGAGATGAAGAAGCCGCTGAACAGGGCGATCAGCCCGAGACCGCCGTAGGGCGAGTTGGCGCCGGTGTGCGGCACAAGCTGGAGGCCGATCCCGAACACCACGGCCCAGATCACGAACAGGATGCCGAACAGCCACTTGCCGTTCGGCCCCGTGATCCGCTTGACCCAGCGCGAGCGACCGTCCGATGACGACGCGGACTTGAGGAAGATGTAGACGAAGCCCGCCGCGACCCCGACCGACACGAACAGCGCCGGGAGGTTGTTCGGGAAGTTCTCGAACCACAGGGTGAAGATCGTCATCGCGGCGGATGCTAGCAGACCGACTAGCATGGTCGAGCCGATGAATCCACCCCCACGGGCTGCCCGCTCCGGTGGGCCCGCGAGCCGATTCGAGCGCCTCGGCCGGTGGTCCGCGAGACATCGACGAGCGGTCGTCGCCGCGTGGGCGCTGGTGATCGTCGCGGCCGTGCCGCTGGCCGTCCGGACGCCCGACGCGCTGCGCTCGGGCGGCTTCATTCGCGACGATCTCGAATCGGCGCGGGCCAAGGCGCTCCTGGAGGGCGAGATCGGCGTCCCCCAGGCGGCGCTTGCCGTGGTCTTCCACTCCGAGACGCTGCGAGCGGGCGAGCCGGCCTTCGAGGGGGCCGTCGCGGCGGCGATGGCCGGGGTCCGGGACGCGCCGTACGTCACCGGCGTGCTGTCGCACGCCCTGTCGCGGCGGCAGGTGTCGGCCGATGGGCGGACGGCCTACGACGTCGTGACCCTCGACCTGGCAGCCGACGAGTCGCCGCGCGCGCTGCCGGGCATCCGGGCGGCCCTGGCCGACGTGTCGACGATGGGCGTCGAGGTCGGCCTGGCCGGCGGCCCGGCGTTCTACGGCGACGTCCAGGATGTCTCGGAGAGCGACCTCCGGCGAAGCGAGCTGATCTCGCTGCCGCTGGCGGCGCTGGCCCTGCTGCTGGTGTTCGGATCGCTCGTCGCGGCCAGCCTGCCGCTGGCGATCGGCGGGGCCGCAGTGGTCGTCGCGCTGGCCGCCATCTTCGTGGTCGCGACTGCCGCCCCGATGAGCATCTTCGTGCTGAACCTGGCGACGCTGCTTGGCCTCGGGCTGGGCGTCGACTATTCGCTCCTGATGACAAGCCGCTTCCGCGAGGAACTGGCCAATCGGGGCTGGCGGGCCGAGGCGGTCGAGGATGCCGTGGGCGCGACGCTCCGGACGGCGGGCCGGGCCGTCTTCTTCTCCGGGCTGACCGTTCTCCTCGGGCTGTTCGGCCTCGTCCTGTTCGAGTTCATGATCCTCCGCTCGGTCGGGATCGCCGGGGCGGTCGTCGTCGGCCTCGCGGTGCTCGCCGCCCTGACACTGCTGCCGGCCCTGCTGGCGTTCGTCGGCGTCCGACTCGACGCGCTGCGCATCCGGCGTGTCAGCGCCACGCCGAGCGAGGACGGGCCGTGGGCCCGCCTCGCGGGCTGGGTCATGGCCCGACCGGTGGCGGTGCTCGTGCCGACACTGGCGGTCCTGCTGCTGCTCGGGGCGCCGTTCCTGCACGTCCGCTTCAACGCCCCGGACGCCCGGATCCTGCCGGAGCACGTGCCATCGCGGGCCGCCTTCGACCGTCTCGTCGCCGAGTTCGGGCCCGGCCCGTTCGCCCCGATCGTCCTCGCGATCAGGACTGACGGCGACGTGCTCCAGCCGGCGAACCTCGAGGCCCTGTTCGACTATTCGCGGCGCCTCGCTGCCGACCCTCGGATCGAGCGCGTCGACGGTCTGGTCGACCTCGACCCGCGGTTGACCGTCGAGCAGTACGCCCTGCTGTACGGCAGCGGCAGGACGCCGCCCGATCGGTTCGCAATCGAGGCGCTCGCGGCGACGACCCGCGACGACCTGACAACCTTCACGCTGACGACGCCGTACGGCCCCAACGAGACGGCCGGCCTCGAGCTGGTCCGCGACCTGCGGCAGCCGGCGGGGCCGCTGGCGGCGCCGCCCGGCGCGACGGTCTTGGTCGGCGGCGGCGCGGCCGATGTCGAGGACGTGGTCACCGGCATCGCTATGGACTTCCCGCGGACAGCGGCGTTCATCGTCGTCACGACGTTCCTGGTGCTCCTGCTGCTGCTGCGCTCGGTCGTCCTGCCGCTCAAGGCGCTGGCGATGAACAGCCTGTCGATCGCCGCGTCGTTCGGCGCCCTCGTCTGGATCTTCCAGGATGGCAACCTTTCGGCGCTGCTCGGGACGAGGCCGCTGGGCTTCGTCGAGACGACCCAGCCGGTGATCCTGTTCTGCGTCCTGTTCGGCCTGTCGATGGACTACGAGGTCTTCCTGCTGACGCGGATGCGCGAGGCCTGGGATCGCGATCGCGATAACCGCGCGGCCGTCGCGCATGGTCTGGAGCGAAGCGGTCGGATCGTGACCTCCGCCGCGCTGATCGTTGTCGTCGTGGCCGGCTCGTTCACCTTCGCCGACATCGTCCTGATCAAGGCCCTCGGCCTCGGCATCGCGATCGCCGTCGCGCTCGACGCGACGGTCGTCCGGGCGCTGCTCGTGCCGGCCACGATGCGGCTCGTCGGCGACTGGAACTGGTGGCTACCGCGCTGGCTTGAGCGTCGTTTGCCGGCTCTCGAAGAGGACTCGGGGGCGGCATGATGAATCGCCGGCGCGACCCGTGGCTCGTGGCCGTCCTCGCGATCGCGCTGTCCGGCTGCACCGACGGTCCGATCCTCGCCAACCCGCCCCAGGTGTTCCCGACGCCGGTCCCGGCAACGCCGGCGCCGTCTCGGCCGGCCGATCCGAAGCCGGTCGTCCTGCCGCGCGACGACGGGCCTCACGATCGGCTGACCGAGTGGTGGTACTACACCGGCCACCTCGCGACGGCCGACGGGCGGCGCTTCGGGTTCGAGGCCGTGATCTTTCGGGCCGAGCGCGGCGACGTCCCCGTGACGTGGGCCTCGCACCTCGCGCTGACCGACGAGAACGGCCAGCGCTTCCTGTACGGCCAGCGGAGCGAGATCGGGCCGCAGGTCGACCGCTCGCCACGCGATGCCACGGGCGCACCGACCGGCTTCGACCTCGCGGTCGGCGGGCCGACCTCGCCGGGCCTCGGTGGCGCGATCGACCCGGCCGCCGCGCCGTGGCGGCTGGCCGGGTCGAACGGCAGCGACCGCATCGAGGCCGCGCTGTCGCCGGCCGAGGCGGGCCTCGCGGGCGGGACGTTCGGCCTGCGGCTCGAGCTCGACTCGACGAAGCCGGCCGTGCTCCACGACGACGACGGCTGGGTCGAGTTCGGTCCCGCTGGTGGCTCGTACTACTACTCTCGGACGCGCCTCGCCGTGGACGGGGAGCTAACGCTCGACGAGGTGACGCTCCCGGTCACGGGGATCGCGTGGTTCGACCACCAGTGGGGCGACTTCATCTCGGTCGGCGGGGGCGGCTGGGACTGGTTTGCCATCAACCTCGCCGACGGCACGGATCTGACGATCTCGATCGTTCGCGATGCGTCCGGGGAGCCGGTGCTGCGCTACGGCACGCTCGTGGCGGCGGACGGCGGGATCCGCCACCTCGAGGCGAGCGATCTCAGCGTCGAGGCCGGCGCAACGTGGACGAGCCCCCGAACGGGGCGCAGCTACCCGATCGAGTGGCACATCGACGCTGCGCTCGACGTCCCGCTCGTGCTCCACGCCACCCTGCCCGATCAGGAGCTCGACACGCGTGCCACGACGGGTGTCGTGTACTGGGAAGGCTCACACTCGGTCAGCGGTCGTGGCGGACGGACCGGCGTTTCCGGCCAGGCCTATGTGGAGATCACCCGCTACGGCACTTGAGGGGCCGCCGCGCCCGGGCCGTTCGGCACTGTTGCGCGCCGCGCCCGATCCCGACCCTAGGAGCCATGCGCGTGACCCTGTCGCTGCGGGGCGACTACGCCGTGCGAACGATGCTCGCTCTCGGCGAGCACCGGGATGACGGCCTGCTGAGCGCCGGGCGGATCGCCGAGCGGATGCAGATCCCGGTGCGCTTCGTGGCCCACGTCCTGGGTGACCTCGTGCGGGCCGGCCTCGTCAGCGGCCGACCCGGGCGCCACGGCGGCTATCAGCTCGCCCTACCGGCTCGGCAGATCGACCTGCTGCGGATCGTCGACGCCGCCGAGGACCGCGGCGACGTCGCGCGCTGCGTGCTGCGCGGCGGGCCATGCGATCCGAGCGGCCGATGCGCGGTCCACGATGCCTTCGCCGCCGCCAACGAGGCGCTCCGCAGCGAGCTGGCGGCGAGGCGGCTCTCGGAGCTGGTCGACGGCGGTCGCTGACCCCGCTCCGACGGAGGGGTCGGGCCATTTGGCCCCCTGATCGGGACCATTCGGCACGTCATCCAAAACACGTATCTCCCCGATATTCATATCGCGCAACTCACAGTTCGCGGCTACGGAATCGCGGCGCCGCAGGGGACCTTGGACGCGGCGTCGATCGGGAGGTCTACGCCATGATCAGGCTCCGCTTCATCGCCTTCGTCGTCGTCGCCGGGCTCGTGGCCGCCTGTGCCCCGACGGCCAGCGCACCCCACTGGACCTTCCCGCCCGGGAACGTCGTGGACGCCACGTCCCAGCCCAGCTCTGCCCCGACGGCGCCACCGGCCGGCCCGCCCACGACCGCCACCAGCGTGGTGCCCGACCTGACGCCGATCGCCGAGCTCGCTACCGCGCCGGCCGATGAGCAGCACGTCGGCTATGCGCCGGGCACGGGCGGCGACCCCATCAGCCGCGACTACCAGGCTGCATACGAGGTCCGTCTCGAGGTCCTGGAGAATGTCTGCACGATCGACGCCGAGAAGGGCGTCCGCGTTTCGATGTGGGGCTATCGCGTCGAAGGCGATGACCAGATCACCTGCGGCACGCCCGGGCCCGTGCTGCGAGGCCGGGTCGGGGACGCGGTCACGATCACGCTGACCAACCTTCCCGGCAACACCCACCCGCACAACATCGACTTCCATGCCGTGACCGGACAGGGCGGCGGCGCGGCCGACCTGACCGTCGCGCCCGGCGAGACGAAGTCGATCATCGTCCGGCTGCTCTATCCCGGCGCGTTCATGTACCACTGCGCCTATGGCGACGTGCCGGTCCACATCATGCACGGCATGTACGGCATGTTCATTGTCGATCCTGAGACGCCACTCCCGGCCGTCGCGCACGAGTGGGCGATCATGCAGTCGGAGTGGTACCTGACGACGCCGGACGCGACCGGGCTGGCCGACGTCGACAAGGTCACCATGGCGGCCGAGGACCCGACGTACGTCGTCTTCAACGGGGTCATCGGCTCGCTCACCGGTGACAACACGCTCCGGATGGCCGTCGGCGAGCGGGCGCGAATCTACTTCGTCAACGAGGGCCTGAACCTCAACAGCAACTTCCATCCGATCGGGTCGCACTGGGACGCCGTCTACCCGGAGGCCGCGACGCTGCCCGGCAACCCGATCATCCGTGGCTCCCAGTCCACGCTCGTGGTCACCGGCGGCGGGACGGTCGTCGAGATCGTCGCGCAGGTGCCCCAGACGATCCTGTTGGTCGACCACGCCCTCACCCGGACGTTCTACAAGGGCGCCCTTGCCACGATCGTCGTCGACGGCTCGCCCAACCCGGAGATCTTCCAGGCGGCCGGGGTCGTGCAGCCACCGCCAGCGCAGACGCCGCCCCCGGCGGACGCCGCCCAGGTGACGATCACCAAGGACGGCTGGCTTGACCCGACCAGCGCCGAGAACGCGTTCGACCCGAACACGATCACGGTTCCCGTCGGCACGACGGTCACCTGGACCAACGGCGACACGACCCTGCACACGGTCACGTCGGGCACGTCGGCCAGCAACGTGGGCACGCCCGACGGGCGGTTCGACTCCGGCTTCATCGCCGAGGGCGCGACGTTCTCGTACACGTTCACCGAGGCCGGCGAGTTCCCGTACTTCTGCCTGCCGCATCCGTGGATGATCGGCCAGGTCGTCGTCACGCCCTGACGCCGCGGTTCCCGCGGCGTCGATCCCGCCTCTCCCGCCCGGCCGCGCCCGCTTCCCCTGCGGGCGCGGCCCCTTCATCCTTCTGCTGCTGATGGACTCCCGGTCACTCCCGCGCCTGCCGGTGGTCGAACGCCCGCCCACCCGGCTTGGCCCGGACCGCGGGACGGACCGGCGCCTGACCTTCGGCGGGCTCGTGGTGGCCATCGGCTTCCTGGCCGCGGCGCTCGTCTCGCTGCTGCTGCCGGCGGAGGTTCGCATGGGCTGGTGGCTGCCGCTCCACTTCGCGCTCGCAGGAGCCGCGGGGACGGCGATCGCGGCGATGCTGCCGTTCTTCGTCGCGGCCCTGACCGTCGCGCCGCCGGCCGCGCCGATCCTCCATGGCGCGGCGATCGGGCTGGTGGCCCACGGTGCAGCGCTGGCCGCGGTCGGTCGGGCCAGTGGCGCGGCGCTTCCCGACCCGCTCGCCGCCGTCGGCGCGGGAGCCTACGTCGCGGGCGCGGCCGCGGTCGGGCTCGCGGCCGCCATGACCCTGCGGCGCGCGACAGGCCCGCGGCGACCGGCGACCGAGCTGGCCTACGGGGTCGGGCTCGCGGCCGTCGGGATCGGCGCGGCGCTCGCGGCGCTCTACCTGCTCGGCGCCCCGGAGGTCGTCCGAGCGTGGCCGTCGCTCCGCGTCGCCCACGCCTGGCTAAACGCGTTCGGGTTCGTGGGCCTCGTCGTCGCGGGGACCCTGCTGCACTTCGCCCCGACTGTGGTCGGGGCGCGGATCCGGCGGCGGCGCAGCGGCCTCGTCGCCGTCGCCGGGCTGGCCGCCGGCCCGGCGGTGGTTGCGCTCGGCTACGCGGCCGGGGCGGACCTGGCCGCCCGGCTCGGCGCCCTGGCGACGATCGGGGGCGCAGCCGCCCTGGCGGTCCACGGCGCGCAGGCACAGCGCGACGCGGCGGGCTGGACGACCGACTCCGCCTGGCACCGCTTCACGAGCGGCTCGCTCCTGGCCGCGCCAGCCTGGCTGGTCGTCGCGACCTTGGTCGCCGGCCTGCCCGTCGTCGCGGCCGGTGGGACGCCCATGGCGTGGCGCCTCGAGCCGGTCCTCGCGCCACTCGTGGCCGGCTTCGTCGTCCAGGTCCTGCTCGGCGCCCTGGCCCACCTCGTCCCGGCGATCGGGCCGGGCGGGCCGGAGCGGCACGCCGACGCACGGCGCATCCTCGGCCGGGACGCGACGCCACGGCTCGCGGCCTGGAACGTCGGGGTCGCGGCCCTCACGCTCGGCCTGCTAGCCGATCCCGCGAGCGTCGCCGGACCGGTGGCAACCGTCGCCGGCGGCCTGGTCGCGATCGGTGCGGCTTTGGCCGCGACGAGCCTCGTCGCGGCGCTCGTGCTGCTCGGGCTATGCCTCCGCGACCGTCGGTGAGCCGCGGACCCAGACGATCAGCGCGATGACGAATCGGGCGATCAGGGACAGCCCGTAGCTCGTGCACCAGACGCACACCGCGCCGATGACGAAGAGCTGCAGGTACATGAAGTAGATCTCGAAGATCACGCCCGCGAGCGACAGGCCGTAGTGGGCCAGGAGCAGGGCGTAGAGATCGGTCTTCCACCACGCCACGGCCAGTGACAGGAGCAGCAGCGAGAGGCCGACGCCGAAGACCGCGACGGGAATGCCGGCGATCCGGCTGTACTCGCTGCGGGCGACTTCCTCGCAGCCGCCGATCGGGCCGCAGACCGGCACGCCGCCGCCGAGCTCGACAACCGACAGATACGACGCGATCGCGAGGCCGACGACGTCGAGGACCGCCAGGATGATCCCCGGGTGGACGCCGAGGATGGGCCTGACGGTCGACCGCCGCATCACGGGTTCGGGCTGGGCGAGGCGGCCGGGGCGGGCGAGGCGAGCGCCTGGATCATGGCCGCGACGTCAGCATACGGCTGCACGCCACTCTGCAGCCGCTGGCCGTTGAGGACGAGCGTCGGGGTCGAGCCGATGCCGGACGAAAGGGCGGTGCTGGTCTGGCTGCGGATCGCGGCCGCGACGTCCTCGCGCGCGATACAGGCGTCCCATGCGGCGCGGTCCACGCCGGCGGCGTCGGCCACCCGGGCGATGAACGCCGCGTCGTGGTCACCCCGGTTCTCGCGACCCTGGTTGGCGAACACGATGTCGTGGAATTGCCAATAGCGATCCTGCTCTGCGGCGCAGGCCGCGCCGACCGCCAGGCGCAGCGATTCCTCGGATCCGCCGCGATCGATGATCACGATGTCACGGGCCTCGATCCGGAGCGTGCCCGGCTTGGCGAACTCGTTCACGAAGCCGGCCAGCTGGTTGGTCACGAACACCTTGCACGCCGGGCACTGGAAGTCGGAGTAGATCTCCATCACGACCGGGGCATCGGCCGGACCGACGGCCTCGCCGTCGGTCAAGTCCGCGGTGTACGGCATCGCCGGGATCACGAGCTCGCCCGGCGGCTCGTCGCGCGGCAGGCCGAACAGGATCACGACCACCCCGACGAGCACCGCGACGACCGTGATGATCGCCAGCGGCGACTGCCAGACCGGCCGGTCCTGGGGCCGTCGCGCCCGCGCTCGCGGGCCGCGGGGCTCGAGTCGCGCCGCGGCGCGCCGCTCGCGACGGGACGGTGGGGGGTTCTGGGAACGGGTCACGGTGTGGCCTCTCAGCGGCAGGAGCGAACTGGGGCGCCGACGGCTTCGGGCCCTCCAAGACGAGCATCCGGGCCGGCCCGGCATCGACGATAGGGCCGAATCGCCCGCGGCACCCGGGACCATCGGAGGGCTGCGGCCGGGACGATCACCGCATCCGTCGGTGAAACCCGGGACGCGCAGGCTGCCTCACACGGGTAGTCGACCCGCAACGGTGAGGTCCTCGCATGCAGCACGCCGGCGCCGGGGGCGCGTCGCTGGCTCGCGCGCCGGTCTCTCTAGGATCTCTGCGGCTCGGGCTCCCGAGCCTCGTGGTCGTCGGTGCCCCGCCGCGCGGGCGATGACGTTCTGGGTCAGGACCGAGGCCGCCATCAGCGCGATCGGCTGACAGGAGCGCCCGGAAACGAGCGGCTACCCGCCAGTGACGAACTCGCCGCCGTCGACGCCGATGATGTCGCCGTTGATGAACTCGGTGGCCTCGCCCGACAGGGCCAGGATCGCGCTCGCGACGTCCTGCGGCGTCGTCATGCGTCCGGTCGGGTTGCGCTGCATCGTGATCTCGATCATCTGCTCCGCCTCGGGGATCTTGCGCAGCGCGGGCGTATCGGTCACGCCGGCGCGGATCGCGTTGACGGTGATGCCGGTGTCGCGTCGGGCGAGCTCCATGGCGAGCTGGCGAACGTGCGATTCAAGGGCCGCCTTGGCGCTCGACACGACACCGTACGACGGCACGACCCGGCTGGAGCCCTCGGAGGTCATCGCAAAGATCCTGGAGCCCCTGCCCAGGAAGCCGCCGCGGACGAGGTCCTGGACCCAGTACACGAGGCTGTTGGCCATGACGTCCTGGGTCATCTCCATCTTCTTGCGATCGACGGCCGACTTGGGATCTTCGGCGATGAACGGCACGAGGCTGCCGAACGCGAGCGAGTGCATCACGACCGCGACGAACGGCTCACGCCCGGCCGCACGGGCCGCGGCGAACCGCGCTCCGAGCTCCTCGAGCGCCGCGCCGCGCTTCTCGTCGTCGGCCGCGTTCATGTTGATGTAGAGGACCTCGACGCCCTCGGCCGCGAGCTCTGCCTTGAGCTCCTCCACGTGGGCCAACGCGGCCCTGAAATCGAGGTGGATCCCGCAGACGTTGAAGCCGGCTCGGGCCAGCGTCCGGGCCGTGGCCTCGCCCATCCCCGACGACGCGCCGAGGATCAGGGCCCAGCGCTCGCGGGAGTCGGGCATGCGTCGTCCCTCCGATGCTCGTGGTCGTCGCGGGCGAGTCTAGCGGCCCCCGGCGGTCCCGGTCGGTGGGGACGGCCCGGCGTCAGATGACGCCCTCGGCTCGCAGGCGCGCAATCGCCGGGGCGTCGTAGCCGGCCTCGGCCAGGATCTCGTCGCTGTGCTCACCGACGAGCGGTGGCGGCGTCCGAATTGCGGCCGGGGTCGCAGCCAGCCGGAACGGCGGCGCGACCTGATCGACCCGGCCGAGCTCAGGGTGGGCCAGCTCGACGACGCTGCCAAGGGCGCGGGCCTGGGCCGAGTCGAGCGCCTCGCGGACGTCGCGGATGGGCGCGCACGGGACGGCGGCCTCGTCCAGCCGAGCGAGCCAGGTCGCGGTCGGCTCGGTCGCGAACCGTCGTGCCAACCGCGGGATCAGCTCGTCGCGATGTTCGACGCGATCGCCGTTTTTCGCGAATCTCGGTTCAGCGGCGAGCTCCGGCAGGCCGATCGCAGCGCAGAAGCGTGGCCACTGCCGCTCGCTGCCGACGCCGACCGCGATCTCGCCGTCGGCCGTGGCGAACGTCTCATAGGGCACGATGCTCGGGTGGGCGTTGCCGCGACGAACGGGCCCGCGGCCGGTCACGATCGCGTTCTGGGCCTGGTTGACCAGCACGGCGAGGGTGCTCTCGAGGAGCGACACGTCGATCCGCTGGCCGGCGGCGGCACGACGGCCCCGGCCGACGAGCGCGGCCAGGACCGCGACCGCGCCGAAGGTGCCCGTGACGACGTCGCTGATCGCCACGCCGACCTTGAGCGGCCGCCCGCCGGGCTCGCCGGTGATCGACATCAGCCCGCCCCCGGCCTGGACGGTGAAGTCGTAGCCGGGCTTGGCCGCGTCAGGCCCGCTCGTCCCGAAGCCGCTGATCGCGAGGTGGACGAGGTCCGGGTTCAGCTCGGCCAGGGCGGCGTCGGAGAAGCCCAGCCGCTCGAAGCCCCCGACACGAAAGTTCTCGACGACGGCGTCCGCCCGCCGCAGCAGGGCCCGGAGGACATCGCGCCCGGCGTCGCGCGACAGATCGAGGCGCAGGCTGCGCTTGTTGCGGTTGACCGAGAGGTAGTACGCCGCGGTGCGCGTGCCCGCGGCCTCGTCACCGAGCCACGGCGGGCCCCAGCCCCGCGTCGCGTCGCCCGCCGGCGGCTCGACCTTCACGACGTCGGCCCCGAGATCCCCGAGCAGCATCGTGCAGTACGGACCGGCGAGGACCGTCGAGCAGTCGACGATGCGGATCCCGGAGAGCGGGCCGAGTGGTGGCATCGGCCGCGATGGTACGCGGGTGCGTCAGCCGGGCGGCAGGTCCCAGGAGCGGGCGTCGAGATCGCCCTCGCGCACCCAGTCGAGCAGATCGCGGTTGACGACGACCGTCGACGCGGGTTCGCGAACGACGTCGTGGCCGGCGCGATAGAGGATCGCCGCATCGGTCAGCGGGACCATCGAGCCCCGGGATCGGAGCGCGGCCAGCGGATCCTCGCCAGCCGGGCTGTGGAGACGGCCGGCGATCAGGTAGCGACCCGAGCGCATGACGAGCCCGTGTCGCTCGGTCGGGACCCGGCGGGCGCGATCACCGCGTGGGCCTCCGGCGTGGACGACGGCCAGCTCGTGGCGGCCGACCAGGATCTCCGGCACGACCATCGAGCCGCCATCGGGCAGCCGCTCGGCCAGCGCATCGACGAGCACGAACTCGTCGTGGGCGTTGAGCATGTCGGTCAGGCGCGAGGCGTCGAGCCGCACGCGGCCCGACAGGCGCTCGCCCGTCGAATAGGCGACGAAGTCGACCTCGGGCAGCACGTCGACGTCGTCGAACGGGCGCTCGCCGCCCGACCAGGACGTCGCACGGGGCGCGGGCTGTCGCAGGACCAGTCGGAGCCGGGCTCCGATCGAGCCGATCACGCGCGCAGGATGCGCCGCCGCACGGCCGATCGTCCGCCCGACGATGGTACGGGTCGCGCCGGGACCTCACGACGTGGGCGACGCCGGAGGCCCAGCGTCCGGGACGACGATCCACAGCGGCCAGGCCGCCCAGTCCGGGACCCCGTCCGCGTCAAACAGTTGGTGATCGCCCCAGCCGAGCACCCGGACCGACCGCTCGAGGTCGTCGGCCCGCAGGAAGGCCAGCCGATCAGGCTGGCGGGCCAGATCGTCGATCAGGCTGGCGGCATCGCGGGCCAGCACCAGCCGGATCCCGGCTCTCGTCTCGGCGACGCCGATCGCCTCGAGGACGGCCGTCGCGTCGGCCGTGACGACCTCGAGGGCCCGATATCGATCGCTGGTGCCGGAGATCGCCGCCTCGGCCTCTGCCGGCCCGGTCGTCGTCCACGGCCCCCCGAGACCGGTGACAGGCACGATTGCCACGAGCACGGTCGGGGTGATCGTGGCGCCGGAGGCCGGAGGCTCCGGGCCGATGGCCGACGCGCGCTCGGTCGGGGACGGCGCGGCGGTCGGGAGGGGCGCCGGCTCGCGGCCGAGGACGGCCAGAGCGACGACCCCGACGATGAGGGCCACGACGACGTAGGCCGAGCGCGGCGCGCCACCGGCGACACGCCTGATCACGGCTCGACTGTAGTCCGGTCACGGGAAAGGTGACGCCCCGTCCGGGCGGGCGAACGGGGCGTCGGTCAATATGCAAATGAGGTGCGTGGCGGACCCGACCGGATTCGAACCGGCGATCTCCAGCGTGACAGGCTGGCATGTTGGGCCGCTACACCACGGGTCCGTGCGGCGACGGGCAGGATATCAGGTCGGGCCCGATTCGCCCCTCCGAGGGCAGGGGGCGGTATCCTCGCGCGGCCCAATGCGAACGATCGACCTGCGCTCCGACACCGTCACGACGCCAACCCCGGAGATGCGCCGCGCGATGGCCGCGGCCGAGGTCGGCGACGACGTTTTCGGCGACGATCCCACGGTCATCGCCCTCGAGGAGCGCGCCGCCGAGCTGCTGGGCAAGGAGGCCGGCTTGTTCGTCGCCTCCGGGACGATGGGCAACCTGGTGTCGCTGATGGCCCACCTCGACCGCGGCCAGGAAGTCATCGCCGGTCGCCAGAGCCACCTCGTGCTCGACGAGGCCGCCGGGCACGCCGTCGTCGTCGGGGCGTCGGTCCGGGCGATCGATGAGCGCCCCGACGGGACACTCGATCCGGCGGCGGTCCGCGCGGCGTTCCGCGACCCGACCGATGAGCACCACCCGATCACCGGCCTCGTCACCGTTGAGAACGGCCACGCTCACACGATGAACCAGCCGCTCACGCCGGCGTACACGGCCGAGATCGCGGCGGTCGCGCGTGCCGGCTTCGGGACCGCCCCCGGCGTGCCGCTGCACGTCGACGGCTCCCGGTTCTGGAACGCGGTCGTCGCCCTCGGCGTCAGCGCCCGCGAGCTCGCCGCGCCGGCCGACAGCCTGACGTTCTGCCTGTCGAAGGGCCTCGGCTGCCCGATCGGCAGCGTCGTCGTCGGGAGCCGCGCGTTCATCTGGCGTACGCGGCGGGCCCGCAAGCTCCTGGGTGGCGGGATGCGCCAGGTCGGGGTCGTCGCCGCGGCCGGGCTCGTCGCGCTGCGTGACGGGCCGGCGGGCATGATCGAGCGCCTGGCCGACGATCACGCGAACGCCCGCCGCCTGGCGGAGGCCCTGGCCGAGCTGGACGGCGTGGTCTCGCCGGGGGACATCGCCCAGCCGGACGGCGAGCGCCTCGACCCGGGTCGCGTGCGGACGAACTTCGTCGTGTTCCGGGTCGAACGCGACCGCGCGGCCTTCATCAAGGCGTTGGCCGCGCGCGGCGTGCTCCTCGACTGGTACCCGCATGAGCAGGTGCGCGCGGTGACTCACCAGGGCATCGAGCGCGACGACATCGAAACCGTGATCGTCGCGATCCGCGACGCGCTCGCCGAGACGAGCCCGCCGCCGGGCGGCCGGGCCGTCCACGCCGGGGCCACGGCCTGAGGTGAGCGACCGCCAATTCGCCGGCGTCGAGCTCACCCGACCCGGTCCCGCGCCCGACGAGGGCGCGTTCGACGAGGGCTTCTACGACCTCGTCGAATCGCGCTTCCGCGCGGTCGTCGAGTCGGATCCGGCGCAGGCGACCTACCTCGGCATCCACGCCTGGGACGACCGCCTCGACGATCCGTCGCGCGAGCGAATCCTGGGCGACATCGAGCGCGACCGGCGACACCTCGCCGCCGTCGCGGCGCTCGACCCGACGGGCCTCTCCGCGGAGGCCCGCTTCGAGCGCGAGCTCGAGCTCCATCATCTCCGGTTGGGCCTCTATCACACCGAGGTGATCCGAACGTGGGAGCGCCGCTCATCTGCCGTGTCCGACCTCGGTGACGCGCTGTTCCCGCTGTTCACCCGTGACTTCGCACCGCTGTCCGAGAGGCTGGCCTCGATCGCGGCGCGGCTCGAAGGAGCGCCCGAGTACTTCCTGGCCCACCGGACGCGGGCCGCGCAGCCCGAGGTCCGGCCGTGGCTCCAGGTCGAGATCAGCGCCGCGATGAACCTGCCGCCGTTCCTCGACGAGATCGTGGCCGCGGCGGATTCGCCTCCGGCCGGCGTGACCGTCGACGACGCCCTGCGGCGTCGACTTCGGCGGGCCGTCGACCAGGCTCGGCCGGCGGTCTTCGACCAGGTCGACTGGATCCAGACTCGCCTCGACGATGGCACCGACGAGTGGGCCCTCGGCGACGAGCGGTACGGCGAGCTACTGCGGCTCCGGGCGTTCGACGACCTCGACGCCGACGCGATCCTCGAGATCGGGTACGAGCAGCTGGCCCGCAACCACGAGGCCCGCGTCGCGGCCGCCCGCGAGCTGGACCCGAGCTCGCCCGTCGAGACGGTCCTCGAACGCGTCAAGAGCGATCATCCGGCCACGTTCGAGGACGCCCTCGAGGCGTACCGCACGGCGATGCAGCGGGCTCGCGCCCACCTCATCGAGCACGGCCTCGTCACCGTCCCCGACGACGAGCGCGTCGACGTCGTCGCCACGCCGAGCTACCTCCGCGGCGTGCTGCCCTTCGCGGCCTACTTCCAGCCGGCTCGCTGGGATCCCAGCCCGGTCGGCGTGTACGTCGTGACCCCGGCAGTCGACGACCACCCCGGCGCGATGCGCGAGCACTACCTCGCCTCGATCAGCAACACCAGCATCCACGAGGCGTATCCCGGGCATCACCTGCAGCTCGCCATTGCCGCCCGCCATCCGTCGCTGACCCGGGCCCAGGTCAATGCGCCGGAGTTCGAGGAGGGCTGGGGCATGTACAGCGAGCAGATGATGCGCGAGGAGGGCTTTGACGACGGGCCGGCGTTCCGGATCGCGCTGGCGACCGACGCGATCTGGCGAGCGGCGCGGATCATCCTCGACATCCGGATGCATCGGGGCGAGCTGTCGATCGACGAGGCCGCCGCGTTCCTCGTCGAACAGACCGGCTTCGAGGAGCCGAACGCCTTCGCCGAGGTCCGCCGCTACACCTCGACGCCGAGCTACAACCTGTCGTACCTGCTCGGGAAGGTCCTGATCCTCAGCCTGCGAGACGAGGAGCGGCGGCGCCTGGGCGAGCGCTTCTCGCTGCGGGCCTTCCACGACGCGCTGCTGTGGAACGGCTCGCTGCCGATCAGCTTCCAGCGCCGGGCGCTGCGGGGCGAGGGCCGGCCGGCGGACCCTCCCGCACCGAGCACGCCGGCCGGATCGTCCGCGTCCGCCTGAGTCGAGCGGTGCAGGTCATCCCCGCGATCGACGTCGAGGGCGGCCGCTCGCGGGTCGTCTTCTGGCCGGGCGTGTCGAGCGGCGTCGGTGCGCCGACCGACCGACCGGAGCAGATCGCCGAGCACTTCGTCGGGCTCGGCGCCCCGGTCATCCACCTCGTCGACTTCGACGGGGCGCGGCGTGGCTCCCCGGTGAACACGGCGACCCTCGGCGCGATCGCCTCCCTGGTTGCCACGCCGCTCCAGCTCGCCGGCGGCGTCGACGACCCCGATGCGATCCGGCTCGCGTTCGCGGCCGGCGCGACGCGGGTCGTCTGCAGCCTCGTCGTGGCTGACGATCCGCCGCGGCTGGACGGCTGCCTCGCGGTGGCCGGGGACTGGCTCGCCGTCGGCCTCGACGCGCGGGCAGACCGGCTGGCGACCTTCCCGTGGCGCCGCGGCACAGCACCGTCGCTGACCGAGCTGGTGTCCGAGCTCGCCGGTCGTGGCGTCCGGCGGTTCGTCCTCGGGCACGCCACCGGCGACCCCGAGATCGAGACCCTCGCGACGCTGGCGACGACGGTCGACGCCGACCTGCTCGTCGCGGGCGGCACGTCGGACGCAGCGGGCATCCGGCGCGTGCGCGACGCGGGCGCGGCGGGCATCATCCTCGGCGAGGCGCTCCTGTCCGGGGCGATCGACTATCAGACCGCCCGAGAGGCCGCCGCATGAGCAAACGCCGTCGAGGCTCGTCGCGCTCGCACTCCGCATCCTCGCCGCCCTCTGCGGGCGCCGACCGTCCCGTGCCGCGCGGCGTGCGGCCCAAGGGCTCCGCGCGTCGCTCGCCCCCGGCGGCGCGGCGGGGCGGGCTCTCGGGAGGAGCCATCCTCGTGGTCCTGGTCGGCGGCATCGTCCTGGCCGGCCTCGGCTATGTCGCCGCGACGAGCTTCCTCGTCTCGCCGTCCCCGTCTCCGCTGCCGACCTTCGGCGGTGTCGGCGCCGACGGCTGCCCGACGATCCAGCCGCCGGCCCTGCCCGCCGGCGAGACGCGAACGGTGACGATCGAGACCGACCTTGGCAACATCGTCATCAAGGTCGACGGCTCGCTCTCGCCGATCGCCGCCGGGAACTTCGTGGCGCTGGCCGAGTGCGGCTACTACGAGGGGGTGGTGTTCCACCGGACGGCGACGATGCCGGACGGCACGCCGTTCGTCATCCAGGGCGGCGATCCGACCGGCAGCGGCAGCGGCGGGCCCGGCTACACGATCCGGGACGAGCCGGTGACCGCCACCTACCAGCGTGGGACCGTCGCGATGGCCCGGTCGAGCCGGCCGGACAGCCAGGGCTCGCAGTTCTTCATCGTGCTGGACGACCGGGCGGTCGGACCGCTCGCCTCGGCGAACACGTACGCCATCTTCGGCGAGGTCACGTCCGGGATGGACGTTGCCGACGCGATCTATCAGGCGTCGGACGGCGTCCAGCTACCCAGCGATCCGATCGCCATGACCCGTGTCACCGTCGCCAACCCGTGACCATCGAGAGGAGTTGCCCATGACGAGCGCCACGATCGAGACCGAGCTCGGCACCATCGAGCTCGACCTGTTCACTCGTGAGGCGCCGAAGGCGTCGCAGAACTTCGTCGACCTGGCTCGAAAGGGCTTCTACGACGACGTGATCTTCCATCGCGTGATCCCGGGCTTCGTTGCCCAGGGCGGCGACGGCGAGTTCGGCAAGAAGTCGAGCCTCGATGCCGGCCGGGTCGGCACGGGCGGCCCGGGCTACAAGTTCGAGGACGAGCCGGTCCGCGCCGATTACGTGCGGGGTGCCGTGGCGATGGCCAACGCCGGCCCGAACACCAACGGCAGCCAGTTCTTCATCTGCCACGCCGACCTGTCGGGCCGCTTGCCGAAGAACTACACGATCTTCGGCCAGGTGACCAAGGGCATGGACGTCGTCGACCAGATCGTCAACGCACCCCGCAACTCGCGTGACCTGCCAGACCAACCGGTCGCGATGACCAAGGTCACGATCCAGGACGACTGAAACGAACCGTTAAGGGATATTTACGAAGTTCGTGTCGAAAACCCTTGGATTCGGCCCCAAGGTCGCCTAGACTTTGGGGTGCACTGCGGCGACGCAGCGTCCGCTGCCCCAGCGGCAAGGTCATGGGTA
>DATHRO010000103.1:0-9770 GCA_035465135.1 Candidatus Deferrimicrobiaceae bacterium
GTCGATCCCCATCGGGCCGTCAGTGTGGCGACGCGGCTGCTCGAGCTGGGCGTGGACGAGATCTGCTTTGGCGACACGATCGGGGTGGGCGTGCCGGGACAGGTACGGGCCGTCGTCCAGGCGGCGACGGGCGCGGGCATCGAGCTGAACCAGATCGCGTTCCACTTCCATGACACCCGCGGGACGGCGCTGGCGAACGTCGTCGCCGGCCTCGACGCCGGCGTTCGGACCTTCGACTCCTCCACCGGCGGAACGGGCGGCTGCCCGTATGCGCCAGGTGCCGCCGGCAACCTCGCGACCGAGGACCTCGTCTACATGCTCGACGCCTCGGGCTTCGAGCACGGTGTCTCGCTCGAGGGCGTCCTCGACGCCGCCCGCTTCGTCGCCGAGGCCCTCGGACGGCCGCTGGCCTCGAAGGTCGGGCAGGCCGGCGGCTGGGACGCGGCGTCCGGCGGGGCCGTCGGCCGCGGCACTTTTCCCGTAGCATCCGCGCCACGATGAACGGCATCGTGCTCGTGCTGAACCAGAACTACGAGCCGCTGAACGTCACGAACCTCCCTCGGGCGTTCCGGCTCGTGTTCGGGTCGAAGGCTGAGATCCTGGAGTACGACCACCAGGTCATCCGGACCGTCACCCGCGAGTTCCACGCACCGTCGGTCATCCGCCTCCAGCACCACGTTCGCCGGCCGCGGCCGCGAGTCAAGCTGACCCGCCGCGAGGTCTTCGCCCGCGACCGCCACACCTGCCAGTACTGTGGGCGGCAGGCCCACGACCTCACGCTCGACCACGTCATCCCGCGCCACCGCGGCGGCTCGCACTCGTGGGACAACCTCGTCGCCGCGTGCAAGAGCTGCAACCACCGCAAGGGCAGCAAGACCCCCGAGGAGGCGCGCCTCCGGCTGCTGCGCGCGCCGTTCGAGCCGCGCAGCGACCTGTACTCGATGTTCAGCCCCTATCTCGCCGACGAGCGCAACGAGGCCTGGCGGAACTACCTGTTCCTCGGCCGCAACTGACCGGCTCGGCCATGCCGCAGGCCGGCCAACCGATCTCGATCGAGCCACCGGCGGACGTCGTCTCCCTGATGCGACGGCTGTGGACCCACGGCCACGCGGCGTACGTGGTCGGCGGGTCGATCCGCGACGCGCTGCTGGGCCGGCCCGCGTCCGACTGGGACCTCGCCACCGACGCGCGACCGGATCGCCTGCTCTCGATCTTCCCGGGCGCCGTCTACGAGAACCAGTTCGGCACGGTCGCGGTGCGCGACACGACACCCGGCGCCCCGGTCCACGAGATCACGACCTTCCGGACCGACCACGAGTACGCCGACTTCCGGCGGCCGCATCGCGTCGAGTTCGGCGACGACGTCCGGCTCGACCTCGCCCGCCGCGACTTCACCGTCAACGCCATGGCCTGGGGCGCCGACGCCCCGCCCGCCCGGCATCCACCGCTCGACGCGCCCGGGCCGACGCCCGCCCTGGTCGACCCGTATGGCGGGGCGAGCGACTGCGAGGCCCGGCTGTTGCGGGCCGTCGGAGACCCGGGGGTCCGCTTCCGCGAGGACGCGCTGCGGATGGTCCGGGCCGTCCGCCTGGCGGCCGTCCTGAGCTTCACGATCGAGTCCGGGACGCTCGCGGCGATCCGCGCCGGGGCAGCTCTGTCGTCACACCTGTCGGGCGAGCGCGTCGCCGCCGAGCTGGAGAAGCTGCTCGCCGCACAGCGGCCGTCTGCGGGGCTCGGGCTGCTGGCCGAGACCGGGCTGCTCGACGTCCTGCTGCCCGAGCTCGCGACGCAGCGCGGGGTGCCGCAGAACAAGATCTCCGGCGACGACCTGTGGGCCCACACGCTCCGGACGGTCGACGCCGCGCCGGCCGATCGACCCGTCGTGAGATTCGCGGCGCTCCTCCACGACGTCGGCAAGCCGGCGACGATCGACGATCCCGACGGGCCGTTCCGCGGCCACGAGGTCGTCGGCACCGAGATGGCCGCGGCGATCGTGGCCCGGCTACGGCTCCCGAAGACCGTCGCCGAGCGGATCGTGCACCTCGTCCGGCAGCACATGTTCACCTACGACTCGGGCTGGAGCGACGCCGCGGTTCGCCGGTTCATCCAGCGCGTCGGGATCGACGCCCTCCCTGACCTGCTGGCGCTGCGCGAGGCGGACAACGTCGGCAGCGGCACGGCCCACACGACGCACGGCCTGCCCGAGCTGCGTGGCCGCGTCCAGGCCGAGCTCGACGCGTCCGTGGCCCTCGACCGGCGGGGGCTGGCGGTCCGTGGCGACGACCTGATGGCCGAGCTCGGCGTCCCGGCCGGCCCGACGCTCGGTCGGATCCTCGACGAGCTCCTCGAGCGCGTCGTCGCCGATCCGAGCCTCAACGACCGGCCGACGCTCCTGCTCCTGGCCGCGGCGATGCTGGCGGAGCCGGAATGATCGAGCGCCTCCTGGCCGCCGAGTCCGCGTTCGACGCCGGCGACCTCGATGCCGCCGAGCGAGGGTACGGCCAGATCGCGGCGGCTGACCCGCACAACGCGATCGCCCTCGTCGGGCTGGCCCGCGTGGCCCACCGCCGCGGCAGCAACGACGCCGCGCGGGAGCTCGCGGCGCGAGCCCTCGCGCTCGACCCGGAGGAGGCGGCGGCGGCGCGCCTCGTCGCCGAGCTGGCGGCCGAGCCCGTGGCGGCAGCGCCGCCAGTCGAGCCCGAGCCGGCACCCGCGCCCGAGCCCGAGCCGGCACCCGCACCCGAGGTCGCCCCACGGCCGTCGCTGCTCGCACGGCTGCGGGCCTGGCTCCGCGCGCGGCTACGCTAGGCCCGATGCGGATCCTCGTCACCGGCGGCGCCGGCTACGTCGGCTCGGTGTCCGTCGAGGCGCTCGTCGCCGGCGGCCACGCGGTCGTCGTGCTCGATGACCTGTCGACCGGTCACGAGTCGGCCGACCTGGCGGGCGCCAGGCTCGTCCGCGGCAGCTACGGCGATGTGACGATGGTCGGGCGACTCCTGGCCGAGGAGCGGATCGACGCCGTCCTGCACTGCGGCGCGCGGTCGCTGGTCGGCGAGTCGATCCTCGATCCGGCGCTGTACTACCGCGAGAACGTCGGCGGTGGGATCGCGCTGCTGGAGGCGATGCGCGAGGCCGGAGTCCGCCGACTCGTGATCTCGTCCACGGCCGCGGTGTACGGCGAGCCGGACGCGACCCCGATCCCCGAGGACGCGCCACTTCGCCCGATCAACCCCTACGGCGAGACGAAGCGGGTACTCGAGACGGCGGCCGGCTGGTACGCCGCGGCCTACGGCTTGCGTGTCGTGTCGCTGCGCTACTTCAACGTCGCCGGGGCGAGCGACCACAACGGTGAGGCCCACGAGCCCGAGACCCACCTCATCCCGAACGCCCTCGCCGCGGCAGACGGCGGCCAGGCGCTGACGGTCTTCGGCGACGACTACGCCACGCCCGACGGCACGCCGATCCGCGACTACGTCCACGTCCTCGACCTGGCCGAGGCCCACCGGGCGGCGCTCGAGGCGACCGATCCGGCTGACCCGCGCACCGAGCGGCCGCTTGCCTGCAACGTTGGCAGCGGCGGCGGCTACAGCGTGAACGAGATCATCGAGGCCGCCGAGCAGGTCGTCGGCCGGCCCGTCCCTCGAACGGTCGGGCCACGTCGGCAGGGCGACCCGCCGGTGCTCGTCGCCGCGATCGATCGGGCCCGCGAGGTCCTGGGATGGCGGCCCGTGCGCTCGAGCCTCGAGGTCATGATCGGCTCGGCCTGGGCCTCGCGACAGGCGCGCGACGACACGGCGCGCTAGAGGGTCGCCGGAGCTCTCAGGCCGCGCTCGCGCCCGGCTCCGCTCCAGGGTCCGGTACGCCGCGAAGCAGGATCACGCCGACGACAAGCAGGATCAGGAAGCTGAAGATCCCGACCTGGTACGCGGTCGAACCCCAGCCGGCGGTCAGCAAGGTCGAGACGATCGTGCCGTACAGGATCGGGCCGCTCACCGCGCTAAACTTGCCGGCCAGCCCGTACAGGCCGAAGAACTCACCGATCTTGTCCGGCGGAGAGAGCCGGAGCATGAAGACCCGATCGCTCGTCCAGACGCCGCCGAGCCCGGCCCCCAGCAGGACGCCGCCGATCAGGAACGTCGGCACCGATAGCACGGCGCCGGCGATGACCAGGCCCACGACCCACGTCCCGAGGACGAGCATCAGCGTCCGCTTCGGGCCGATCCGCTCGACGAGCATCCCCCCGCCGAAGGCGCCGATGATCGCCGCGATGGTGAGCAGCAGCAGCACGAGGTTGGCTTGCCCGGCGGTGAAGCCGATCGCCTGCGTGGCGAACGCCGACATCACGACGATGACCGTGTTGACCGGGTCGGTGTAGAAGAAGCGCCCGACGAGGAACCGCGGCAGGCCCGGCACATCGCGAGCGTCGCGGATCGTCGACGCCAGCTGGCGCCACGATGTCAGCGCGTCGCCGACGCGGAACGGCTCACCGTCTCGCTTGGGCTCGCGAACGACCAGGAAGATCGGCGCCGCGAACAGGGCAAACAGCGCCGCCGCCATCAGGAACGTCAGGGGACCCGCCCCGGAGTCGGTGACCAGGATCAGGAGCGCGATCGCGATCGTCCCGAGATAGCCGATCCCCACGCCCATCCCCGAGACCCGGCCCCGAGACCTGGGGTTGCAGACGACCGGCAGCGTCGCGTCGTAGTAGATCAGCGCGGCCTGGTAGCTGAAGTTGGCGACCGTGAACAGGGCCAGCCCGACGAACGCCAGCGCCGGCCCGTCCTCCGGGATGAGCGCGATGGCCGCCGTGGCGAGGATGCACTGGGCCGTGAAGAACAGGAGGTACGGCAGCCTGCGCCCGCCACCGCGGTCGGACATCGCACCCAGCACCGGCGACACCAGGGCATTGATGCCGACCGACACGGCGCCGGCGAGCAGGAACCAGAACTGGCCGTCCGCCGCGCCCAGGCGATCGATGGCCCACAGGCTCATCGCGTAGGACACGATCGCGTAGCTGTAGATCGTGTTGGCGAAGTCGTAGAGGGCCCAGGCCACCGGGACCCCGGCCCGACCCGATGGAGTCAGCGCGGCCAGCCGCTCCAGCAGCCTCAGGCCGCGCGGCGTGGACGCGGGGCTGGGCACCGTCGCCACGGGCGGGATGATAGGCCCGCCCGAGCGGCCCCTGCACCCCGAACCGTCGGCCGGATCGGGGCATCTTTGCTAGGGTTGGCCCGTGCCAGACACCGTGCTCACGCCGGCGATCCGCACCGAAATCGAGCGCCTGGAGCGGGCCGACATCATGGTCGGCATCCCGAGCTTCAAGAACGCCACGACGATCGGCTATGTCGTGCGTGCGGCCCAGGCCGGACTGGTCCAGTACTTCCCCGACCTGCGGCCGGTCGTGGTGAACTCCGACGCCGGCTCGCCCGACGGCACCCAGCGGGTCGTCGTCGAGACGGAACCGCCGGACTACATCGAGCGGATCCTGCTCGTCCGACCGACGAATCGCCTGTCCCGCGTCTCGCTGACCTACCCCGAGGTCGATGGCGTCGGCGGCAAGGGCGCCGCGCTGCGGACGATCTTCGAGATCGCGGCCGCCCTGGAGGTCCAGGCCCTCGTGGTCGTCGACAGCGACCTCCGGAGCATCGGGCCAGAGTGGATCGAGCTGCTCGCAGGACCGATCCTCAAGGGCGGCTACGACTTCGTCGCCCCGCTCTATGCCCGTCACAAGCACGACGGCACGATCACCAACAACGTCACCTACCCGCTGACGCGGGCCCTGTACGGCCTCCGGATCCGGCAGCCGATCGGCGGTGACTTCGGGGTCTCGGGCGACCTCGTGCGCCACTACCTCTCGCTCGACGACTGGACGCCCGACATCTCGAAGTTCGGGATCGACATCTGGATGACGACCCATGCCATGGCCGGCGGTTTCGCGGTCTGTCAGGCACGCCTGGGCGCGAAGGTCCACGACCCCAAGGACCCGGGCGCCGACCTCGGGCCGATGTTCCGCCAGGTCGTCTCGACGATCCTGCGACTGGCCGTGGCGAACCACGACCGATGGGCCAAGGTTCACGGCAGCCACGACGTCCCGGCCTACGGCTTCGAGCGGGTCGCCGATCCGCCGCCGCTGGCGGTCAACGTCCTGCGCCTGCTGTCGGAGTTCCATGCCGGCTCGCTGACCCTCGAGCCGACGTGGCAGGAGATGGTGGCCGCCAAGACCGTTGCGGCGGTCCTCGACCTGGCCGGCCAGGCCGGCGAGACGGCCGACCTGGTCCGGACGCGCCTCGAGATGGACACGCCCGGCGCGGAGCGGCCCAGCACCGAAGCGATGGCCGGAACCGCCGCAGGCTTCACCTTCCCCGACGAGCTGTGGGCCCGAGTCCTGTACGACCTGGTTCGCAGCGCGCGCGAACACCCCGACCGCGTTGACGCGTTCGTTGCAGCGCTCGTTCCGATCTACTTCGGCCGGGTCGCCAGCTCGGTCATCGAGAACCGCGATCTGTCGACCGACCGGGCGGAGGACAGCGTCGAGCGACAGGCTCGCGAGTTCGAGCGACTGAAGCCGTATCTCGTCGGCCATTGGGATGCCGAGCCGGCCCAGGCACCGATGGTCGCGGGCAAGGCGACCCCCTGACGCCATGGTGACCAGCCAGCCGCTGCCGTCGCGGATCGTGATCCCGGTCGCCAATCCGTCAACCGCCGAGGAGCTCATCCGCCTCGGGGCCGACCTGCTCGAGTCCCGCGGCGGCGAGCTGACCGCGCTCGGCATCGTCGAGGTGCCCGAGGGCATGCCACTGTCCGAGGGAGCGACCCGGGCCCGCCACGCCCGACGCCTCCTACAGCGTGTCCTCGACTTCGTGCCGGAGGGCACGACGATCCACCCCATCGTTCGCATCGGGCGTCACGCCGCCGAGGGTATCGTCGAGGTCGCCGCGGAGCTCGATGCGGACCTCATCGTGTTCGGCTGGGGCGGCAAGGCGCCGTCCACCCGCGAGGGCCTGGCCACGCCGTTCTCGGCGACGATCGACGAGGTGATCCGGGAGTCGCCCTGCGACATCGCGGTCGTCAAGCAGCGCGGCGTCCGCGATGTGAAGCGTGTCGTCGTGCCGGTCCGAGGCGGACCGCATGCCGAGCTCGCCCTGCGGATCGCCGACGGCATCGCGCGCCGCCACGACGTGCCGCTGGTCGCGCTCCACATCGTTCCGCCCGGTATCACGCTGGCCGTTCGGGCCCAGGCGGAGCGGGCCCTCACCGCGTTCGTGCGCCAACACGTCGAGGGCAAAGCCGAGATGCTCGTTCGCGAGGCGTCGAACGTGCGGGCCGCGATCCTGCGCGAGTCGGACGCCACGGACGTCGTCGTGATGGGCGCCGCGGCGCCGACCTCGGGCGACGGCACGAGCCACGTCTTCGGCGCCGTCCCGGAGGCCATCGCAGCCCGCGCGCGCGGCACGGTCGTCGTCGTCAAGACGCGCGAGACGATCGGCCGGCAGACCTTCGAGCAGCTCGCCTCGAGGGCAGAGTCGCTCGTGGCCGCCGATCGAGCCGCGGAGGAGTCGCGCGCCGTCCCGGCACGGGTCGAGCGGTGGTTCGGCGAGTCGAACTTCCACCATGCCGAGTTCGCCGACCTGCGACGCCTGGTCCAGCTCAAGGAGAAGCAGGGCGTCACGATCAGCCTGGTCCTGCCGACCCTCAACGAGGAGGAGACCGTTGGCCCGATCGTCCGGCGCGCGATCCGCGAGCTGGTCGGCCGCGTACCGCTGCTCGATGAGGTCCTGGTTATCGATTCGGCCTCGACTGATCGGACCCGCGAGATCGCCGAGGCCGAGGGCGCCCGGGTCGTGCAGCATCCCGACGTGCTGAGCCGCTACGGCTCGTTCAAGGGCAAGGGCGAGGCCCTCTGGAAGTCGCTCTACGAGACCTCCGGCGACCTCGTCGTGTGGGCCGACACCGACGTGAAGAGCTGGCATCCGCGGATGGTCTACGGGACGCTCGGGCCGCTTCTGCACGAGCCGCGCCTGCAGTACGTCAAGGGCTACTACCAGCGCCCGATCGTCGAGGGCGGCGTGCTCAAGGAGGGCGGCGGCGGGCGTGTCACGGAGCTCGTTGCCCGGCCGCTCATCAACCTCTTCTTCCCGGAGCTGTCGGGGCTGATCCAGCCACTGGCCGGCGAGTACGCCGGTCGGCGCTCGCTGCTCGAACAGATTCCGTTCTTCACCGGCTACGCGGTCGAGATCGGCCACCTCATCGACGTCGCCGAGCGGGCCGGCCTCGAAGGGCTCGGCCAGGTCGACCTCGAGCGTCGCGTCCACCGCAACCAGGAGCTCGAGGGCCTGTCGCGGATGTCGTTCGTGATCCTCCAGGCGGTCATGAAGCGTCTCGAGGAGCGCCGCAAGGTGCGTCTCTTCGCCGAGCTCGGCTCGACGATGAAGCTGCCGCGCTCCGGTCGCGGTCGGCTGTCCCTGGAGGTCCAGGAGCTGGCGGACATGGAGCGTCCGCCGATGATCCGGATTCCCGAGTACCTCGAGCGCCGTCAGGCCGGCCTGGAGCTCGCGGCGCTGACGCGCTGACGGACGGCCGGCAGGTGCCCCGAGCGCTCGACGTCGTCATCGCGCCCGATTCGTTCAAGGGCTCGCTGACCTCGGTCGAGGTCGCCCAGGCGCTGGCCGACGGGTGGCGACGGGCGCGCCCCGACGACCGCGTCGAGCTCGCGCCGCTGGCCGACGGTGGCCAGGGAACGATCGTCGCGATCGCGGCGGCGGGCGGCTGGGAATGGCGCGAGACAGAGGTCCATGGCCCGGACTTCGCGCCCGTTCGGGCGACGTGGCTGATCTCGCCGGACGGTCGATCGGCCGTGATCGAGATGGCCGCGGCCTCCGGGCTGTCGCTGATCCCGGTGGGGCAGCGGCGGACGACCGAGTTCACCTCGATGGGCACCGGCGAGCTGATCCGCGCCGCGCTCGACGCCGGGGTCCGCGAGATCACCCTCGGCATCGGTGGCAGCGCCACGAGCGACGGTGCGGCGGGCATCCTGACGGTGCTCGGCGCGATCTTCCGGGGCGCGGACGGCGCGCCGCTGGCGGAGCCGCCGAACCCGCCGGTGGCGATCGCCCTGGCGCAGGTCGCCTCGGTCGATCTGTCGGGACTGGACCCGCGCCTGGCCGAGGTCGAGCTGCGCATCGCCTGCGACGTCACCAACCCACTGCTCGGGCCGGACGGCGCCGCAGCGGTCTACGGACCGCAGAAGGGCGCCACGCCCGATGACGTCGAGGCGCTCGACGGCGCCCTCAGCGTGTACGGCGCCGCGCTGGAGGCGGCGACCGGTCGCCGCGAGCGCGCCACGCCCGGGGCGGGTGCGGCGGGCGGGGTGGGCTTTGGCCTGCTCTGCCTTTCCGACCACTTCCGGAAGGTCGAGCTCGTGCCCGGCGTCGATGTCGTCATGGCGGCCGCGGACCTCGAGGGCAAGCTGGCCCGCGCGGATCTCGTCATCACCGGCGAGGGGCGGATCGACGCCCAGACGGCGTTCGGAAAGACCGCCCTCGGCGTGGCACGCGCGGCCAAGGCCGCGGGCGTGCCCTGCATCGCCGTCGGCGGCGGCGTCGAGCCCGGCGGAATCGAGGCCCTCGCCGACCTCGCGGTCGTGGTCCCGGTCGTCGAGCGCCCGATGTCGGTCGAGGAGGCGATGGCTGGTGGCCCGGGGCCGTTGGAGCGCTGCGGCGAGCGAATCGCCCGGCTGGTCGGGTTGAGCCTCGCTACGTGAGTCCGGCCGC
>DATHRO010000104.1:0-2024 GCA_035465135.1 Candidatus Deferrimicrobiaceae bacterium
CGACCATCGGCGCTGGCGCCGGCTTGGGCTCCGGCTGCGGCTTGGCCTCCGCCGCGGGACGTTCCGTCACGCCACCGGCGCGCCGGATCGCCGCCAGCCAGGCGTGCGGTGTCTCGGGGCCGAACTCGGGACGGACCTCGAACAGCTCACCCTGGATCGACTCGACCTGCCAGCCATCGGCGAAGGCGTCGCGGATCTCGGCCTTCGTCACCCGCCGGGGCCCGCTGATGCCGGGCGTCTCCTCGGAGAAGCACATCAGGTGGACCCACCCACCCGGCTCGACGACGGCCGACAGCGACTGGACGTAGCGCGCCCGGGACTCGTCGTCGAGGGTATGGAACATCCCAGAGTCGATGACCGTCGCAAAGCGGTGGCGGAGCAGCTCGAGCGCCAGCGCGTCGCCGACGACGAGCTGCGGATCCAGCCCTCGAATGCGGGCCTTGGCGCGCGCCCGCTCGATCGCGGCCTGGGAGATGTCGAGCCCGACGACCTCGAAGCCGCGCTCGGCCAGCATCAGGGTGTGCTCGCCAGTGCCGCAGCCGACGTCGAGGATCGGCTCGACGAGCTCGCCCGCGTCGGCGAGCCGCCGGAAGGCCGGCTGCGGCCGGCCGATGTCCCACGGCGGCGGCCCATCGACATAGGCTCCGTCCCAGCGCGCGCTCAGCGCCTCGTCACGATCCACGTCTGCACCCCCCGGTGTCGCCTCTTCAGTTTCCGCGCTCAGTCCAGCACCACGACCGCAGCGGTACCTCTGCGGCCCGCCGCCGGCCCAAGCTCGAGGGTCAGGGCATAGTGCGGCCTCAGGGCCTGAACGTCGAGCAGCTCAAAGGTCGTGGCGGTGCAGGCGAGCGCCACCAACTGATCGATCGGCTGCAGCTCGCCATGCCGCATCATGCCGCCATGCGCATCGCCGACTTCGCGCTGGAGCGCTACTTCGCCCGTTGGGAGTTCGCGGTCGAACACGTCGCCTGCGCCAGCGACGTCGAGGGCTGGTCGATGGCCGAGCTGCTCGAGCTGGCCGACGACGAGACCCGGGCGATGTGGTCCGGCCTGCGGCTCGGCTACACGGAATCGACGGGCCACCCGCTGCTGCGGCGCGAGATCGCCGCGCTGTACGACACGCTCGAGGCCGACGACGTCCTGGTCTTCGCCGGCGCGGAGGAGGCGATCTTCTGCCTGTTCACGACCCACGTCGGCGAGGGCGACCACGTCATCGTCACCTGGCCCGCCTACCAGTCGCTGTACGAGGTGGCGCGCGCCGCCGGGGCGAAGGTCTCGCTCCACGCCTTGCGCGAGGACGCCGGCTGGGCGCTCGACGTCGATCGGTTGATCGCCTCGTTTCGGCCCGAGACTCGGATGGTCGTCGTGAACGCGCCGCACCAGCCGACCGGCATGCTGCCGCCGGTGGCGGAGTGGCGACGTCTTGCCGCCGCCTGTGCCGACGCCGGGATCCGGCTCGTCGCCGACGAGGTCTATCGCTTCCTCGAGCACGACGGCGCCGAGACGCTGCCTGCCGGGTCCGACCTCGACCCGCGGTTCGTCTCGATCGGCGTCATGTCGAAGTCATTCGCGATGGCCGGCCTTCGGATCGGCTGGCTGGCGACGCGCGACCGCGACGTGCTCGATCGCTGCGCGCGCTTCAAGGACTACACGACGATCTGCTCGGCGGCACCCTCGGAGGTCCTGGCGCTGGTCGGGCTGCGGGCACGGGACCGGGTGCTCGAACGCTCTCGTTCGATCGTCTCGGCGAACCTCACGTTGCTCGACGACTGGTTCGACCTCCGGGCCGACGCCTTCACCTGGGTGAGACCGAAAGGCGGCTCGACGGCCTTCCCGCGGCTCCTCCCGGATGGGCCTGCGGGTGCCTCGGCCGATCGCTTCTGCGCCCGTCTCGTCGAGTCGACCGGCGTGCTCCTGATGCCCTCCTCGACCTTCGGCTTCGGCGACACCCACGTTCGCCTCGGCCTCGGCCGAACGGATCTTGGCGCGGCCCTTGCCAGGATCGACAGTCACCTCGCGTGACA
>DATHRO010000105.1:0-4080 GCA_035465135.1 Candidatus Deferrimicrobiaceae bacterium
GTTGGTGACGGGATCGAACGAGCCTGGGTAGAGCGCGACCTTCATCCGTTCTCCTCGTCGCCCCAGCGCATGAACGTCAGCGTGGTCTCGCCGAAACGCCGCTCGCGGCTCGATCGTAGCAGCCCGATCCGGGCGGGCGGCGGAGTCCGCCAGAAGTGCTTGGCAACGACGACGCCACCGGGCTCGAGGATCCCGCCGGGGCCGGGCCTCGCGATCAGGCCAAGCGCCGCCTCGAGCTCCCCGGGCGCGTCGTACGGCGGATCGACGAGGATCGCCGCGTACGGTCCGGTGGCCGCGCCGTGGCGGTCCAGCCAGGTCACGGCCTCGGCCCGGACCGTGCGACCAGCGTGCTCGAGATGGGTAGCCCGGAGGTTCCGCTCGATGACGCGGACGGCGCCGTCGTCGCGATCCACGAACACGGCCTCCGCCGCGCCGCGGGACAGCGCCTCGATCCCGCCCGCTCCGCTCCCCGCGTACAGGTCCAGGAACCGGCGGCCTCGCAGGTCCGGCTCGAGGATCCCGAACAGCGTCTGCTTCACTCGATCGCCGAGCGGGCGAGTGCCCGCCCCCGGCGCCTCGAGCACAACGCCGCGGGCGCTCCCGGCGATGACGCGGCCGGCGCGGCCACGAGCCTTCGGGCTCACGCCGCACCTGCGGGCTCGGCAGCCGTCACCCTGCGCAGCCAGCCGGTCGCCAGCTCGCCCTTGAGGAGTTCGTGCCCCGGGCGCAGCTCGCCTCGCTCGTCGAGCAGCGCCTCGGCTGCCGCCCGGGCGGCAACCGCCAGCTCGCGATGGCCCTCGCGCTGCAGCGACGCGACGCGGAGGCTTGGCAGACCGCTCTGGACGAGGCCCAGGACGTCGCCCTCGCGCCGGAGCTCCCAGTCGCGCTCGGCCAGCTCGAAGCCATCGCGAAGCGTCCGGGCCGCCTCGAGGCGCGCCCGCGCCGTGGCATCACTCGAATCGGACACGAGGACGCAGAACGACTCGGCGGCCCCGCGCCCGACTCGCCCTCGGAGCTGGTGGAGCTGAGCCAGTCCGAACCGATCGGCGCCCTCGATGATCATCATCGTCGCCTCCGGCACGTCGACCCCGACCTCCACGACGGTCGTCCCGACGATGACGTCGAGCTCACCGTCGCGGAACCGGGCCATCTCGGCGTCGCGATCGGCGGCCTTCATGCGGCCGTGGACGAGACCGACCCGCAGCGGCGCGAGGAGCTCGCGCAACCGGATCGCCTCGGCCTCGGCCGCCGGCGCGGCGGCATCCCACAGGCCGGGCCCGCCGGTCGCGCCACCGTCGTCCTCGTCGGCCTCGTCGATGAGCGGCACGACGACGAACGTACGGTGACCGGCGGCGGCCTCCTGGCGCACGCGATCCCAAGTTCCGGCGAGCTCTTCAGGGCGCTTGATGCCAGTCCGGATCGGGACCCGCCCCTCGGGCGGCGTTCGGAGGTCGGACACGTCGAGGTCGGCGTACAGGACCTGGCCCAGGGTCCGCGGGATCGGCGTGGCCGTCATCAGCAGCACGTGCGGTGTCCGGTCGCCCCCGGCCTTCGCCTCCAGCTGGCCCCGCTGGTCCACGCCAAAGCGGTGCTGCTCGTCGATGACGACGAGGCCGAGGGCCGCGAAGGCGACCCGTTCCTGGATGAGCGCGTGCGTCCCGACGACGACCGGGGCCATCCCGGACGCCAGCCGATCGAGCGTGCCGCGGGCCGTCGCCGCGGACAGCGACCCGGTCAGCAGCTCGATTGGCACGCCGTCGTCCTCGAGCAAGCCGGCGAGGGTGCGGTGGTGCTGCCTGGCGAGCAAATCGGTTGGCGCGAGCAGCGCGCCCTGGAGGCCGGCCCGGGCAGCGGCCGCGAGGGCGTAGGCCGCGACGGCGGTCTTGCCCGAGCCGACGTCGCCCTGCAGCAATCGCAGCATCGGCGTCGGCCGATCGAGGTCGGCACGGATGTCCCGGATCGCCGCATCCTGGTCGACGGTCAAGGTGACGGCGAGCTCGAGCTTCCGCGACAGCGCCGCCTCGAGCGCTGCCCGGATCGCGGCGTCGGCCGGGTCGTCGACGGCGATGGGCGTGGCGGCGTCGCGGCCGCGTTGCCGCCGCCGGCCGACCATCCCGACCTGGAGCGCCAGCAGCTCGTCGAAGGCGATCCGCCGAAGCGCGGCATCGCGGGACTCGAACGAGGCCGGGTAGTGCGCCTCCTCGAGCGCCGACCCGATCGAGACCAGGTGCTGCTCGTCCCGGAGCTGGCCCGGCAGGTAGTCGCGATACTCGCGCCCGCCGCGGTCAAGCGCCGCCCGGATGGCGACCCGGAGACGATTGGCGGTCAGGCCGGCGGTCAGCCTGTAGATCGGCACGATCCGGCCGACGTGGAGCAGCTCGTCGTCCCGGCCCTCCGGCTGAAAGTCGGGGTTGTCGAGCGTCTGCTTGCGCCCGAAGTGCTTGACCTTGCCGGACACGATGACCTTCGCGCCGGGATGGAGACGTCGCTCGATGAAGCGTCGCCCGAACCACGTCGCCTCGATCGACCCGGTGTCGTCCTCGAGGACCGCGATCGTGCGTTGGACCCGGCGCCGAAACGATGCCTCGACGCGGACCTCGGCCACCCGGACCCGGGCCGAGATCGGGGTCCCGTCCTCGATCCAGCTGAGCTCGCCGAGCGTCCGCATCTCGCGCAGGTCGTCGTACCTCCGGGGCAGGTGGAACAGCAGGTCGCCGACCGTGGCCCAGCCGAGCCGTCGCCCGGCCCGCGCCAGCGTGGTCGCGCCGGGCAGGCCCGACCGGACGAGGTCGCGGGCCATGAGCTCCTCCGGGGTCCGAGGGGCGGGAAGCGCCGCCGGGCGGCGAGTTCGGCCTCGCGGCCCGGACGCACGCTCGGCCACCGGCGCCCGGGTCCCCTACTCCGCCGAGATCAGGTAGCGGTAGTGCGGCTGGCCGCCGTGCACGACCTCGACCTCGGCACCGGTGCCGAGGTCGTGGATCTTTCGCGCCAGCGCCTCGGTGCTCGCGAGATCAGCGCCGTCGCCGTAGTAGATCGTCAGCAGCTCGAAACCCGGTGCCAGCGCGCGGATGGCCGCCAGGACCGCGTCGTCGGGCCGGTCGCGGCACGCCACCAGCCCGTCGTCGGGGTCGAGGACGATGGTCTGGCCGCGCTTGACCTTCGTCCCGCCGATCGTTGCGTCGCGCACGGCCTCCGTGACCGCCAGCGTCTGGATGCCGCGGCCGACGGCGGTCATGCCGGTCGCATTCGCGGCGGCGTCCTTGTCCGGGTCGAGGGCCAGGAGCGCGGCGAAGCCCTCGGCGGCGTTCCGGGTCGCGACGACGCCAACCGAGCGATCGCTCATCTCGGCGACCTGTCGCGCGGCCATGACGACGTTCGGGTTGTTCGGGAGCAGCAGCACCTCGCGGGCGTTGATCGCCTGGACGGCCTCAAGCAGCTCGCCGGTGCTCGGATTGGCGGACTGGCCGCCCATGACGACCCCGTGGACCCCGAAGTCTCGGAAGATCGCGGCCAGGCCCTCGCCTGCGGCGACGGCGACGACGGCCAGCGGGATCGGCTCGCCCGGCGCGGTCGTCCCATCGCCGATGGTCGGCCCGCTGCCGTTGCGGTCGTCCGAGGTGGCCCGGCTGCTCTCGGCCTCGACGTGCTCGGCGCCCGCCCCGCCGCCGCCCTGGCCCACACCGGCGAACGCAGCCGCTCGTGTCTCACGAACCTTCTCGGTCTGCTGGTCGAGGTTCTCGACGCTGATCATCGACAGCGCGCCCAGCCCGAGCGCGAATGCCAGGACCTCGTCGGGACGCTCGTTGTGGACGTGGACCTTGACGGCCCGGGCATCGCCGGCGACGAGGACCGACTCCCCGATCTCTTCGAGGTGTGTCCGGATCGCGTCCACGTCGAGCGACGCGCCGGGGTTCGCGCGCAGCAGGAACATCGTCTCGTACCCGAAGCCCTCGTCGCGCATCCCCGCCCCGGGCGGCGCCCCGCCAACCGGCTTGGCGTGACCTTCGGGCGCGTGCGGCAGCGCGCCGTGCGGCGCGGGGCCATGGGCCGCTGCGACCGTCGCCGGCCGGAGGTTCGCCT
>DATHRO010000106.1:0-5531 GCA_035465135.1 Candidatus Deferrimicrobiaceae bacterium
TCCATCCTCCTCGATGCTCGTAACCGATGGTCTCACAGCCCGGTCCCTTCACGATCACGCGGAGAGCGTTCAGCGGCGAGCCGGGCCCTGGCCCGATCCCGGAGCCAGCCGATCGGGGCGGTCGCCGCCGCGATCCCGCCCACGACCAGCACGATGCCCAGGCACCGGAAGACCGACGCGGTCGACGGCTCGACGTCGGCGTAGCGATAGAAGATGCCCGAGAAGGCGATGCACATCGCCCCGCCCAGGGCCGCCAGCCGGGGCCGACGGGCGATCGGCTCGAGGAACTCGAGCGCCGACGCACGCTCGCTCAGGTGGCGGCCTCCGGCTTCGGCCCGGGCGCCTTCGTCCCCGGCGGCACGAACCGCAGGCCCAGCTCGGCCAGCTGCTCCGCCTCAGGCGGCGAGGGCGCCTCGAGCATGAGGTCGCTGCCGGATTGCGTCTTCGGGAAGGCCATGACCTCGCGGATGTTGGTCTGGTTGGAGAACAGCGCGGCCCAGCGGTCGATGCCGAGCGCGATGCCGCCGTGGGGCGGCGCACCGTAGTCGAACGCCTCGAGCATCGCCCCGAACTTCTCGCGCATCCCATCGAGCGTGTGACCCTGCAGCGCCAGGCTCCGCTCGAGGAGGTCGCGGCGCCAGATCCGAACCGAGCCGCCGCCGAGCTCCCAGCCGTTGAGGACGACGTCGTACTGCATCGCCCGGGCCCGCCCGGCGGGGTCGTCCGCCGACGGCTCGGCCGGGTCGCCCGACGCGGTCACGAGCAGCGATTCGTCCTCCGGAAGTACGCCGGAGAAGGGGTTGTGGGTCGCGTGCCAGCGGCCCAGCTCGTCGTCCCACTCGTACATCGGAAAGCCGTAGACCCAGCCGTAGGCCAGGGCGTTGTCGTCGGCCAGCCCGAGCTTGAGCCCGAGCTCGACGCGCAACCGCCCCAGCACGTCGTGCGCGACCTTCGGGCGGTCCGCCACGACCAGCACGAGGTCGCCGGGGTCGGCACCGGCCGCAGCGACGAGCCGCTCCGCGCCGTCGTCGCCGAGGAACTTCGCGATCGGCGACTTCACCGTCCCCCTCTCCTCGACCGAGAGGTGGACCAGGCCGTGGGCTCCGAAGCGCTTCGCCGCCTCGACCAGGTCATCGGTCTCGCGGCGCGACGCCCCGGCCATACCCGGCGCGACGATCGCCTTGACGACACCGCCCGCGGCGAGCGTCTCGTCGAAGACCCGGAAGCCGGATGCCGGCTGGCCGTCCGCGTCGCGAAGGGCCGGCCCGAGATCGACCAGCTCCATCCCGAACCGCAGGTCCGGCTTGTCCGAGCCGTAGCGCGCCAGCGCCTCCTCGTACGACAGCCGCGGGAACGGGACGTCCTGGATCGGGCGGTCGGGCACGGTGGCCCGCGAGACCTCGACGATCATCGCCTCGACGAAACGCATGACGGCGTCCTGGTCCACGTAGCTCATCTCGAGGTCGAGCTGCGTGAACTCGGGCTGCCGGTCACCGCGGAGGTCCTCGTCGCGGAAGCAGCGTGCGATCTGGAAGTAGCGGTCGACGCCGGCGACCATCAGCAGCTGCTTGAGCTGCTGGGGGCTCTGCGGCAGGGCGTACACGGTCCCCGGCTGGAGGCGGCTCGGGACGATGAAGTCGCGGGCGCCCTCGGGCGTGGCCTTGATCAGGTCGGGCGTCTCGATCTCGACGAAGCCGTGGGCATGATGGACCTCGCGGATCGCGTGGACGAGCCGGCTGCGCAACAGCAGCCGTGCGCTCATCGGCTCACGACGGATGTCGAGGTAGCGGTACTTCAGGCGCAGCGCCTCGTCGATCGGCGCATCGGGCTCGTTGACGTAGAACGGCGGCGTCTTCGATTCGTTGAGGATCGTGACCGCCCCGGCCTGGACCTCGATCTCGCCCGTCGGCAGCCGCGGATTCTCGGTGCCCGGCAGGCGTCGGGCGACGGTGCCCGCGACCGTGACGACGAACTCGTTGCGCACCCGGCTCGCCGTCGCGTGGGCCTCCGGCGAGTCGCCCTCGTCGATGACGACCTGGGTGATGCCGTACCGGTCCCGCAGGTCGAGGAAGATCAGCTGGCCGTGATCACGCCGCCGATGGACCCAGCCGGCGAGTCTTGCCGGCGACCCGGCGTCAGCAGCGCGAAGCTCACCGCAAGTGTGGCTGCGGTACGAGCTCGCGAAGTCGGCGGTCGAGGGCGGTGGCGAGGGTGTCGATGTCATCCGCCCGCGTATCGTATCGGCCCACGATGAACCCGCGCCGGGCCCTGATCATCCGCCGACGCCGGCCCCTCGGCGAGCCGCGGGCCGCGAACGCCGGCGCGACCCGGATGCTGGAGGTCCTGGCCGAGGCTGGTGTCGACCTGCTCGGGCCTGATACGGAGCGCACGACCTGGCTGCTGCCGCAGACAGTGGCCGGCGCCGACCTCGAGTCCGGGCCAGACGAGCTGTTCGATGTCGTCCTCCTCGGCAGCCACCTCGTCAACACGCCTGACGCCGCGCTGCGCACGGTCCTGCTCGGCGCGGCAGCTCGCCACGGCCGGCTCGACGGACACGTCCTCGTCGAGCACCACCCACTCGACTGGCTGGAGACGGCCGCGGAGTCCTGGTCGGAGCGCGACGGTGAGCGTCTCGGCATGGTGGACGTCCGGGTCGATCCGCCATTCGTCTCGGCCGTGTCGGTCTTCGAGGTCGGTGGCGAGGTCGTCCGACAACCCTTCACAGCGCGGGTTCTCACCGATGACGAGCTCCGCGGGGCGCTCGAACTGGCCGGCCTGACCGTGACCCGTCGGCTATCGCCGACCTGGCTCGAAGCCGTGCACGCCGCGGAATCGCTATCGTAGGCGGCCCGTCCCCGAGGAGTCGCCAGGGCGTGTCCGGCAACGTCATCGAGGTCCGCGCACTGCGCCGCGAGTTCGGCAAGCTCGTGGCGGTCGACGACGTCTCGTTCGAGGTCGGGCGGGGCGAAGTCTTCGGCTTCCTCGGCCCCAACGGCGCCGGCAAGACGACGACGATCAACATGCTCTGCACGTTGCTCAAGCCGAGCGGTGGGGGCGCGACCGTCAGCGGCTTCGACGTCGAACGGCAGCGGAGCGAGGTTCGCCGCTCCATCGGGCTCGTCTTCCAGCAGACGACCCTCGACGAGTACCTGACGGCCGAACAGAACCTCCGCTTCCACGCCTACGCCTACGCCGTCCCGGCCGAGGTTCGCGAGCCGCGGATCCGTGAGCTGCTGACGATGGTCGAGCTATGGGACCGCCGGCGCGGCAGCGTCCGGACGTTCTCCGGCGGCATGAAGCGCCGGCTCGAGATCGCCCGTGGATTGCTACACCACCCCAAGGTGCTGTTCCTCGACGAGCCGACGCTCGGCCTCGATCCTCAGACCCGGCGCCACATCTGGGACTACCTGCTGCGCCTCCGCGAAGCCGAGGACCTGACGATCTTCCTGACGACGCAGTACCTCGACGAGGCCGAGTTCGCCAATCGCATCGCGATCATCGACCGAGGCCAGATCGTGGCCCTCGATTCGCCGGACGGCCTGAAGCGCTCGATCGGCGGCGACCTGATCACGTTCTCGACCCCGAACCCTGAGGCCGGCGCGAAGGCCGTCAAGGAGCGCTACGGCATCGAGCCGACTGTGCGCGACGGGACGATCAGGTTCCACGTCGCGACCGGCGACTCGTTCCTGCCCGAGTTCGTGCGGACCTTCCCGGAGCCGATCGAGACGATCAGCCTCAGCCGCCCCAGCCTCGACGACGTGTTCCTGACCCTGACCGGTCACGAGATCCGCGACGTCGAGCTCGATGCCCGCCAGCTGCTGCTGCAGTCGGGCCGGTGGCACCGCTAGGGGTGGGCAGGTGAGCGAGATCTTCCGCGGGACCTGGGTCGTCGCCTACCGCGAGCTGCTGCGCTTCGTCAGCGAGCGCTCCCGGATCATCTCCAGCATGGCCTTCCCGCTGATGTTCCTCGTGATCTTCGGGGCGGGTTTCGGCCGGCTCATCGGGTCCGTAGCGCAGGGAGTCGACTTCATCGCCTTCATGTACCCCGGAATCGTCGCCCAGGCCGTGCTGACGAGTTCGCTGTTCGCCGGCGTGTCGGTCGTGTGGGACCGCGAGTACGGCTTCCTGCGCGAGATCCTCGTGGCACCCATCGGGCGGACCGGAATCGTCCTCGGCAAGGCCATCGGGGCGACCGTCACGGGCCTGCTGCAGGTCGCGCTGATGCTCGTCCTGGCGCCAATCTTGGGCGTCCAGTTGAACGTCGGGATCGTTCTCGGGCTCATCCCGATCGTGATCATCCTGGCGCTCGGCCTTTCGGGCCTCGGGATCCTGATCGCGTCGTTCATGACGAGCCAGCAGGGCTTCCAGCTCGTCATCCAGCTGCTGATCTTCCCGCTGATCTTCCTGGCCGGGGTCTTCTTCCCGGTCGACAACGTGCCCGACTGGCTGGCGGTCATCTCGAAGGTCAACCCGCTGACGTACGGCGTGGACGCCATCCGCCAGATCTTCCTCGGGACCCTACCGGGCATCGGCGTGACGATCGGCGACCACCGCGTGACGCTATTCGAGGAGATCGTGATCATCAGCGGCCTGGGGACGGTCCTGCTCGGCAGCGCGGTCCTGGCCTTCAACCGCCGCGACTGATCCCTGTCACGTCCTCGCGCCGTCTTCGGGCTGCCCGGCCCGAGGGTCGCCAGGGTCGCGACCCCGCAGCAGGGAAACCCGGAACGGCCGCAGCTCTCCTCGCGCGAAGCCACCGGCGATCACCGGATCCTCCTCCATGATCTGACGTGCCGCGGCCTCGTCCTGCGCCTCGAAGATCGCGATTCCGGTGTTGATCTCGCCGAGCGTCGGGCCGACCAGCACCATCACGCCGTCCGCGAGCAGGCGCTGGAAGCGATCGTAGTGGACCGACCAAGCGGCTCCTTCCGCCTCGGTCATCGTCGCCGCGAAGTTGTCGCACGGCGGATGGATGAAGTAGATCCACTCGGACATCGTGCTCAGGCCTCCTCGAGGCCGTGGCGATGGGTCCGCGCGGCCCGCTGCAGGTCGCGGGCGAGACCGGCAACGCCGGTCAGCCGCTGCGTGCCAGCCTGCAGGTCGCGCAGCTGGACGTTGCCGGCAGCCAGCTCATCGCCCACGATGACGGCGAAGTGGGCGCCGTCGCGCGCCGCGGCCTCGAGCTGCTTGCCGAGCTTCCGGGGGCTCAGCTCCGCCCGCACGGACAGCCCGGCCGTCCGCAGCTCAGTGGCGAGGCGCAGCCGCGTCGCGGTGTCGGCCGGATCGCTGCCGACGACGACCGCCAGCGGCGTCGGCTCGGGCGCGAGAATCGCCTCTGCCGCCTAGCTCGCCGACGCCTGCTCCGTCAGCCCGAGCAGCACTCGATCGAGCCCGAGCCCGAAGCCGATGCCCGGCGTCGGCCGACCGCCGAGCAGCTCGACCAGGCCGTCGTAACGTCCGCCGCCGCCGATCGCCGATTGCTGGCCGCCGGCCCCGGCCGGGAAGACCTCGAACGTCGTCCGGGTGTAATA
>DATHRO010000107.1:0-11956 GCA_035465135.1 Candidatus Deferrimicrobiaceae bacterium
ACCGCCGGCCTGCGCTGCTCGCTTCGCCAGCTCGTCCAGACCAGCCGCGCTGACCCCCGGGAGGTCGGCCGGCAGTACGAGGACGGCCGTCGCGCCGCGAGCTACCGCCACCGATCGACCGGCCTCGATCGCCGGGTTGAGCCCGGGCGCGCGCTCCACGAGCCCGATCGCACGGTAGCTCTTGGCCAGGCCTGCCGCGGCCGGATCCATCGTGACGACGACGGTGCCGGCGATCGAGCGCGCGTCGCGCGCGGCGCGCAACGTCCGGCGCAGCAGCGCGGTCACCAGTTCCAACCGCTCCTCGGGATCGAGGCCTTCGCCGAGCCTTGTCTTCGCCGTCTCCAGCCCGCGGATCGGCACGACGGCCCACAGTCGGGACAGATCGGCGACGAGGCGCGGCTCCACCGGCTGATCCTAGGCTGCCGCCGCGGCCAGGACGGCTCCCGCGAGCCGGGCGCGAGCCTCGTCGTCGACCATGAGCGTGTCGATCACGACCGTCCGCAGGCCGAGGGCCTCGATCGGCGGCGCGAGCGCTTCGTCGACCTCGTCGAGCACGAAGACGTCGGCCAGGCCCGTGTACTGGCGCGCGACACCGAGCGCGCTGGACTCGTGTCCGAGCGAGACGAGCATCCGATCCGCCGGTCCCTTGATGGCCTGGCCGCCGACGATGCCGGAGACCGCCACGACCGGCACGCCACGGGCCCGGGCCGCCTGGAGCGCGGCCTCGGTGCCCGCGACCGAGAGGATCGGGCGGACGGACACGAACGGGTTCGACGGCGCGATGACGATGCCGTCGCATGCGCCGAATGCCGCCAGCACCTCCGGCGTCGCCGCGGCAGCCTCGATCCCGCGGAAGCGGACGTCGGTCACCGTCGGGGCCTGGTGGCGGTGGACGAAGTACTCCTGGAACTCGAGCCAGCCGTCCTCGGTCAGCACCTCGGTCCGGACCGGGACGTCGGTCATCGGCAGGATCGTGGCCCGGACACCGAGGGCCTGTTGGAGGTCGAGGCAGATCGTCGTCAGGCGATCGCCGGCTCGAAGCCTCGCCGTTCGCACGACGTGGGTCGCGAGGTCTCGATCGCCCAGCCGGAACCAGCTCTCCTCGCCGTAGCGCTCGAGCATCTCGGCCGCGGCGAACGTCTCGCCGCGGATGCCCCAGCCCCACTCGCGGTTGTCGATCCCGGCGAGGGTGTACATCACGGTGTCGTGATCGGGGCACACGAGCAGGCCGTGGCGCTCGAGGTCGTCGCCGGTGTTGACGACGACGGTCAGCGCCTCGCCGAGGTGGGCCTGCAGGCCGTGGCCCAGCCGTGCTCCGCCGACCCCGCCGGCGAGGAGGACCGTCGTCCCGGGAGCGTCAGCCAAGGAGCGCCGCCACCTCCCCGATCCGGTCGATCGTCTCGCGGTCGTACGGCGCCGCCAGCCGGGCGATGACCGTCGAGAAGCCGAGTGGCAGATATGGGCGGATCGTCTCGGCCGCGAGCTCCGGCGGGCCGAGGAGTACGACCGCGTTATGCTGCTCCGCCATCCGGTTGTGGGCGAGCTGTGCGGTTCGCACGGCCTCTGCCTCGGCTGTCGTGTCGCGGATCACCATCGGGAAGCTGACCGTCAGCTCGATCCCCGAAACGTCGCGGCCGACGTCGGCGCCGTGCTGTCGGAGGATCTCCAGGTTGCGTCGGACCGTCTCAACGTCGCCGGCGGTATTCCAGCCGTCAGCGTGACGGGCAACGGTCCGCAGGGTCTTCTTCGGGCCGCTGCCGCCGACGAGGATCGGCAGGTGCGGCTGGATCGGCCGCGGCTCGCACAGGGCGTCGACCATTCGGTAGTGCGGGCCGTCATGGGTCACGAGCTCGCCGTCGAGCAGCCGCCGCAGCAGGCCGACCGATTCGTCCAGCCAGTCGAGCCGCTCGCCTGTCGTCGCGCCGAACTCGAACCCGAAGGCCTCGTGCTCGCGTTCGAACCACGCCCCACCGATGCCCAGGACGGCACGTCCGCCGGACACGTGGTCGAGGGTCGTCGCGAGCTTGGCCGTCAGTCCCGGATTCCGGAAGGTGTTCGCGCCGACGAGCAGGCTCAGACGTGCCTTCGACGTGAGCGAGGCGATCGCGGCCAGGGCGGTCCAGCCCTCGAAGATCGGCTGCTCCCAGGGCCCCTGGATCGCGAGCAGGTGATCCCAGGTCCAGACCGACTCCCAGCCGGCGGCCTCCGCGGCGACCGCGGCGTCGCGGAACGCCGGCCAATCGGTCGACTGCGGCCACAGCTGAGCTCCGAAGCGGGGTGCCGGCACGGTCAGTCCTCCAGGTGGTCGTGGATGCCAACGACCCGGACCCGGAACGAGATCCGGGCCTGCGAGCGGAAGCTGGCGACGCCCTCGGCGTCGGCCTCGCCGTACCGCTCGGCGAGGGCGACGATGTCGTCGCGAGCCGGCTCGACGGCATCGATGACCTGCTCGACGACGCCCTGCATGCCGACCCAGCGGAATGGGTCGGCGCCGTCCGTGACGGCCAGCGAGCAGCGCGGATCGGCCAGCAGCTCGGTCGGCCAGCGGCGGCCGACGCGGCTGTTGAGCAGCACGCGCTCATCTGGATCGAGGCGATACCACACGACCGCCTGGTGCGGGCTACCGTCCGGCCCGACCGTCGACAGGGTCGCGTAGTGGGGGGCCTCCAGGAACCGCCGGAGGGCAGCCGGAATCGACACCGGGGGCGGGAGATCCATCACCGGGATGGTATCCGCTGGTCCATCGGTCGCCCAATTCGGGCCGAACGTCACTGTCCGCTCGGCCGCAGGACACGGACGATCGATCGCGAGCAGGAGGCCGCACCATGTCCATGAAGACCGTCACCGCCGCGCTGGAGGGCGATGGCCTGCGCCTCGTCGCGACGACCAGCGGCGGTCACACCGTCGCGATGGACGACGCGACCGGCGACAGCGCCCCCCGCCCGGCCGAGCTCCTGCTCGTCGCGCAGGCCGGCTGCACGGCGATGGACGTCATCTCGATCCTGCGCAAGAAGAAGCAGTCGATCTCCAGCTACGAGGTCCGGGTCGCCGGCGAGCAGCGCGACGACCCGTACCCCCACGTGTTCGAGCGGATCCTCATCGTCCACGCGGTCGAGGGCGACGTGTCGCCGGTTGCGCTTCAGCGGGCGATCGAGCTCTCGGCCACGAAGTACTGCACCGTCACCGGCAACCTCGCCTCGGGCGTGGCCGAGATCCGCCACGCCTATGTGATCCGCGATCCCCAGGGCGAGAAGACCTTCGGCGAGGTCCTCGTGACCGGACCCGGCATGGCGCCAGCCGCGGCTGCTCCCGAAGCGGTTCCGGGCTGAGCCGTCGCGTGCGACCGGTGCGCGTCGATCAGGTGAGGCGCTCGCCGGCCTCGATGCGGAAGTCCAGCCGGTTGGCCTGCGGTGCCAGCGGACAGCTCCATCGAGCGTCGTAGGCGCATGACGGCTGGAACGCGAAGTTGAAGTCGACGACGATCGTCCCGGATCGCGGATCGCCGCCGAGGTCGGCGCCCTTGGCGGTGTCGAGCAGGTACCGCCCAGCGCGGTAGGTCTCGGCGCCGTTCGTCGCGTCGAGAAACGGCAGGATCAGCCCGCCGGCGTAGTCGTCGAGCGAGAACACCGCGAGGCTTCGCGTCCCGGTCGGGAAGGGGACATCGAGCTGCCCGATCTCGGCGAGCCGCATCTCCCCGCCGCTGCTGAGCGGCAGCGCCGTGCTGTCGGCCGGCCTGTCGGCAGAACGTCCGACGAGCATCAGCTCGTAGCGCAGCGAGGAGTCGTACGGCCAGTGCTGGGCTGTGAAGCCTCGCCGCGCGGCTGCCGGCAGGGGCGACTGCGGATGGTGCAGGTAGAGGCGCTCACGTTCGTCGCGCCAGGTGCGCCACGCCTCCTCGGGGTCGAACGCCGCGATCCTGCGGACGGCGGCGTAGACGTCCGCGACCTGCCGGCGCCAGTCGGCCAGCTCGAGGCGCTCGACCGGGGACGCAGCGTCGGGCAGCACCGTCCGGGCGGGACGCGCCTCAGGCGCGCCGCATCATGCCGCGCAGCACGACCGCCAGGCCGACGAAGATCAGCGCGAGCGGCCACAGGTCGCGCCACGGGATCGCCGGCAGGCTCATGCCGAGCGTGACGTCGGCGAAGAACCAGACGCCGATCGCCAGCACGACGAGGCCGAACGCCGCGCCGGCCGCGCTGAACGCGCCGCTCACGTTCGGGTCGCGCGACCAGCGCTCGGCGGCCGTCTCGACCTCGCGGCCGAAACGCTCGCCCGCCTCGCCGGCCTCGCGGCCGAAGCGCTCCATTCGCTCCTCGAACGACGGCGGCGGTGGCGTCGGCGGCTCGGTCGGGGTCGCCGCCTCGGGCTCTGGCGTTGGGTCCCGCTGCTCAGATGTCATGCCGATCTCCTCGGTGGACGGGCCGCAGCCATGATCCTACGCCACCGGAAGGGCAATAGAATCCCTGGCGAGAGCGATCGGGGCCGCCGCGGGCGGCCGGACGCTGCAGACTCGGAGGACCAGCCGTGGCGGATCGAGCGGAGATCGGAGTCTTCGGCGGCTCGGGCTTCTATTCGCTCCTGGATGACGTCCGGGAGATCAAGGTCGACACGCCCTACGGGCCGCCGTCCGACTCGTTCTTCCTCGCCCAGGCCGCGGGCCGCGCGGTGGCCTTCCTGCCCCGTCATGGTCGCAGGCACACGATCCCGCCACACGCGATCAACTACCGCGCGAACGTCTGGGCGATGCGCTCGCTCGGAGTCAAGGCGGTCATCTCGCCATGCGCCGCCGGCTCGCTGCAGGTCCGGATCAAGCCCGGCGACTTCGTCGTCTGCGACCAGTTCGTGGACCGGACGCGGGGCCGGGCCGACACGTTCTACGACGGCCCGATCGTGACCCACCTGTCGTCGGCCGAGGTCTATGACCCGGTGCTGCGGGCCCTGGCGATCGAGACGATCCGGGATCACGGCATCGAGGTCCACGAGACCGGCACGATCGTGGTCATCCAGGGCCCGCGCTTCTCGACGAGGTCCGAGTCGAGGTGGTTCAGCGACGCCGGCTGGGAGGTCATCAGCATGACCCAGTACCCCGAGGCGTGGCTGTGCCGCGAGCTCGGGATGGCGGTCGTGAACATCGCCCTCGTCACCGACTACGACGCCGGCGTCCACGAGGGCACCGAGGTGGTCGACGCGAGGAGTGTCCTCGAGGTCTTTGCCCAGAACGCCGAGCGGATCCGGGAGGTCGTCCGCGACCTGATCGGCCGTTTCCCGGCCGACCTCGATGCGCTGGGCGCCCAGGCGGCCCTCGAGCCCACGCGCGGGGATGGCCACACGATCGCCCCGGAAGACGTGCGGCTCTTCGAGACGGGACTCTGAGCGCGAGGCCGGACGTGTCCCGTTCCCTCCCGATCGGAGTTGCAGTCGGCACGGTCGGCCTGACCGCCGGAGAGTGGCTGGCGAGCGCCCGACGGCTCGACGAGGCGGGCTACCGGGCCGCCTGGGCCTGGGACCACCTCGTCGGGAAGGGCGATCCGACGGTTCCCGTCGTGGAGCAGTGGACGATCCTCTCGGCCGCGGCGGGCGCCACGCGTCGGATCGGCATCGGGAGCTTCATCACGAACGTGATGATCCGCCATCCCGCGCTTCTGGCGCGCATGGCGGGCACGCTGCAGGCCGCCAGCGCCGGGCGACTGCGGGTCGGTATCGGCATCGGCGGTGGGGGCCGCGCGCTGGCCGCGTACGGCATCGCCAACCCTTCGGTCGACGAGCGGGTGGCCCGGCTCGATGACGCGGTCGCCGTCCTCCGAGCGCTGTGGACCGGCGGCCCGGTGAACAGACCGAGCCCCTTCTACCCGCTCGTCGAGGCGCACGCGTTTCCGCGGCCCGCGCCGGCGCCACCGATCCTCATCGGCGCCCAGTCGCAACGGGGCGTCGATCTCGCCGCCCGGATCGGCGATGGCTGGGCGGCCGAGGATCCGCACTTCGAGCCTTACCGGTCCAGATACCTCGAGCGACTGGATGCCGAGGGCCGGAGGCGGGAGGATGTCCGGATCGTCGTGGGCTTCGGGGGTGGTCGAACCGGGGTCGATGCGCTGCGCGACAGCCCGTGGGTCGAGCGCCCGGCCGAGGCCTGGGCCGAGCTGAAGGCCCGCGGCGCCGACGAGGTCGTGGTGACCGCGCGGACAATTCACGACGTTGACGCGCTCGTGGCGGCTGTCGATCGCTGGTAGTCGTCCGGCGGCCGAGCGGCGCCGTTCGTGGCACCATCCGCACGTCCCATGCAACCCTCCCCGATCCCGCTCGCTGCGGCGCGCGAAGAGCCCGAGTTCACCCATCCCTGCATCCGCTGCGGGCGGCCCGGCGTGGCCGCGCAGAAGGGGTTGTGCGACGACTGCAATCCGCTCGAGCTGGCCCAGCCGTCGGCCACGCAGGTCCACGGCATCGCCGCTCTCGGGATCATCGTCTTCGTCGTCATCCTGGCCGTGCTGGCCCGTTTCGCGCTCGCCGAGACCGGCCCGTTCGTCGGCTACGTCGCCGGCGTGGCGCCGGCCGACGGTGGGCTCGCGGTGACCCTCGTCGTGGCCAACCAGGGCTCGAACGACGCGGCGACCACGTGTCGCCTCGCCGAAGCCTCGGGCCGGCTGGTCGGCCCCCGCCAGGTCGTCCAGACACCGGTCGTCCCGGCGGGTCAGGAGCTACGGTTCGAATCGTTCGTATCCCGCTTCGGGATCCAGCCCGTGGCGCTCGTCGTCGAGTGCCAGTCCCCGTGATCGGCAGCGCGCCGCCGAACGTTCTCGAGGTGGCGGACGAGCTCGCGTTCGCGGTCGAGCTGGCCGCCCGCGCCGGGCGCCTGCTGACGGATCGCATCGAGCGGGTCGAGCATGTCGACCACAAGTCGGCCAAGGACGTCGTCACCGAGGTCGATCACCTCTCGGAGGAGCTGATCTTTGACGCGATCCGGACGGCCTACCCGGCCGACGGCCGGCTAGGCGAGGAGAGCGGCGAGCACCGCGCTCGCGGCGGTGTCTCGCCGACGGCCGGGATCGGCCGTGTCTGGGTTGTCGATCCCCTCGACGGGACGATCAACTACGCCAACGGCATCCCGTTCTTCTGCGTCTCGATCGCGCTGGTGGTTGACGGCCGCCCGGCGGTCGGCGTGATCCACGATCCGGTCCGCGACGAGACCTTCGCGGCTGCTGCCGGCGGCCCCGCGACGCTGGCCGGCCGGCCGATCGAGGCCTCGAGCAAGGGGCAACTTTCCGACTTCGTCGTCTCGATGGCCCTCAGCGGGCGCAACGTGAACAACCAGGCCCGGGCCGTCCGAAGGGCGATCCGGGTCCCGCGCTCGATGGGCTCGGCCGCCCTGGCCCTGGCCTACGTCGGCAACGGCCGGTTCGACGCCTTCCTCCAGCAGGGCGGCCTGTCGACCTGGGACATCGCGGCAGCGGGCCTGATCGCGGAACGCGCAGGGGCGAAGGTCACGGATCTCGAGGGCGGTTTGTGGTTCGACGTTCGCCGAGACCCGAAGTCGATCGGTGTGCTTGCCGCGCCGCCGCCCCATCACGCCGAGCTGCTGCGCCTCGTCGCGTCGCCGGCCCGGCGCTGACCCCGCGCGGCTACGCACGCCAGCGATGTGGCCGGTCGGCGAGCCGTTCGAGATCCCAACGCTCGCAGAACGCGAGCCAGGCGCTGCGCGGCGCCCCTGCCCAGCGTAGGTCCCCGACGTCCGCCTGCGGGATGACGACCCCGTCGGCAACCGTCCTCAGGCGGGCCAGTGACCGGAACAGGAGCGCTGCCTGCCACTGGTCTCGGAGCGTCGCGGCGAGCGCGACAGCACCGCGCAGGCTCGGGACATCCCACGAGGAGGCCTTTTCCGGGATCGCCTCGAGCGAGCCGTAGCGCGCGAGGACGGCGGCCGCCGATTTGGCACCCCAGCCCGGCAGCCCCGGGAATCCGTCCGAGGCATCGCCGACGAGGGCCAGCCAGTCGGGGATCGCCGTCGGCGGCACGCCCCATTTCGCGCGGACCGCGCCATCGTCGTAGACGATCCGGCGGCGGCGGTCCCACAGCACGACCCGGCCGTCGTCGACGAGCTGGGCCATGTCCTTGTCCGGCGTGCAGACGACGACCTGCTCGACGCGCGGGTCGTCCCTGAAGCGCAGGCACGCCGCGGCGATCGCGTCGTCGGCCTCGAACTCGACCATTGGCCAGACGACGATCCCGAGCGCCTCGATCGCGGCCTCGGCGATCGGGAACTGGGCGAGCAGCTCGGGCGGCATGCCGGCCGACGACTTGTAGCCCGGCCAGAGGTCGTTGCGGAACGACTCGATAACGTGGTCGGTCGCGCAGCCGACGTGCGTCGCGCCCTCATCGCGCAGCAGGTAGAGCAGCTGTTCGACCAGGCCGGACACGCCCGACAGGTTGACCCCGTCCCGACCCCGGACCGGGGGACGAGGCGCGTAGTGTGCCCGGAACAGCTCGTAGGTGGCGTCGACGAGGTGCAGGCGCACCGGCGCTAGGGGAGCGTCCCGTAGCAATAGCCCATGACACAGCCGGCGGCCATCATCGCGGCCCGGGCCTTCTCGCCGTCGTCGGGCTGCAGGTTGACTGCGGCGATGGCGTCCTGGAGGACCTCGGTCTGGAACCCGAGGCGGGTCGCATCGAGCGCCGTCGCGCTGACGCAGTAATCGGTGGCCAGCCCGCAAACGACGACGCGCTCGATACCTCGCGCGCGCAGCAGCGCCTCGAGCTCGGTGGGCTTCGTCTCGCCGGTGGTCGGATCGCGCATCGTGAAGCCCGAGTAGCCGTCCTCGCCGTTCGAGCCCTTCCTGACCGTGGGACCGACGACCTCGACGTCAGGATGCAGCTCGGCGCCCCACGTGCCAGCGACGCAGTGGACCGGCCAGATCCCGCCGTCCTTGGCGAAGTGCGGCGTCGACTCGGGATGCCAGTCCTGGGTGTAGACCACGAATGCGCCGGCCTCGGTCGCGGACCGGGCCTCCGAGCTGACGAGCGGGACGATGTCTGGGCCGCCCTGCACGAACAGCGAGCCGTTCGGGTCGGCGAAGTCGTTCTGGACATCGACGACGATCAACGCCGCCCCCGGATCGTAGCGCGCCATGGCGCCGAGGTTAGCGCAGCGCGGCGGACGCGGCGCCGCCACGCAATCGAAACCCGTCCGCCATGGTCCGAGGCGCCAGTTGGGCTACGCTTTCGGCGTGAGGTTCGACGAAACCGACCTCGCGGCCATCGCGGCCGCCGAAGAGGTCAGGATCGAGACGAGCGCGCTCGACGGACCGGTGCATCGGACGATCATCTGGATCGTCGTTCGAGACGGCGCCGTCCTCGTCCGCTCGGTCAGGGGCGAGCGCGGCCGCTGGTACTGCGAGGCCCTCGAGAACCCGGCGGTCGCGATCCACGTGGGCGGTCGGCGAATTCCCGCCCGGGCCGTGCTCGCCGCGGACCCCTCGAGCATCGAGGCCACGAGCGCGGCGCTGCGGGAGAAGTACCGCCACGACCCGGCCCTCGGGAGCATGCTCCGCGACGAGACGCTGCCCACCACCCTGCGCCTGGAGCCCGCCAAGGCATGAGCGTCACCGAGCCGCGCAGCGGCATGTACTTCGACGAGTTCAAGCAGCAGCTGCCGGACATCGATCCGGCCGAGACGACCGCGTGGATGGAGGCCCTCGACGACGTCGTCGAGGAGGAGGGCGAGACCCGGGCCCGGTTCCTGCTGTTCAAGCTCCTCAAGCACGCCCGCCAGCTCCAGATCGGGCTGCCACCACTCACCTACACCCGATACATCAACACGATCAGTCCGGAGCAGGAGCCGACCTTCCCGGGCGACGAGGCGATGGAGCGCCGCATCCGGCGGCTGATCCGCTGGAACGCCGTGGCGATGGTCCTGCGGGCCAACAACCGGTTCCCGGGTCTCGGCGGTCACCTGGCGACGTACGCCTCCGCCGCGACGCTCTACGAGGTCGGCTTCAACTGGTTCTTCCGGGGCCGCGACGACGGCAAGGCCGGCGATCAGGTCTTCTACCAGGGCCACGCCGCGCCGGGCATCTACGCCCGGGCGTTCCTCGAGGGCCGCATCTCCGAGGAGCAGCTGGACCACTTCCGGCGCGAGACGCCGCCGCGGAACGGGCTGTCGTCGTACCCCCACCCGCGCCTCATGCCGGACTTCTGGGAGTTCCCGACGGTCTCGATGGGCCTCGGCCCGATCAGCGCCATCTACCAGGCCCGGTTCAACCGCTACCTCCGGAACCGCGGCCTGCTGGACACGTCAGGCTCGCGGGTCTGGGCCTTCCTCGGCGACGGCGAGACGGACGAGCCGGAGACGCTCGGGGCGCTCAACGTTGCCGCGCGCGAGGGCCTCGACAACCTGACGTTCGTCGTCAACTGCAACCTGCAGCGGCTGGACGGCCCGGTCCGCGGCAACGGCAAGATCATCCAGGAGCTCGAGGCCGTGTTCCGTGGCTCGGGCTGGAACGTCATCAAGGTCATCTGGGGCCGCGAGTGGGACGAGCTGCTGGCGCGGGACGTTGACGGCGTCCTCGTGGAGGAGATGAACCGCACACTCGACGGCGAGTTCCAGAAGTTCTCGGTCGCCGGCGGGGCCTACATCCGCGAGCACTTCTTCGGGCCGGACCCACGTCTCCGCCGGCTCGTCGAACACCTGTCCGACGACGACCTCGCACGGCTACGGCGCGGCGGGCACGACTACCGCAAGGTCTACGCCGCGTACAAGGCCGCGACCGAGTACCGTGGCGCGCCGACGGTCGTCCTGGCCAAGACCGTCAAGGGCTGGACCCTCGGCCCCGGGGTCGAGGCCCGCAACATCACCCACCAGGCGAAGAAGCTGACCGAGCAGGAGCTCAGGGTCTTCCGCGATCGCCTCGAGCTGCCGATTCCCGACGAGCAGCTGAAGGACGCCCCGTACTACCACCCGGGACCGGGCTCACCCGAGGTCGAGTACCTCATGGAGCGGCGTCGGACCCTCGGCGGCCCGCTTCCGAGGCGCGTCGTCCAGGGCGTCGAGCTTCCGGCCCCCGCGCCGTCCTTCGACGAAGAGTTCGCCACCGGCTCGTCGACCGCGGTCTCGACGACCATGGCCTTCACGCGGATGCTGCGGAACCTGTTCAGGGACCCAGAGCTCGGATCGCGCATCGTGCCGATCATCCCCGACGAGGCGCGGACCTTCGGCATGGACCCGCTCTTCAATGAGGTCGGCATCTACTCGGCCCTCGGCCAGCAGTACGAGCCGGTCGACTCCGAGCTGATCATGAAGTACCGCGAGGCGGTCGACGGCCAGGTCCTCGAGGAGGGGATCACCGAGGCCGGCTCGGCGGCCAGCTTCCAGGCCGCGGCGACGTCGTACGCGACGCACGGCTACCCGACGATCCCGTTCTACATCTTCTACTCGATGTTCGGCTTCCAGCGGACGCCGGATCAGTTCTGGGCCGCCTCGGATGCGCGGGCCCGCGGATTCCTCATGGGCGCCACGGCCGGGCGGACCACGCTCCACGGCGAGGGACTCCAGCACGACGACGGGCATACCCACGTCATGGCGTCGACGAACCCCGCCGTGCGCCAGTACGACCCGGCCTACGCCTTCGAGCTGGCGGCGATCATCCGCGACGGCATCGAGCGGATGTACCGCCGCGGCGAGGACCTCATCTACTACATCACCCTCTACAACGAGAACTACGCTCAGGCCCCGAAGCCCGACGGCGTCGACGCGGGCATCCTGCGCGGGTTGTACCGCTTCGCGGCGGCCCCGAAGGTCGGCCGCAGCTCGAACGGCCGGAAGGCAGCCCCGAAGGTCCGCCTCGTCGGGTCCGGCTCGATCCTGCCACAGGTCCTGGCTGCTCAGGCGCTCCTCGCCGAGCGGTTCGGTGTCGCGGCCGAGGTCTACTCGGCCCCGTCGTGGCCGGAATTGCGCCGCGACGCGCTGGCG
>DATHRO010000108.1:0-4834 GCA_035465135.1 Candidatus Deferrimicrobiaceae bacterium
CGTCGCCAACGCGCCCAACTACGCGGGCCTCGGCGAGGGCGGCGAGGGCTTCTGCTCGTTCTCGATCGCTTCCCCCACCGGCGACGGCCTGACCCGGCCGCGCACGTTCTCGCGCGAGCGGCGGATCACCGTCGTCGGCGCCCTGCGGATCGTCTGACCGTGAGCGGCCCGTCGCCGATCGCGCCGGCGCTGGCCCTCATCGAGCTCGACTCGATCGCCATCGGGATCGAGGCGGGCGACGCCATGGCCAAGCGCTCGCCCGTCGACGTCCTGTACGCCGGGACCGTCCATCCGGGCAAGTACCTGGTCCTGGTGGGCGGTGCCGTGGCCGACGTCGAGGAGGCGCTCGACACGGGCCGCGAGGTGGGCGGGTCGTCGATCCTGGATACCGTGCTGCTGGCCGATATTCACCCGGATGTCGTCGCGGCGCTGCGCGGCCGGCGTCGCACGGAGACGGGCGAGGCCCTGGGCGTCATCGAGACGCAGACCGTCGCCGCGATCATCGAGGCCGCCGATGCTGGCGTGAAGGGCGCTCGAGCGCGGCTGCTGGAGCTGCGCCTCGCAGACGACATCGGTGGCAAGGCGTACCTGCTGTTCGGCGGCCCGGTGGCGGACGTCGAGGCGGCCGTGGAGATCGGCCAAGCGAGCATCGGGGCGGCGGACCGGGCGATCGCCCGGGTGATCCCGCAGCTCCACGCCGAGATGCGCGCGAATCTCGAGGCGGACGCCCGCTTCCGGGAGCGCCTCGGCAGCGGTGGAAAGGCCTGACGTGCAGCTGGCGCGGGTGATCGGGACCGTCGTCGCCACGCAGAAGGTCGTCGGCCTCGAGGGGGTTCGGCTCCTGATGGTCCAGCCGCTCCAGCGGTCCGGGGCACCGTCGGGCTCGCCGGTGGTGGCCGCCGACGCCACGCACATGGCTGGTCCGGGTGAGCTCGTCTACGTCGTGGCCGCCCGCGAGGCTGCCCTCGCCATGCCAGAGCCGTTCGTGCCGGTCGACCATGCGATCGTGGGCATCGTGGACGAGGTGACCTCCGCCGATTCGCCTGGCCCCGCTCGCTGGGAGCGTCCGTCGTGAAGCTGGCGCGCGTGGTCGCGACCGTCGTCTCGACGATCAACGTACCGGTCTTCGACGACCGCAAGCTGCTGCTGTGCGACCTGGTCTCGGCCGATGGCGCGCCGGCCGGCGGCTACCTGATCGCGGTGGACACGGTGGGGGCCGGCACCGGCGAGACCGTGCTGCTCATGGACGAGGGGAACTCTGCACGACAGATCCTGGGTGCACGGGACGCACCGGTGCGCACGGTGGTTGTGGGGATCGTGGACCACGTGGAGCTTGCGCCCGCGGAGGTCGAGCCCGCTGCGGAGGCTCCGGGCGCTCGACCAGCGCCACGTGCGCGCCGACCGAGGCGGCCCGCGACCCGCCGACGCGCCCGGGGCACAAAGGAGTAGCCACCGAACGGCCCGATCGTGACGGTGGCTGGGAGGAGGTATGCCGATGCGCATCATCCGCAGCCTGATCACGCTGGTCTTCGGCCTGTTCCTGCTCGGCGGGATCGCCTCGGCCATCGGCGCGGCGATCCTCAAGGGCCGCCTCGAGTCGCGCGGCGAGGAGGCCGACGACGAGGTCGACCTGGTGGCGATCTACGAGGGTCGCGACTTCACCTCGACCGCGACCGCGTTCCGCGGCGGATCGGTCCTGGCGTGGTACGGCGGCGGGACCCTCGACCTGCGTGGTGCGACGCTCGACCCCGCGGGGGCGGCCATCGACCTCAGGGCGATCTTCGGCGGGATCCGGCTGGTCGTGCCCGAGACGTGGCGCGTCGAGCGCGCGATGGTCGGGATCTTCGGCGGTACGGGCGACGCGCGCGACCCCGATCGGGTCGCGCCCGACGGGCCGACACTGCACCTGACGGGATTCGCCGTCTTCGGCGGCGCCGGGATCGTGTCGGAGGCACCCGACCTCGCGCCGGTCGCGTCGACCGTCTAGCGGCGGCCGATCGGGATCACAACGCGAGGAGGGCGCTCGCCAGCTCGCGATAGCCCTCGATCGCCGGGTCGCTCGACGACTCGACGCGGAGCTGGACGCAGACGTGGTCGGCGCCTGCGTCGAGGTGGGCCTTCACCCGAGCCACGATCGCGTTGACGTCACCCCAGGCGACGACCGCGTCGATCAGCCGGTCGCTCCCGTCGTTCGCGATGTCGTCGTCCGACCACCCGAGCCGCCGCAGGTTGTTGGCGTAGTTCGGCAGCGCCAGGTAGTGGCGGGCGAAGCCGCGGGCGATCCGGCGCGCGTGGTCGGGATCGGTCGACAGGACGGCCGTCTGCTCGACCGCGAGGCACGGCTCCGGGCCGAGCCGCTCGCGCGCGACCGGAGTGTGCTCGAGCGGCACGAAGTACGGGTGGGCGCCGTCGGCACGGGCGGCCGCCAGCTCGAGCATCCGCGGCCCGAGCGCCGCGAGGACGAGCGGCACGGCTTCGTCCGGCTCCGGCCCGGCGTACTGCGCCGCGGACATCGCGTCGAGGTACGCGGTCATCTGCGCGATCGGCTTGCCGTAGTCGCCACCGCGGATCGTCACCGACGGCGCGTGGCTGACGCCGATCCCGAGCACGAACCGTCCCGGGTAGGCCTCGGCCAGGGCCTTCGCGCCGTTGGCCATCGCCATCGGGTCGCGGGCGTGGATGTTGGCGATGCCCGGGGCGACGATTGACCGCTCTCCAGCGGCGAGCAGCAGCGCCGAGTGGGCCATGACGTCCTTGCTGCCGAGGCTCTCGGGCATCCAGATGGCCGGGTAGCCGAGGCCTTCCAGGTTGCGCACGGCGGCCGCGGCGCCGGCGGCCGTCATCCGCTGGAGGGCGAAGCTCCACACGCCGACCTTCCCGAGCCGGCTCGCGAGCTGACGTCCTCCGAATCCACCGACGGGCATGCCCGAACGATACGGCACCGCCGGGACCGCGTGCCCGCCCGCTGCGGACGGGCGTCCCCGCTGCTGCCACCGCCGCCGGATACGGCAGTCACCCGACGGGCGCGGCCGGGCGTGCCTCGCTATCCTGCCCCGGTGCCCACAACCATGCCGCTCTGGGAGCAGCGGTTCCGGGCTCCCATCGTCGGCTTTCCGACCTGGGCGCCAGGGGCTCCGCATCACGTCCTCTACGCGTCCTCGGAGAGCGGCGCCTACCAGCTCCATGTCGTGGACCTCACGACCGGCGCGCGTCGCCAGATCACGCGCGAGCCGGTCGGCGTGATCGCCGGGAATCTCAGCCATGACGGCGAATGGGTCATCTGGCACCGCGACCTGACCGGCGACGAGTCCGGGGTCTTCGTGGCGGCGCCGATCGCCGGCGGCGACGCCGAGCCGCTGGTCGAGGACCTGCCGCATGGCTGGGACCAGGGCATCGCGCTCGGCCGCCGCCGCACCGCGGCAGTCATCGCGGACCGCGACGGCTTCGGCCTGTACGTCTCGACGGATGGGCGGCCGGCCAGGCGCCTGGCCTGGAGCCCCGAGCCGATCGAGCTCGGCGGCGCCAACGCGATGGTCGGGGCCGGGACGGAAGCCGGGGCCCTGTCGGCCGACGAGTCGCTGCTCTGCATCGAGCACGCCGAGCATGGCGACCTGATCCACCCTGCGCTCCGGGTCCTCGACGCGGAGACCGGCGCCGTTGTGGCCGACCTCCGCGACGAGGGCAAGGCGCTCAACGCCTTCGCCTGGTCCCCCGTCGCCGGCGACCGGCGGCTCGTCATCGGGCACGAACGGCGCGGTGAGAAGCGGCCGGCGATCTGGGACCTCGAGACCGGCGAGGTGACCGACCTCGCGCTGCCGTGGGACCGTCTCACCGAGGCAGCCGACTGGTGGCCGGACGGCGCGGCGCTGCTGATCGTGGAGACGCGGCTCGGACGCCACCGACTCCACCGCTACGACGTCGCGAGCGGCGAGCTGACGGAGCTGGCGATCGCGGACGGGAGCCTGACCGGCGCCGACGTCCGGCCCGACGGCGAGGTCTGGTACAGCCTCCAGCGCGGCGAGCACCCGGGCATCGTCCGTGCCGTCGGGCGCGACGAGCCCGTCCTCACCGCCCCGGGCGCGCGGCCGCCCGGCCGCCCGTTCGTCCCGTGGTCGTACTCGAACCCGCAGGGACAGACCGTCCACGGCTGGCGGATCGAGCCGGAGGACAGCCCGAAGCCTTGGCCGACGCTGTTCCTCATCCACGGCGGCCCGACCTCGATCGACCTCGACCGCTGGACGCCCGAGGCGCAGGCCTACGTCGACGCCGGCTTCCAGGTCGTGATGCTCAACTACCGCGGCTCGATCGGCTTCGGCGCCGCGTGGCGCGACGAGCTCATCGGCAACATCGGCTGGCCCGAGGTCGAAGACATCCTGGCCGGCCTCGACGACCTGGTCGCGAAGGGCCTGGCCGACCCGGCCCGCGCGGTCATCGCGGGCTGGTCGTGGGGCGGCTACCTCACGCTGCTGATGCACGGCATGCATCCCGGCCGCTTCATCGCCGGCGTGGCCGGCGTCCCGGTCGGCGACTACGCGGCCGGCTACGAGGATCTCAGTCCCCTCCTCCAGGCCTACGACCGGGCGCTCCTCGGCGGCGCTCCGTCCGAGGTCCCGCAGCTGATGGCCGAGCGCTCGCCGATCTCGTACGTCGATCGCGTGGCCGCGCCGTTGCTGATCCTGGCCGGCGAGAACGACAGCCGCTGCCCGCTCCGGCAGGTGCTCATCTACACGGACCGTCTGAAGGCTCGCGGTCATCCGCACGAGCTGTACGTCTTCTCGACGGGCCACTCGAGCTTCGAGGTCGACGAGCGGACCCGCCAGATCGGGGTGATCCT
>DATHRO010000109.1:0-5022 GCA_035465135.1 Candidatus Deferrimicrobiaceae bacterium
CGCCGACGGTCAACCTCGAGGACCCCGACCCGAACGCCGACGGGCTGGACCTGACACCGCAGGTCGCTACCCGCCGCTCTGTGGCGACTGCCCTCAACAACTCGTTCGGCTTCGGAGGTCAGAATGCCTCGCTCGTGTTCCGGCGGTGGGACGGATGACCGACCCGACGCCTGAGCCGATCCGGACCGATCCGCCCGATCCGCCGGCTGACCCCGGCGACGCCTCGCTGCTCGTGCTGATCGACCGTCTCGCGACGCTCCTCGAGCGGACCGAGCTGAACGAGCTGGAGATCCAGGCTGGTGGCACGGGCCTCGTCCTGCGAAAGCCCTCGGCCGTGGCCGCGGCGGCCCCCTCGCCGACCGCTGACGGGAGCGCGACTGCCGTTGCGGCGCCGGCCGCAGCCCCGGCTGCAGCCGACACGGCCGTCGCGCCTGAGCGGCCGTCGGTCAAGGCACCCCTGACGGGCATCTGGTATGCCTCGCCGGCGCCCGGCTCCGCGCCGTACGTGACGCTCGGCGGCGAGGTCGCGGTCGGCCAGGTCATCGGCCTGATCGAGGCGATGAAGCTGTTCAACGAGATCAAGAGCGACCTCGCTGGGCGGGTCGTGAAGGTCAATGCCGTGAGCGGCAAGCTGGTCCGGGCCAAGCAGCCCCTCATCGAGGTGCAGCCACTGTGAGGACGTGGTCGTGAGCGAGCGACGGGCGCACATCACCGGCTGGGGCCGCTATGTCCCGAGCCAGGTCCTGTCGAACGCCGACCTGGAGCGGATGGTCGACACCTCTGACGACTGGATCGTGACGCGCACCGGGATTCGCGAGCGCCGGGTCGCGGCGGCCGACGAGACGACTGCCTCGATGGCCGCGGTCGCCGGCCTGCGCGCGATCCGGACGGCCGGGCTCGACCCGGACGAGATCGACCTGATCCTGCTCGCGACGCTCACGCCGGACTACTGGATGCCCTCAACGGCGGCGCTCGTGAAGGAGGCGATCGGCAACACCCGGGCCGCGGCGATGGACGTGGCCGCCGCCTGCTCCGGCTTCGTCTACGCCTACGCCACCGCCCAGGCCTGGATCACCGGCGGGCTCGCGAAGCACGTCCTCGTCATCGGCGCCGAGCTCCTGACGCGCTTCCTTGACTACACCGACCGGGGTACCTGCATCCTGTTCGGCGACGGTGCCGGGGCGGTCGTCCTGTCGGCCTCCGACGAACCCGGCGGCAGCCTCGGCATCGAGCTCACGACCGAGCCGCAGGGCGCGTACATGATCTGGCTGCCGGCCGGCGGCGCGAAGAGCCCGCCATCGGCCGAGACGATCGTGCGCGGCGAGCACTACATCCGGATGGAGGGCCGCGAGACCTATCGCTTCGCGACCAAGACGATGGCCACGGTGGCCCTCGAATCGGTCCGCAAATCCGGCCTGGAGCCGTCCGACGTCGAGCTGTTCATCCCGCACCAGGCGAACATCCGGATCATCGAGGCGGTCGCGAAGGGTCTCGACCTGCCGATGGACCGGATGTACACCAACGTGGATCGCTACGGCAACACGTCCGCGGCATCCGTCCCGATCGCCCTCGCCGAGGCCGTCAACGAGGGCCGCGTGCAGATCGGCGACGACGTCTGCCTCGTGGCGTTCGGAGCCGGCTTCACGAGCGGCGCCGTGACCGTCAACTGGACGGCCGATCCGGAGCGCGGCCGTGACGTCGATCGGCTGGTCAACCCGCGCGACGTCAGGGTTCGGCTGCCGATTGACTGGGATTCGGTCGATCCGATCCCGCCGGCCCTCGCCGAGCTCATGGCCCGGCCCGGCCCGGTCGACGTGCCGCTCGACGACGTCGTGCCGGGTGAGCCGGAGCCGGCTCACAGGCCCGAGGTCCGCTGAGGCGCGAGGTGTCCGACGCCTATCGGGTCGAGCTGCTGACGGTCGATGGCGGGCCGACGGCCGTCATCTCGGCCGGGGCATCCACGGTGCTCGCCGACCGGCCGGTGGCGACCGGCGGCCGCGGCCTCGGGTTCAACGGCGGCCAGCTGATGTACGCCTCGATCGCGGCTTGCGTGTCGAATGACCTGTACCGGGAGGCCGCGACGCTGGGCATCATCCTGCGCCGCGTCGCGCTGATGGTCGACGGCGACTTCCCGGCGCGCGGCCAGGGCTCCACCCCGGTGACCGTCGAGGTCGACATCGACGGCGAAGCGCCGGTCGAGCGTCTCCGGGAGCTCGTCGCCCTGGTCGCCGAGATCGCCGAGATTCCGAACTCGATGCGCGGCTCGACCCTGATCGAGATCCGGGCTCGGAACGTCATGGCAACGGGAGGGGAGGAAGCACGATGATCGACCTGGCGGGCAAGAGCGCCGTGGTGACCGGCGGGTCGCGCGGCATCGGCCGGGCGATCGCGCTGCGCTTCGCTGAGCAGGGCGCCGACGTGGCCTTCAGCTACCGCGGCAACGAGGCCGCGGCGAAGGAGACAGCGGCAGCGATCGAGGCCCTCGGCCGGCGCGCACTGGCGATCCAGGCCGATGTGAGCCAGCAGGACGCGGCCGACGCGCTCGTCAAGGCCGCCCTCGACGCGTTCGGGAAGGTCGACATCCTGGTCAACAACGCCGGCGTGACCCGCGACGACCTGATCATGCGGATGTCGCTCGACGACTGGCGCACGGTCCTCGAGACGAACCTCTTCGGGGCCTTCTACTGCATCAAGGCCGTCACCCGGCCGATGCTCAAGGCGCGCGCCGGCCGGATCGTCAACATCACGTCGGTCTCCGGCCAGATCGGCCAGATCGGCCAGGCCAACTACTCCTCGGCCAAGGCCGGCCTGATCGGCCTGACGAAGGCGACCGCCCGGGAGCTCGCCTCGCGCGGCATCACCTGCAACGCCGTGGCGCCTGGCTTCGTGTTGACCGAGCTCACGAAGGATCTCGCGCAGGAGTGGCAGGACCGGATCATCGAGCAGACGCCGCTGGGACGCTTCGGGACCCCCGAGGAGATCGCCAACGCGGTGGCCTTCCTCGTCAGCGACGAAGCCGCCTACATCACCGGCCAGGTCCTCGGCGTGGACGGCGGCCTGGTGATGATGTAGCGGTGCGTCCGGGCGACGTTGGCTGGACGCCCTCGTCGGGAGCCGCCATCCTGTCCAGGCGTGACGTCCGCTAGCCGGCCTCCTGGGAATCGAACGGGAGCGGGGGACCCGTCCATCCGCCGGACGTGGTGGCTCCTCGCGCTGTCGTTCTTCGGCCTCGGCCTGGCGAGCGCCATCCGCGTGCTCGGGTCCGGGTCGCTCGGGGACTGGATCGTGCTGATTATCGTCGCCGTTGCCGGGATCGCGGCGCTGGCGCACCGCAACGCCGTCGTCCGGCTGGAGGCGCGCGGCCGGGGCGAGGCCGAGGGCTTCGCCCGCATTCTGCGGGGCCTGTCACGTTCCGTGTCCGCCGAGGCGATCGTCAGCGCGATCATGGACGACCTCGTCGCGACGACGGCGGTCGACCACGCGGTGCTGGTCCGCCGCCGGCGCGACGGCACCGCCCTCGAGGCGACGCTCGTGACGCGGCGGGCCGGCGTCCAGGCGAGCACGACCCTCCTGCCGCTGGCCGACCTCGACGCGCCGCCCGATGCCGACCCGCCGGACGCAGCGCCGATCGCCGTGGGCCCGATCGCGCCCGAACGGGAGCTCGTGGCGAACCACGCTCGACCGATCGTGCGGCGCCAGCCCGATGGAGTCGTCGCCCCGATCGCCGTTGACCCGGGCGTCCCGGGCGCCAACGAACGTCCGACCGCGCCGCCGGGGTTCGGCTTTCGTGCCGGGGACCGACCGCGCGACCGGGCCATGGCGCTCCTGCGGCGCGCCCTGGCTGAGAGCGTCTCGCTGCTGCGCGACATCGGCCTGCCCGTGCCGGAGCGGCGCAACCGCGTCCGGACGGGGCCGGTGTCTGTCGTGCTGGCTCGAGGCGACGAGGCGCTCGTCAGCCGCCGGATCGCGGATCGCGTCCGGCTCGTGTTCGGGCTGTCGAACACACTGACCGTGCCGCTCCTGTCGGAGCACGGCATGAGCGGTGCGATCGTCCTGTCCCGGCGGGCCCACGAACCGTGGGAGGACGGCGCGCGCCGGCTGGTGCGTGCAGCGGCCGCCGAGACTGCCGCGGCCCTGGCCAGGGTCGACACCTACCGCGAGGCCGCGACCCGCGCTTGGACGGACGCGTTGACTGGGCTGCCGAACCGTCGCTACTTCGACGAGTCGTGCAGTCTGATGAGCCAGCGCCGTCGCGCCGGCGATGCGGTTGCGGTCCTGATGATCGACATCGACCGTTTCAAGGTCCTCAACGACACGTACGGCCATCCGGTCGGCGACGAGGTGCTCAAGGCCGTCGCGGCGGCGGTCGCGCGGACCGTCCGCGATCAGGATGTGCCGGCCCGCGTCGGCGGCGAGGAGTTTGCGGTGCTGCTCCGCAACCCGGAGCCGGGCGTCGCGGTCGAGGTCGGGGAGCGGGTCCGGGAGGAGGTCGAGCGCCTCGACCTCGGCACGATCGGTGTGCCCGGCGTTCGCGTCTCGGTCGGCGTCGCACAGGCCGGCGATCCGGAGGAGTCGATCGCGGAGGTCGTCGAACGAGCCGACCGGGCACTGCTGCGCGCCAAGCGCGCCGGTCGCAACCGAGTCGTGGCCGCCGGGGCGACCGTTCACGCCTGAGACGCACGGGGACGGCCGATACCATCGCCCGGTGGACGAGGACCGGCTTCCGCCGGAGGTCGCAGCCGACGACGAGACGTTGGGCGCCGGCGCCGACGGGGAGACCGAGCCGCCGCTCCTGACGAACGGGCAGCTCGCCCAGATCTTCCACGACGTCGGCGACCTGCTCGAGGTCAAGGGCGAGCTAGTCTTCAAGACCGTCGCATACCACCGCGCGGCCGACGCGATCGGTCGCTTCCCGGTTGAGGTTGCGCGAGGCTACCGTGAAGGTTCGCCGCCCGACATTCCCGGCGTCGGCAGGGCGATCTCGGACAAGCTCACCGAGCTGGCGACGACCGGCCGGCTGGC
>DATHRO010000110.1:0-14274 GCA_035465135.1 Candidatus Deferrimicrobiaceae bacterium
CGGGACAGACCGGCCCCGAATCGCACGACCAGCTGGCCGTCCTCGCGTGACATCGAGCTGACCCCGGCGGCCTCCGCGGCCAGTCGCAGCTCCGCGACCTCGGCCAGGCGAGCGACCGGCGGCGGCAGCGGGCCGAAGCGATCGATGACCTCCTGCCGGAACGCCGCGACATCGCCAGCGCTGCGCGCACGAGCGAGGCGGCGGTACAGCTCCAGCTTCTGGGCCTCGTCGGGCACGTACTCGTCTGGGAGGTGGGCCTCCAGCGGCAGGTCGACGACGGCCTGCGCTGCAGGCAGCACCGGCGCGCGGTGCTCGTGGACAGCCTTGCGCTCCTCGACCGCCTCGGCCAGCAGCCGCGAATACAGGTCGAAGCCGACCGCGGCCATGTGGCCCGACTGCTCGCCACCGAGGATGTTCCCGGCGCCCCGGATCTCGAGGTCCGACAGCGCGATCTGGAAGCCGGCGCCGAGCTCCGAGGCGTTGAAGATCGCCTGGAGCCGCTTGCGGGCATCCTCGCTCATCCGCTCCCGGCGGCGGTACAGGAGGTAGGCGTACGCGCGACGAGAGCTGCGGCCGACGCGGCCCCGGAGCTGGTAGAGCTGGGCCAACCCGAGAGTATCCGCGCGGTCGATGACGATCGTGTTGGCGTTCGGGATGTCGAGGCCGGACTCGATGATCGTCGTGCAGACGATCACGTCGGCCTCGCCCGCGGCAAAGTCCAGCATCACGCGCTCGAGCTGGCCCTCGGCCATCTGGCCGTGGCCGACGACGATCCGGATCTCCGGCAGCATCCTCCGCAGCTGCTCGGCCTGGGCTTCGATCGTCTCGACCCGGTTGTGGACGTAGAAGACCTGCCCGCCGCGGTCGAGCTCGCGCAGGATCGCGTCGCGTACGAGCCCGGCAGATGCCTCGGCGACCCGGGTCTGGATCGGCAGGCGGTCCTCGGGCGGCGTCTCGATGACGCTCATGTCACGGACCCCGGCGAGCGCGAGGTTGAGGGTGCGCGGAATGGGGGTCGCGCTGAGCGTCAGGACGTCGACCTCGCGCTTGAGCTGCTTGAGTCGCTCCTTGGCGGCGACCCCGAAGCGCTGCTCCTCGTCGACGATCACCAACCCGAGGTCGCGGAAGCGGACATCCCGCGACAGCAGGCGGTGGGTACCGATGACGAGGTCGACGCTGCCGTTCGCCAGGCCGGCAACCACCCGCTCCTGGTCGGTTCTCGAGACGAACCGCGACAGCAGGGCGACCTTGATCGGGAACGGCGCGAAGCGCGACCGGAAGGTCTCGAAATGCTGCGCCGCGAGGACGGTCGTCGGGACGAGGACGGCGACCTGAACTCCATCCTGCGTCGCCTTGAACGCCGCCCGGAGCGCGACCTCGGTCTTGCCGTAGCCGACGTCGCCGACGACGAGCCGGTCCATCGGCCGCGGCCGTTGCATGTCGTGCTTGACCTCCAGCGCTGCGCGCAGCTGGTCGACCGTCTCCTCGTAGGGGAACGAGGCCTCGAGCTCGCCCTGCCATGGCGTGTCCTCGGCGAACCGGTGGCCGTCGGCGGAGGCCCGGGCCGCGTACAGCCCGAGCAGCTCCTCGGCGAGGTCGGTGACGGCCTTCCGCACGCGCTGTTTCGTCCGCAACCACTCCGTGCCGCCGAGGCGTGAGAGGTGCGGATTCTCGCCGCCGCTGTAGCGCGTGACCCGCCCGATCTGCTCAACCGGGACGAAGATCCGATCCTGGCCCTGGAAGGCCAGCTCCAGGAAGTCGCGCTCGTCGCCGGCTCCGGAGCTGCGGCGCAGCATCCGCTCGTAGCGAGCGATGCCGTGGTCGATGTGGACGACGAGGTCGCCGGGGTTGAGGCGCTCGAGGATGTCGCGCGGCACGATCCGCCGCATCGCCTTGGGACGGCGGACGCGCACGTTCCCGAACAGCTCCCGGTCGGTGACGAACACGAGGCCGTCCGGCCCGCCTTCGAAACCGCCGTTCAGGCTCCGGTCCACGAGCGCGATCGCGCCCGGCGGCGGTGGCTCGGCGACGCCGTCGCCGACGGCGGGGGCGTGGCCGCCTTCCTCCAGCAGCTCGGCAAGGCGCGGCGCCTGGTCGGAGGCGATGACGATGCGGGGGCGAGATTCGCCACTCCCCTCCCCCAGCCAGCGGTCCACGGCCTCGCCGATCCGCGCCCCACGGCCCGGCGGCAGCGCGGGCTCGCGCCAGCCGAACAGGTCACCGGACGACTTGCCGCCACCGGCGAGCGCCTCGCCCGCCTCGGATTCCCAGGTGAGCTCGAGGGTCCGCGCCGCGAGGAGGCGGCGCTTCCAGTCCCGCCGCTGGAGCAGCGTCGACGGCCAGTCCCGCGGCAACTCGCCGGACGCGACCAGGTCGTCACGCCGCTCGGTTTCCTGGCGCCACAGGAACTCCGCGGCCTGGGCGACGTCGCCAGGCTCGTCGACCACGAGCAGCGTCTCGCGCGGGAGGTGATCGAGCCCGGTTGCCGGCGCCAGCATCGCGGCCCAGACCTCGGCGCCGTCGGCGACGTCTGCCGCCCGCGAGGCGCCACGGGGCGCCGCCCGACCCGCCGCCGTGCCGCCGTCCGGCTCGGCCCGCGCGAGGCGCTCGAGGTCCCCGGCCAACCGGTCCGGCAGTCCCTTCGCGAGCCTGCCGAGGCGCTCTCGCAGCGCGTTCGGGCCGCCGGCCGGCACGAGGAACTCCGACGCTGGGAGCAGCGCCAAGCCGGGCGCCTGGCCGGTCGTCCGCTGGTCGGTCGGATCGAAGACCCGCAGCGAGTCGATCTCGTCGCCGAACGATTCCATCCGGACCGGCAGCTCGGCCGACGGCGGGAAGACGTCGACGATGCCACCACGCCGGGCGAACTCACCGCGACCGGCGACCTCGAGGACCGGCACGTAGCCGAGGTCGAGGAGCTGTCGAAGGAGCGCGGACTGGGCGATGCGGCTGCCGACCCGCAGCTCGAGGGGCTCAGCCGGCAGGTCCCCCGGCTCGATCGTGTGCTGGAGCAGCGCCTGGACGCTGGCGACGAGGATCCGGGCCTCGCCGCGACGCCACAGAGCCAGGGCCGCCACCCGCGCTGCGGTCTCGTCTGGCACGAGCTCGCTGCGCTCGTAGGCCAGGGCCGTCCGGGGCTCGAGCACGGCGACCAGGCCCGGGTCGCCCATCCAGGCCTGCAGCTCCTCGGCCACGCGGTCTCCGATCTCGGCGTCCCGCGCGATCCAGCAGATCCGCTCCCCGCCGACGAGCGCCAGCGCCGCGGCGAGGTAGCTCTTGGCCCCGTGCGGCACCGAGGTCACGCCGGCGTGCCGGCCGGCTGCGCCGGTCGGCGCGATCGGCGGGCCGAGGCGGTCGCGGAGTGTCTCGAACCCACCCGAGCCGCCCAGCAGCCCCGGCAGGGCGCCGAGATCCGGGAGTCGCCGGCCAGGGCCGGTGCGACCCGCGGCCGCCTCCGGGCCGGGGCGCGATCGGTCGCTGTCGGCTGGCCGTCGGCCAGGCGTCGGCGGGCGGGACTCGGCCGACCGCTCCGCCAGGCGGCGCTCCCAGCCGCGGCGTCCCCGACCGAGCGCCGAGCGTTCCTCGAGCTCACGACCGCTCATCGGCTTGGACGCCTCATTCCTCGCGACCTTCGGCTCGAACCTTCCGCCAGCCGGTCCGCGTTCGCCGGATGCCGTCTGCGCCGGGTGGCCCGTCGACCTCACCGGGCGGCGCCGGGAGGTCGGCGTCGGCCGGCCGAAGCTCGAACGGGTTGAAGCGGTTGGCGGCCTTGTTCGTGCCCTCGCGCGCCCACGCCTCCACGGCATCTGCCGCCGCGTCGAGCAGCTCATCGAGTCGCTGCTGCTCGTCTTCCTCGAAACGCGACAGGACGTGATCGACGAAGCCGCGTCCGGGCTCGCCGATCCCGATCCGGAGGCGGCTGAAGGCCTCGTTGCCGAGCTCGGCGATGATCGAGCGCAGGCCGTTGTGACCGCCCGGGCCGCCACCCTCCCGGAACCGCAGCTTCCCGAACGGAAGCGCGAAGTCGTCGACCACGACCAGCATCTCGCTCAGCGGCGCCCGCTCCCGGGCCAGCAGCTTCCGAACCGCGATCCCCGACTCGTTCATGAACGTCTGCGGCTTGGCCAGCACCAGGTCGAGACCGCGATAGCGGCCGCCGACGATCGACGACGCGTCGCGACTCCGCCCGCGGCCAGCCCAGTCGGCCCGATCGGCGAGCCGGTCGAGGACCATCCAGCCGACGTTGTGGCGCGTGTACCGGTACTGCTCGCCCGGGTTCCCCAGGCCGACGACGATCTTGTTGATGGCGGCCTCCGAACAGCACGAACGGCCCCGGGACGACGTCCGGGGGCTCGGGCGGATGGTACCCGTGTCGTCGGGCGAGTGATCGCGCGTGGCATACCCAGCGGCGGAGAGGCGTCGAGCGGCGGGCCCAGGGGCTACGCGGCCTTACGCCTCCCCCGGCGACTCGATGACGGGATCGCGCGGGGCAAGGGCATGCGGCCGACGTCCCAGCAGCTCTCGCTCGAGCGCACGCATCGCCCGCTCGTCCCCGGGCTCGGCGTGGTCCCGGCCGCACAGGTGGAGGGTGCCGTGGATCACCAGCAGCCGCAGCTCGTCGGCCGGCGACCAGCGCACGTCGCCCGTCTGCCCGCCGCGGCCGGCCTGCGCCTGGGCGATCACCCGCTCGACCGAGACCGCGATGTCACCGACGTGGGTTCGCCGCAGCGACGGGAACGCCGCCGGCGGCCGGGCCTCCCCGAACGACTCGGGCGGCAGCATCGGGAACGACAGGACGTCGGTCGGGCCGTCGAGGCCCATGTGCTCGCGGTTGAGCTCGGCCAGCTCGTCGTCGTCGGTGAGGACGACCGTCACCGATCCCGGGCGCGGCGCCCGACCCACCTCGAGAGCGGCGCCGACGGCGCGCGCGAGCGCGGCATCCGACAGCGGAACCGACGGGCCCGCCCGCCGAACGACGTCGACACGCCACGGCGGCAGGTACAGCGATCGGGCCCGGTCGACCGTCAGGCGCCCTCCCGGCCGCCACCCGAGCCGCCCGCGGCGCGCCGGGACTCGAGCTCGACGACCTTGTTCTGCGGGTACGCCACCCGCTGGTGGTACATGCCCAGGAGCTGGCTAACGTACGCGTCCTCGACGCGATGGAGGTCGCGCAGCGTCAGATCGCAGTCGTCGAACTGGCCGTCCTCGATGCGCTCGCTGACGATCCGCTGGACCATCGCCCGGATCGCCGGCTCGTCGCGCGACGAGAGCGACCGCACGGACGCCTCGACCCCGTCGGCCAGCATGAGCAGCGCGGCCTCCCGCGACTGGGGCTTCGGGCCGACGTGCCGGAACTTCCGCTGGTCGACGGCGTCGGCGGCCTTGCGGCCCTCCTCCGTGGCGAGCCCACCGAGCGACGCCGCGGCCTCCTCGCGAGCCTTGGCGTAGAAGTAGCTCATGATCGCGGTCCCGTGGTGCTGCGGGATGTAGGCGATCAGCGCCTTCGGTAGCTTCGACCGGTAGGCCACATCGATCCCGTCGGCGACGTGCTGCTTGAGGATCTGGGCCGACTGCTCCGGCGGCAGGACGTCGTGGATGTTCTCCCCGCCTGACTGGTTCTCGATGAACGCGGCCGGGTTCGCGAGCTTGCCGATGTCGTGGTAGTAGGCAGCCACGCGCGCGATCAGCGGGTCGGCCCCGATCGTCTCGGCCGCCCGCTCGGCGAGGTTACCGACCATGAGCGAGTGGTGGTAGGTCCCGGGCGTCTCGACGAGCAGCCGCCGCAGCAGCGGCTGTGATGGGTTCGCCAGCTCGAGCAGCTGGAACACGGTCATCAGGCCGAACACGTTGCCCAGCACGGCAAAGCTGCCGACGGCGGCCACGGTCGCCCCGCCGGCCGAGAGCGCCGCCGCGCCGACCAGCTGGACGATGCCCGTCAGGTCTCGCTGACCCAGCAGCGAGAAGGTCGTCACGACGAGGGCCTGGACGACGAACACCCAGGCGCCGGCCTGGACGAAGACCTGCAGCCGGTCGCCGCGCCGGATCGCCAGGATGCCGGCCAGCCCGCCGAGCAGGACGAACGTCGCGAGCTCGAGCGAGCTGTTCACGGCGCCGGCGATGATCGCCACGACGACGGTGATGACGATCGCCGCCTCGGCATCGAGCAGGACCGTCAGCAAGAGACCGACGGCCGCGAGCGGCATGATGAACGGCAGCGCCGCCCGGCCGGCCGTCAGCTGCAGGCCGAACGCGGCCAGGACGACGAGCAGGCCGATCAGCAGCAGCACGTTGTTGCGGTGCCAGAACGCTCGCCGGAAGCGCCACATCCAGGCCAGCACGAGGGCCACCAGCAGGCCCGATAGCAGGCCCCAGCCACCGAGCGCCGCGAAGTCGGGCTGCTGGACGTCGAGGCCCAGGGCCCGGATGCGCTCGAGATCCACGGGTGTCAGGCGGGCACCGGCTCGGACGAGCACCTCGCCCAGGACGATCTCCTCGACGACCGGCTCGACGGCCGCGGCCCGCCGGTCGCGCTCCTGCTGCGTCAGCGTCTCGCTGAACGATGAGTTCGGGACGATGAGCGGGGCGATGAGCTGGGCGGCCAGCTCGCGCTCGCCGTCGGACAGGTCGCCGGCCATCATCTCGTGCAGCCGCTGCCGCGTCTGGGCGACCTCGGTGTCGCGCAGCTCGATCCGCTCGGTGACGTCGAGGACCCGGGCCGCTTCGGTCCGGACGTCCGCCCAGCGATCGGGCGGCAGGGCCTCCAGGGTGCCGCGCGCCTCGGGCGTCAGGCTCGGGAGGACCCCCTCGAGAAGCTGCTGGCGCCGATCTGGTGTCGTATCCGGGGCGAAGGCCTGGTCGAGCGGCGCGACCTTGTCGCCGAACGACTGCAGTTGCTCGGCCGCGATCGCGATCGCGCGCTCGCTCGTGTAGTCGTATTGCGGCGGCACGCCCTGACGCGCCTCCTGGCGGGCCGCGGCCGTGAGGGTCTCGTTCGTGAGGGTGATCGCGCGCGGGGCGCGGATGTCGGTCGGGGCCAGGTCGCCAACCGCGAGATCGAACCGCGGCGTGAGGTCGACGCCGAGGATCGCGGTCAGGACGACGATCAGCACGCCGGCGATCCCCACGAGCCTGATGAGCTCGCGGCGAGTCGGCAGGACACCTTCATCGAGGCGACGGGTCAGCATCTCAGCCCTGCCCCGCCAGCGCGGCGAGCCTGGCGCTCGCGGCCGCGCTCACGGCCCGGCCGTCGGCCCGGCCACGCGTCCGCGGTGCAAGCCAGCCCATCACCCGGCCCATGTCGCGCGGACCGGCGGCCTCAGTCTCGGCGATCGCCTGGTCGACCAGCGCGGCGACGTCCGCCTCGGACAGCTGCTCGGGCAGGAAGGCCGCGAGGATCTCGACCTCGGACTCCTCCTTCGAGGCCAGGTCCTCTCGGCCGGCGCCCCGGAACGCCTCGATCGACTCGCGTCGGGTCTTCACCTCGCGGGCGAGGATCGCCGCGACCTCGTCGTCGGAGTACGTCCGGCGGTCGCGCTTCTCGGCGTTGTAGATCGCGTTCTCGGCCATCCGGAGCGTGTCGCGGCGCAGCGCATCACCCGACCGCATCGCGGTCGTGATCTCGGCCTGGATCTGCTCTCGGAGAGTCACCGGTGATGGCACCTCGGGCGGCTCGTCGTGACCTTGCGCGCGCCCGCTCGGTTCGCGGGCTCGATGCTGAGACGACGGGGTGGGCCCCAGGGTGTCGGCGGTGGTGCCGGGCTCGTTCGTTGGCGCTCGGACGGTCCGGCCGTCCGACCGATCAGCCCTGCTGCGTCCGCGCGTTCTTCTTGCGCTTCGCTTCCTTGCGCTTCCGCTTCACGCTGGGCTTCTCGTAGTGCTCGCGGCGGCGAGCCTCGGCGAGGATGCCCGACTGCTGGATCTTCTTGTTGAAGCGGCGCAGGGCGCTCTCGAACGTCTCGTTCTCACCCACTCGAACTTCTGCCAATCCCGGGTTCACCCCCTCGGGCGGTTCATCTCTGGACGCGCGTTGTGCCGGCTCGTCGCCCGGCGAGCACGGTGCGGCCCCGTCAAGGGCCGCCGGAGTGTGGCACACGCTCCTGTGAGGGTCAAACGCTCCGGATCCCGACATCGCCAGAGGAGTCGCCGACCCGCGTGAGCGACGTATGCAACAAAGGACGGAGCCCCGGGTCACACCTGCAGATGGCGCCGCCGGCGCCCTGGGACCGGAGGACAGGCAGATGCCCCAGCGTTCCCTGGCCGTGGCAGCCGGGCTGCTTGCACTGAGCCTGGTCGGCTGCGCCGACAGCGGCGGCGGGCCGTTCCACAGGCCGGACGTCTCGACTGAACGAATCCTGGGCCCGGCCGTCCTCGCGCTTGCGGCGGACGGTCGGTTCGGCACGGCCGGGCCCATCGGGTTCCTGGAGCGCCTCGATCCGGCCGCGATCCTAGCCCGCGGGCCGTCCTCGATCGTCCTGGGAGTGCAACTGCCACCGGAGGCCGAGCCACCAGCCGACCGCCTGTCAGAGGCGACGCGGTCCATCCTGCGCGACGCGCTCGAGGGACGACAGGTCGATTTCCTCCCGAATGACCCTGCACCGCTTGCCCCCGAGGATCCGCGCTGTGCGACACCGGATGCGGTTGGGCTATTCGTCCGCCTGGCCGTGTTGTCGGCGATGGCCGTCCACGGTGACGTCTACGTCGTGATCGCCGAGGCAGCGGGCGAGTGCGGTGACGTGGCCTGGGCTGCCGCTCGCATGATCTGGGAGCCGCGAGGGCTGATCGGAGGCGAGTGGGTCGTCCGCGAGATCAGTGACGGTGCGATCCGTCCGTCAGGGACGCCCGATGAAGTGCTCATCGAGCTCGCGGTCATGGCGTTCCTCGACGACGACCTGCTCGGCTCGGGGCCACTGGTCGTCCTCGACCAACTCGACGCCGCGACAGTGCTGGAGAGCCAACGGCTGCCCGACGTCATCGCCGCAGAGCTCCATCCGGGGTCTGTGGCGCCCGCCCGGATGGCCCTGCCCGACAACGTCCGCGACATCCTCGTGAAGTATCGAGACGATCGGTCTGTCAGTTTCGTCGCGGCCCAACCGGAGGTCGTTGACGTGAACGAGCTCGGGTGCGGCCGGCTGGCCGGCGGCGCAACATTCGTTCGCCTCGCTTTGGTTCCGGGATCGGCAGCAGACGAGCCGAGGTCTCTAGTGATCGCTGAGACCTTCGACGGCTGCGCCACGACCTGGTTCGCGGCGCGGCTCGTTAGGGACGGCGGTGACTGGCGGGTGATGGTCATCGAGGGCGGCTCGGTCAGCGTCTGATCGGATCGGCCAACCGCATCCGCTGGTGCCACCCGTTTCGCAGCGGAGGGACAATGCGGAGCGGCATGGGCACGCTGATCGAGCTGCTGGACGAGGCGGCCGTGCGATGGGGCGAACGACCGGCCCTGGCCGTGCGCCGCGACGACGGCTCGACCGAGACATGGTCGTACCGCGAGCTCGAGCGCCGCACGCGCCTGGCAGCCTACCGGCTGCGTGCCCTCGGCCTCCAGCCGGGCGATCGGATCGTGACATGGTCGACGTCCCGCTCGGAGCTCGCCGCCGCCTACTTCGGGGCGATGCGGGCACGGCTCGTGTTCGTGCCGCTCGACCTCCGGATGTCGGCCGATGCGATCAACCGGGTCAAGGACCGCTCCGGCGCGAAGCACCTGGTCATCGGCTCCGGCCGCGACGCCCCGGATCCACGCGACGCGGGCCTGGAGCGCTTCCCGACCACGACCGTCGAGGCGCTCGCCGCGCCGCCGCATGCCGGCGACGCCCGCGGCCACCCGCTGCCCGACGACTGGGAGGCCCAGGTGGCGGCGTGGCCGGCGCCCGCCCCCGACGAGGTCTTCGAGCTGATCTTCACGTCGGGCACGACCGGCGCGCCGAAGGGCGTGATGCTGGCCCATGACAACGTCATGGCGTCGATCGAGTCGTTCCATCGGATCATTCCGCCGATGGAGCACCGGATCGTCTCGCTGCTTCCGCTGTCCCACCTCCTCGAGCAGTCCGTGGCGCTGTACTACGCGATTAGCGTCGGGGCCCACGTCCTGTACCCGCGGAGCCTCAACCCGCGTGTGCTGTTCGAGGCGTTCCGGGAGCTGCGGGTGACGTCGATGGTCGTAGCCCCGCAGCTGCTCGACCTGTTCTGGAGCGGGATCGAGCGCGAGGTCGACAAGACCGGCCGCCGAACCCTGTTCAACCGACTCCGGGGCGTCGCCCGACGCCTGCCGCTGAGAATTCGCCGGGCGCTGTTCCGGAGCCTCCATCGCCAGCTCGGCGGCGAGTTCCGGCTGTTCGTGTCGGCCGGGGCGTTCCTGCCGCCGGCGCTGCAGGGGGCCTGGGAGGACGTCGGCGTGACCGTGCTCCAGGGCTACGGCACGACCGAGACCGGCACCGGCGCCTGCACGACCCTGCAGGATCACGGCCTCGGGACCGTCGGCCGGCCGCCAGAAGGGATCGAGATGCGCCTCGCCGACGACGGCGAGATCCAGTTCCGCGGCGCGACGCTGTTCAAGGGCTACTGGGACGAGCCGGACCTGACCACTTCGTCCTTCACCCCCGACGGCTGGTACATGACCGGCGACGTCGGCCACCTCGACCCCGAAGGCCGGCTCATCCTGTCCGGCCGCAAGAAGGACATGATCGTCCTGCCGAATGGCTTCAACGTCTACCCGGAGGACATCGAGAACGCCCTCCGAATCGCCGGCGTCCGCGACTCGGTCATCGTCGAGACGAAGCCCGGGCGGATCGAGGCAATCCTCCTCGCGCCCGGCCACCAGGGACCGCTCCACGCTGGCCAGCCGCTCGCCTTCGACCCTGTGACCCCGCCCGAGGACATCCGCCAGCAGCTCGACGCGGCGGTGAGGGCGGCGAACGGCCAGCTCGGCGCCAACCAGCGGATCGCCGCCTGGCGGCTGTGGCCCGAAGCGGATTTCCCGAGGACCCACACGTTCAAGGTGCGGCGCGACCCGATCCGGGCCTGGGCGCGGGTCGAGAACCCGGTGGCCGTCCGGACCGACTGACCACCCGACCGACTGACCACCCGACCGACAACGCCGGACGACCTAGCTCCCGACCGGCACACCCGTCCCGATCGTCTCGAGAGCCCGAGCAATATCGCCCGTGCGCGGGTCGCCGGCGCTGCCCGGCAGCCAAGTGAAGAACACGACCGTGGCGCCGCTCACGCGGAGCACGAAGCGCGCAGCGGGCGGGAACTGGATCCGGCCGGGCCCGGTCGCGACGTACGCCGCCTGCTCCTCGGCCGCCGCGGTGGCGGCCTCGGGCGTGCCGAGTTCGTACAGGACGAGGAGGCCACGCTGGGGATCCTCGGGCAGGGTGACCTGGACGATCATCCTCGGCGCCGCCGCCAGGCGGGCGGCCTCCGGCGGGCGATACGGCGTCGTCGCCGTCCCGGCCTGCAGCCCGACATCAGCGAGCGCCCGAACGACCTGGTTGAGCGCGACCCGGGTCGCGTCGCCGACCGGCGGCGGCGTCACGCCCTCGGGTGGATACGTCGGGCCGGCGATCCCCGGCGCGCAGCCGGCCAACGCGGCGACGACGAGGAGGGCGGCGAGCCTCGCCACCCGAGCGGCCGGAGCAGCGCCAGTCACCCCGGCGGCCAGCCGAGCGCCCGGCCCCCGAGGAGATGGAAGTGCAGGTGGTCGACGCTCTGGCCGCCCCAGGCGCCGACGTTGGTCACGATCCGGTAGCCCCGCTCGGCGATGCCCTCGCGGCGCGCGATCCCGGCCGCGGCGGCGAAGACCCGGCCGAGGAGTGCGCCGTCGGCGTCGACGAGGTCCGCTGCCGAGGCGATGTGGTCGCGCGTCAGCAGCAGGATGTGCGTCGGCGCGCGCGGTGCGATATCCCGGATCGCGACGATCGAATCGTCCTCGTGGACGCGCTCGGACGGCAGCTCCCCCGCGACGATGCGGCAGAACAGGCAGGCGGGATCACGGGCTCGGTCGGACATCGTGCTCATCACAGGCCCGGCTTCGTGCTCATCAGGAACGCGATCGTACCGACCAGGCCGGCCATCACGTAGGAGATGTAGCGCTGGCGCCGGGCCAGGGCCGGCCAGCGGCCGTCGCCGCCGTTGCGCAGGCCGAGCAGGGTCCGCAGGCGCGGCACCTGGACGAAGTACGCCAGCGCGAGATTCGCCGCGTAGATCACGAGCGCAGCGACGAGCCAGGGCTGCGTGAACAGGGTCCAGCCCAGGCTCGCCACGAGCCCCACGCCGGTCACCGCCAGCCCGACTCCGATCCAGACCGTGCCGCGAGCCTGGACCGCGAGCAGGAACCGGACGAACGGCCCCGAGCGCTCGGGCGCCAACGACCCGCGCCGCGCCCGGAACGCGAACGGCAGCAGCAGCGACGGCACGAACAGCGCCACGGCCAGGGCCACGTGCAGCGCGAGGACGGCGGGGAACAGCTGCTGGGGCATCGGCCGGGATTCTATGGGCGGGCGGCCGAATCAGCGCCGGCGAGCTCGAGCGCCACCCAGTCGTCCTCGGTCGAACGGCCGGTCACCTCGAGGCCGAGCGAGCCGAAGGCGTCGCGGACCTCGACCTCGCGGTCGTCGAAGATGCCCGACGCGACGACCGTTCCCGCGGGCGCCAGCTCCGCGACGATCGAGCTGCCGAGCTCCACGAGCAGCGTGGCAATCAGGTTGGCGGCGACGACGTCGAACGGCCCCTCGCCGGTGGGCACGCTGCCGACCCGGGCCCGAACGAGGCCCTCGACGCCGTTGCGGGCCGCGTTGGCGAGGGTCGCCTCGATGGCGATCGGGTCGAGATCCACGCCGAGCACCTCGCTCGCGCCGAGTCGAGCCGCCGCGACCGACAGGATCCCGGAGCCGCAACCGAGATCGAGGACCCGGCCCAGGCCGCGCCCCTCGGCGACCGACTCCAGGACCGCGAGACAGAGCCGGGTCGTCGGGTGCAGGCCCGTGCCGAAGGCCATGCCCGGGTCGAGCGCCAGGACGACGTCGCCCGGGTCAGGACGGTGGTCGCGCCACGTCGGTTGGATGACGATCCTCCGGCCGACGCGCAGGACCGGGAAGTGAGTCTTCCAGGCATCCGCCCAGTCCGCCTCGGCCACGACCCGGGTCTGCAGCTCGCCGATCGGCCGGAGACCAAACGCCTGGAGGTGGCCGAGCGCGCGCGCGACCTCGTCGACGGCGCGATCGGCGGCATCCTGGTCGAGCAGCGGCAGGTAGGCCCGCACGACGGCCGGGCGGGCCGGATCGATCGCGGCACGGAGGCCCTCGTCGACCAGCCCGAACGCCGGCTCGACGCTCGTCCCACCGCGAGCGACGCGGCCGAGGATCTCGCTGACCGCCTCGACGGCCTCGACGTCCGCTTCGACCGCGAGCTCCAGCCAGTGGCCGCCGGGAGCCACCCTAGGCCAGCTTGTCGCGAACCCGGTCGAGGAGCCCCGCACCCTCGTTGACGATCTCGCCGGTCGCCTTCGCGTAGGCCTGGAGCGCCTCGCGCTGGGCCTTCGTCAGCCGCGCCGGGACGTCGACGTCGACGATCACGTGGAGGTCACCCCGCTGGCCGCCGCGCCGGAGGTACGGCACGCCCCGGCCGCGCAGCCGGATCTCGGTACCCGGCTGCGTCCCCGGCCGGATCTCGACGTCTTCTTCGCCCTCGACCGTGGGGACGGTGATCGTCGTCCCGAGAGCCGCCTGGGCGAGGCCGACGCTGGCCTCGTAGACGAGCTCGGTGCCCTCTCGCTTCAGCTGGCGGTGCGGGGCCACGTGCACGGCGACATACAGGCTCCCGGCCGGGCCCCCTCGCGGCCCGACCTCGCCCTCGTTGGACAGCCGGATCTGGTGGCCCTCGTCGATCCCGGCCGGGATCGTGACCCGGAGCGTCCGGCCGCGCTCCGTCCGGCCCTCGCCGCGGCACGTCTCGCAGGGGCTCTCGACGATCCGGCCCTCGCCACGGCAGCGCGGGCAGGTCGTGACGTTGATCATCTGGCCGAGCATCGTCTGGCGCACGGCCCGGACCTCGCCGCGGCCGTTGCACTGCGGACAGGTCGCCGTCTCGGTGCCCGGCTTCGCTCCGCTGCCGGCGCACGTTTCGCAACGGCCGAGGACCGGGAACTCGATCTCCTTGTCCGTGCCCAGGACGGCTTCCTCGAACGTGATCCGCAGGTCGTAGCGGAGATCCGATCCGGTCGCCGGCCGGCCGCGACGGCCCGCGCCGCCAGCCGCGGTGGCCGCCCGTGGCTGCGCCCTC
>DATHRO010000111.1:0-7701 GCA_035465135.1 Candidatus Deferrimicrobiaceae bacterium
GGCGGTGTTCACGAGCGCGTTCAGCAGCGGCCAGTCAGCCACGGCATCGGTGCCGTCTCGCATCGCCTCGGTCTCGCGGTTCGGAGACGCAACCGACCCCGAATCGAGATGATCCCGCCCGATCACGATCGGGGCACTGACCGCGCCGGACCGCACGAGCTCGTTGAAGGCCAGGCCCGCCCGGGCGCGCTCGCCGTAGCCGAGCCAGCAGATCCGCGCCGGCAGGCCCTGGAACGGCACCCTGGCCTCGGCCATCTCGATCCAGCGCCGCAGTGATGGGTCCTCGGGAAACAGCTCCAGGATCGCCCGATCGGTCCGGAGAATGTCGGCCGGGTCGCCCGACAGTGCGGCCCAGCGGAACGGCCCGCGGCCCTCGCAGAACTGCGGCCGGATGAACGCCGGTACGAAGCCCGGGTAGTCGAAGGCGTCCTCGACCCCCGCCTCCAGCGCCTGCGCCCGCAGGTTGTTGCCGTAGTCGAACACGACGGCGCCCGCTCGCTGGAAGGCCAGCATCGCCCGGACATGATCAGCCATCGAGCGCATCGAGCGGCGGACGTACTCGTCGGGCTGGCTCGACCGCAGGAGGAGCGCGTCGCCGAGCGCGATCTCCGATGGGACGTAGCCGGCCAGGGCGTCGTGGGCCGACGTCTGGTCGGTCACGACGTCGAACCGCTCACCGGCCTTCGCCCAGGCCGGCTCGATCTCGGCGGCGTTGCCGATCAGCGCGATCGAGCGTGCCTCGCCGGCCGCGGCCCAGCCCCGCGCGGTCGCGAGGGCCTCCGCCGGATCCTCGGTCAGGGCGTCGACATACCCGATCTCGTGGCGCCGCCGGGCCCGGGCGGGATCCACCTCGATCGCGAGGCAGACGCCCTCGTTCATCGTCACCGCGAGCGGCTGCGCCCCGCCCATGCCGCCCAGGCCGGCGGTCAGCACGACCCGGCCGCGCAGGGCCCCGCCGAAGTGCTGCCGCGCCAGCTCGGCGAACGTCTCGTACGTTCCCTGGAGGATGCCCTGGGTGCCGATGTAGATCCACGATCCCGCGGTCATCTGGCCGTACATCATCAGCCCGTCGCGCTCGAGCTCGCGGAAGTGCTCCCAGGTCGCCCACTTCCCGACGAGGTTGGAGTTGGCGATCAGGACCCGCGGCGCCCATTCGTGCGTGCGCAGCACGCCGACCGGCTTGCCGCTCTGGACCAGCAGTGTCTCGTCGTCGCCCAGGCGCCGGAGCTCGCGCACGATCGCGTCGAACGCCTCCCACGAACGGGCCGCCCGCCCCGTGCCCCCGTAGACGACCAGCGCGTCGGGGTTCTCGGCGACCTCCGGGTCGAGGTTGTTCATGAGCATCCGCAGCGCCGCCTCCTGGCCCCAGCCGCGGCAGCTGCGTTCCGATCCGCGTGGCGCGCGCACCGGGCGCGCTCCGGGAAGAGGATCCATCCGTCAGCCCTCCACCCGCAGGTTCGAGACCAGCTCCTCGCCGAAGCCGCCGTCGCCGAGCGACCACGATGAGATGAGGATGTCCTGCGCCTCGAGTCGAACGTGGTAGGTCCGGATGTCGCCACAGCTCCCGACGAAGACGGTCCGTTCGTCGATCTCTGCCTGGCCGTGGCCGATGGCCAGCCCCGTGGCGGTGCAGGCGCCTTCGTCATACGAGTCCCGCCAATCGCGGAACGCCGCCTCACCGAGGGCGCCCGGCCGCAGTCGCACGACGAGCGCGTAGACGAGGTCGCCGCTCCCGAGGTCGACGGCCACGGCCGCGTCGACCGCCGATGCAACGCGCTGCAGCGCCTCGTTACCGAGGGCGATCGTGGCCTCGTCCAGTGATTCGGTCACCGGCACCCCGCCGATGTCCGACGGCAGGACGGCGAGCAGCTCGGGGTCGATCGCGAGCGGGCTGGTGCCGTCGTCCGGGGTGGCGCTCGGCGGCGGGGCGATCGTCTCGGGCGGAGCGATCGTCTCGGTCGCGCTGGGCCCGCTCGTCGGGCCGGTCGACGACGGAGCCTCCGTCGGCTGCAGACCACCGCAGCCGGCGAGGATGAGCCCGCCTGCCAACCCGAGGCCCGCGATTCGCCGCCTCCGCACGATCGCTACAGCTCGCGCCGAACGACCGGATAGCGCGGATCGTCCACGATCAGGGCGAACCCGCAGCCCCGCCAAAAGGCGGGGTTGGCCGCGCTCGTGGCATCCGGCGTCGCACCCGGCTCGGGGTAGGCCTCGACCGCCGCGAAGCCACGCCGCCCGAGATCGGCGGCGACGTCGAGGACGAGCTGGCGCGCGAAGCCCCGGCGACGTGCCCCCGCGGTCGTCGCGATGCAGGTGATGATCGCCGGCGCGGGCGACGTCGGCAGCTGCGGATAGAGCTCCCGCACCCGCTGTGCACGCGGGTACGCCGACAGCGGCCCGAACTGGCAGTAGGCGACCGGCTCGCCGTCAACCTCGAGGACCTTGGCATACGAGCCGAAGACCGCCAGGCCGCGGCCGAGCAGCTGCAGCTTGCGCGGCGCACCTGGCTCGACCGACGGTCCACGCTCGCGTCGCGGCGCGAACGGGTTCTCGGCAGGCCCCTCGTCCTCGTCGCCGAGCAGGTCGAACGGGCTCGGGCGATCGCCGGATGACGCCCGCGGGTCGAACGGGTTGTAGGCCGGACCGCGATGCGGTGGGGCGAACGGGTTGTCGGCCGGGGTTGGCCGCGCGGGCGGAGCACTCGCTGGCGCCGCCTCTAGCCACGACAGCCGGGCGGCCTTCGAGCCACGGTGCTCGTTCTCCCAGTAGTCGCAGGTTCGATGGTCGAAGCCCGGATCGGCGCATGGCGGAATGCGGCCGAACCCCTCACGGTCGACGACGTCGACGATCTCCACGGACGGGCTCACGCCGCCGATCCCGCTCGGGCGAGATCGGCCATCGCGCCGCTGTGCACGAGCCGCGTCGCCGCGTCGAGGTCGGGACCCGGCTCGCGGTCGCCGTCCCACGGCCGCACGACCTCGCGGACTCGGGCGAGCGCCGCTTCGACGCCGTCCCCGGGTCGAGCTCCGGACAGGTCCGCGAGTCGGAGGTCGAGGGCCCGGGCGGCGCACAGGAGCTCGATCGCGATGATCCGCTCGACGTGGCCGAGGACGACGCGGGCGCCGCGTCCGGCGATCGGGCCCATCGAGACGTGGTCCTCCTGGTTGGCGCTCGTCGGGATCGAGTCGGCCGATGCCGGGTGGGCCAGGACCTTGTTCTCCGAGGCCAGCGCCGCCGCGGTGTACTGCAGCAGCATCAGGCCACTCTCGAGGCCCGACGTCGAGCCGAGGAACGGCGGCAGGCCGCCGTTGAGGCGCGGGTCGAGGAGCAGCGCGATCCGGCGCTCGGCGATCGAGCCAAGCTCGGCGAGGGCGAGCTTCGCAAAGTCGAGCGCCAATGCCACCGGCTCGCCGTGGAAGTTGCCGCCGGAGATGACGCGTCCCCCGCCGGTCGCCTCGGTCGCCGCATCGACCCCGGCCCCGTCCGGGAAGATGAGCGGGTTGTCGGTCGCGGCGTTCATCTCGATCGCGAGAACGCGGCGAAGGTGGTCGAGGCCGTCTCGGACCGCACCGTGGACCTGCGGGACGCAGCGCAGCGAGTACGGGTCCTGGACCTTGTGGGGCGAGGCGTGGTGGGTGGATTGGACGGTCGATCCGCGCAGCAGGTGGCGCAGTTCGGCGGCGACCGCAAGCTGCCCGGGATGCGGTCGGGCGCGGTGGTAGGCCTCGGCGAAGGCGACGTCGGTGCCGAGCAGCGCCTCGACGCTCATCGCCGCGGTCACGCTCGCGGTGGCGAGCAGCCGCTCGGCGTCGGCCAGCAGCAGGGCCCCGAGCGCCGACATCAGCTGGGTGCCGTTGAGCAGCGCGAGGCCCTCCTTGGCCCCCAGGGTCAGCGGCTCGAGGCCGAGCTCGCGGAGCGCGACGAGGGCCGGCATGAGGTGGCCGTTGAGCTCGACCTGGCCCCGCCCGATGAGCGGCAGCGCGAGGTGGGCCAACGGCGCGAGGTCACCGGACGCCCCGACCGAGCCCTGGGACGGCACGACCGGGTGCAACCCTCGCTCGAGCATCTCGAGCAGGCGCTCGGCGACGACCGGGCGGGCGCCCGAGTGACCCAGCGCCAGGGTGTTCGCCCGCAGCAGCAGCATCGCCCGGACGACGTCGCGCGGGAGCGGCTCGCCGACGCCGGCCGCGTGGCTCACGAGGAGGTTGACCTGGAGTCGCTCGGCGTCGGCCTGGCCGATCGACCGATCGCACAGCGCGCCGACGCCCGTCGTCACGCCGTAGACGACCGCATCCGCGGCGAGGAGCTCGTCAACGACCGCGCGGGAGCGTTCCATGCGGCCGCGCGCGCCGGCGTCCAGGACCGCCACCGCCCCCCGTCTGGCGACCGCCTCCACGTCGGCGACGGTCAGGTCGGCACCGCTCACGACCACCCGTCCGTCGCTCACGAAGGCAGGATAGTCGGCTATCCTCGCGCTCGTTTCCCAGCCCGTGTTGTGACTGCCGAGGTCGCGTGCTCGCCTTCATCGACCAGATCGTCATCCCGTTCCTGAACGCCCTGTACGGGGCGACCGGCTATCTCGGCGTCACGCTGGCGATGGCGATCGAGTCGGCGATGATCCCGCTGCCGTCGGAGCTGATCCTGCCGTACGCCGGCTTCCTCGTGTCGGACCCGAGCCAGATCGAACCGCTGACCGGGGCGCCGTGGTCGTACTGGATCGCGGTCGTCGTCGCGACCCTCGGCAACACCCTCGGCTCGCTGGTCGGCTACACGATCGGCGCCCGCGGCGGGCGGCCGTTCCTCGAGCGCTACGGCAAGTACATGCTCATCCGCCCGCACGAGCTCGAGCTGGCCGACCGGTTCTTCGAGAAGTACGGCCCCGCGACGGCGTTCTTCAGCCGCCTGATGCCGATCGTCCGGACGTTCATCTCGTTCCCGGCCGGGGTCGCCCGGATGCATCTCGGCAAGTTCATCGTCTACTCGACGGCCGGGGCGCTGCCGTGGTCGATGCTGCTGATCTGGGCCGGCCAGCAACTCGGCGCGAACTGGGTCGAGATCCGGCACATGCTCGAGCCGTACGACCTGCTCATCGCCGCGCTCGTCGTCGCCGCCGGCCTGCTGTTCATCTGGTGGCGCCTCGGCATGCCGGGCTGGCGAAGGGGCGGGGCGGATCAGGCGGGATCCTAGTCACCGCCCCGTGCCGACTGGCCGCTGGTCGGTCGGGCATGGCGCTCCGGATCGTCGGGTGCCGGGCGATTCCGGAACAGCCGCCAGAGCGTGAGGTCGTAGACGATCTTCAGGCCGCCGGACAGGAAGAACGGTAGGACCGCGAGACCCGGCACGGCGAGGAGCGGCGCCGCGATGAGCGGGCTGACGGCCGCGCCGGCCGTCCGGGCGATGCCCGTCACGCCGCCCGCGGCCGAGCGCTCGTCCGGGTCGACGACCGCCATCGTGTAGCTCTGGCGGGTCGGCACGTCCATCTGGCTGATGGCGAAGCGGGCCAGCAGCACGACGACCGCCAGCTCGAGCGTCGGCATCAACGGCACGAGGATGAGCAGGACGTTCGACGGCAGGTGCGTGAAGACCATCGTGTTGATGAGCCCGAAGCGGGCCGCCAGGCGGGCCGCTGCCAGGGCCGACACGGCCGCCATGAGGTTGGCCCCGAAGAAGATCGCCCCGAGCACCGGCTCCGGGACGCCGAAGCGGGTGTGGAACCAGAACGCCAGGAGGCTCTGCATCACGAGGCCGCCGGCGAAGGCGTCGAGCGAGAAGAGGGCCGCCAGCCGGGCCACGACACCCCTCGAACGATGAAGTCCCAGGCGCCGGGCGATCGACGCGTCGGCGGGCGGGACCTCGACGGCCCCTGACGCAAGCCGGAACAGCGGCGCCAGGACGATGCCGACCGCGGCATAGGTCAGCAGGACGGCACGGTAGGCCTCGAGGTCGTCGAAGCCGGCCGACCGCAGGATGCCGACGCCGGCGCCGGTCACCAGGGCGCCGGTCGCCGTCGAGATCGAGCCGGTCAGGTTGTACCAGGCAAAGACGCCCGTCCGGCGCGCTCCCGGGGTGACCTCACTCAGGGCCGCTTGCTCGACGGCCAGGAACGGGCCGACCTCGCTGCCCGACGGGCTGAGCACGCCGAGCGTCGCCGCCAGCAGCAGGACGACGAAGGCGTCGCTGGAGGCGAAGAGGACGGCGCCGCCGGCCATGAGCAGCGCACCGATCACGAGGGTCCGGCGACGCCCGATCCGGTCGGCGTGGGTCGTGAGCAGCAGGCTGATGGCCGCGTCGCCGGCGAGCGTCAGGGTCAGCAGCAGCCCGATCGCCGCGCCGCCGAGCCCCAGCGCGGCGAGGTACAGGACGAGGATGACCGACAGCGCGCCGTAGCCGAACATCCGAAGGGCGCGCGTCGCGAACAGCAGCCGCGCGTCGCGCGTCATGCCGGGGTGCCCACGGCGCCGTCCAGCACTTCCACGTCGCCCGTCGCGTCACCCCTCCTGTCCATGCCCATCGTGGGAATATTCCGACAACCGGCATACGGAGGACGACGATGACCGAGCAGAGCGACCCGCACGCCGCCGACGCGATGGTCGGGCCGCACGCCCAGCCGGCCGACCACGGCGGCGATCACGGCCACGACGATCACGGCCACGACGCCGAGTCGCTCGGGCCGCTGGACACCTGGGCCTGGGGCGCCGGAGTCCTCGGGATCATCCTCGGCCTCGCGGTCGCCGTCGCGTTGCTGGCAGGAGGTGGCTGATGTATGGAACCGTCGCCCGGATGCGGGCCAAGCCCGGTAGTGGCCCGGCCGTCGTGGCGCTGATGGCCGAGTACGAGACGCTCGACATCCCAGGCTACGTCGCGACGTACGTCTACCGGCTCGACGACGACGAGAACGACTACTACGTCGCGGTCCTGTTCGAAGACCGGGCGTCGTACCGGCGCAACGCCGACGACGCCGCCCAGGACGCGCGCTACCGGCGGATGCGAGAGCTCCTCGAGCTCGACCCGAAGTGGCATGACGGCGAGGTCGTCTACGCCTCGAACGGCTGACGGGCCGACGTCGGGAGCTCGCGCCTAGAACAGGCCGACGATCTCGCCGTCGGCGTCGACGTCGATGTTCTCGCCGCCCGGTCGCGACGGCAGGCCGGGCATCGTTCGCATCTCGCCGGCGAGCGGCGTGACGAATCCCGCACCCGCGGAGAGGCGGACCTCGCGGATCGGCAGCCGCCAGCCGGTCGGTCGGCCCTTGAGCGACGCGTCGTGGCTGAGCGAGTACTGGCTCTTGGCCATGCAGATCGGGAGGCGCCCGAAGCCGAGCGACTCGTACTGCGCCAGCTGCCTTGCGGCCGTCGTCGACAGGTCGACGCCGTCGGCGCCATAGACGCGGGTCGCGATCGCCTCGATCTTGGCAGTCAGTGGCGCCTCGTCCGGATAAAGCAGCTTGAAGTCCGGCGCGCCCTGCTCCGCGGCGGCCCAGACCGCCTCGGCCAGCGCCTCGGCACCCGCGCCGCCCCTGGCCCAGTGGTCGGCGACGACCGCGGCCCGCGCCCCGGCCGAGAGCGACACCTCCTGCACGGCGCGAACCTCCGCCGGCGTGTCGGTCGGGAAGGCGTTGATCGCGACGACGACCGGGACGTTGAACAGACGGACGTTCTCGATCTGCTTGGCCAGGTTCGCCGCTCCCGCGCGAACCGCGTC
>DATHRO010000112.1:0-2594 GCA_035465135.1 Candidatus Deferrimicrobiaceae bacterium
GCCGATGCCGAGCACCTCGCGCGTCGTGCAGGCGGCGCCGGGGCCGACGCCGACGAAGATCGCGGCCGCCCCCTGCTCCATGAGCCGGTAGGCCGCCTCGGCGCTGGTCGTGTTGCCGACCGCCACGGGGATCGGCATGAAGCGGGTGAACTCCTCGAGAGACAGCGGGTCGTAGCCGCTGGCCAGGTGGCGTGCCGAGCTGACCTGGCTCTGGACGAGGAACAGGTCGGCGCCGTGCTCGGCACAGAACGGCCCCCAGCGGCGGGCGGCGGCCGGCGTCGCGGCAACCGCGGCCTTCGAGCCGGCGGCGTGGATCTCCTCGATCCGGCGGGCGACCAGCTCGTCTCGGATCGACGCCGTGTAGGCCTCCGACAGGATCGTCTGGACCTGCTCGTCCGGCGCCTCGGCGATCTCGGCCAGGACGGTCGCGGGGTCGTCGTAGCGCGCCTGCACGCCCTCGAGGTTCAGCACCGCCAGACCGCCGAGGTGGGCCAGCGCCCCGGCAAACCCGGGGTCGACGACCGCGTCCATCGCGGCGGCCAGGACGGGGATCTCGAGATCCAGCCCGCAGAAGCGCTGCGACAGGTCGACGTCGGCCGGCTCGACCGTCTCGATGCCGGGCGCCAGCGACACGTCGTCGAAGCCGTATGTCGGACGGGTCGCGTCGACCTTGGACCGGAATACGGGCGGGCCGGAGCGCTCGGGGCTCTCGGTCGCGGGAGCGCGCCCCTGCTCGATCACGCCGCTGCGAACTCCTTCCCTGTACGCCCGTGCGCGTGCCGGCAGTCTAGCGCGCGACGTCCCCCTCGGCGGGCCAGGCGCCAACGCGACGCGCGCCCGTCCCCGGCTCGAGCTCGAACCACGCGCTCCGGTCGGGGTCGAGCAGCTGGTCGCCGACCCGCTCGATCGCGTCGCGGTAGCCGGGCCACACGACCTCCGACCATGCCTCCTCGATCGGCAGCCAGCGCTGGCCGTCGTGCTCGTGCGACAGCGTGACGCTCGCGTCGGGGCGGACCCGGACCGCGAACACGGCCGCGACGAGCACGGCGTCGACGCTCGGCTCGTGGAACTGGTTGACGAGGTCGAGGTCGTAGAAGGCCTCGATGTCCGGCCCGGCCAGCCCGGTCTCCTCGGCCACCTCCCGCAGGGCCGCCATGGTGATGCGCTCTCCGTCGTCGATCGAGCCCGAGACGCACTGCCACAGTCCGGGCAGGATCCGGCCGGGGGCGCGACGGATGAGCAGGATCTCGCACTCGCCGGCGGGCGTGACGCGGAAGATCCAGCAGTCGACGAGGTCCGGGCGGATCATCGCGCCAGCCACGAGGCTTCGATGCGCTGCAGCTGCTCGAGGTGCATCAGGTCGTGGACACCGGCGAAGAGCAGCCACTCGCCGCACCGCAGCCTCCCGACCAGCGGGTGCTCGAGCGGGCACGGGTCGGTCTCGTGGCCCTCCACCACCCGGCCCGCACGGGCGATGACGCGGCGGCTCTGCCCGATCCGCCGGAGCAGCTCGTCGCGCGGCGCGTCCGCGGGGCCCGGCACCCCCGGGACCACGGTGGGAGCGTCGGCCGGCCAGCGACCAGACGCCGCCAGCGAGGCCGCCAGGACCAGCCCGGAGCGCGCCGAAGCGTCATGCCCGATCGTCTGCGCGACGTTCCAGTCCTCCTCGCCGCCGGGCGCGCGGAGGACCGCCTCGGGTAGACGCGTGACGACCGCCGCCAGCGCCGCGGCGAGGGCCTCGAGCTCGGCGATGCTCGCCGCCGCGCTGCCCGGGCCCGCCCGGCGTCGGACCTCACGGCGAACGCTGATGAAGCGGCCGGCCTCGATGCCACGGTACGCCGCCACCGCGTTCGGCGCCGCGTCGGCGAGGGCGTCCAGCCACGCCCCCGGGTCGCCCGGCTCGGGCCCGCTCGTCACGCCCGTCACGGTAGCAGCCGGTGGCGGCCCGTCGGGTCGCTCGAGCCCGCCGAGGAGGCGCCTCAGAGCCGCTCGAAGCGCTCCACCGGCAGCACGAAGACGGTCGCCCCGCCGACCTCGACCTCGAGCGGATAGGGCATGAAGAACTCGCCGGGTTCCATGATCGGCGGCATCGGGTTCACGACCTGGGTCCGCGACGTGCAGTGCTCGCGGACGATGGCCAGCACGTCGTCGACCCGGTCGTCCTCCACGCCGAGCATGACCGTCGCGTTCGATTGCTTGAGGAAGCCGCCGGACGACTGGACTCGGGTGGCCCGGAACTCGCGCTCGAGCAGGGCGTCGACGAGGACGCCGGCGTCGTCGTTATGGACGATCGCGACGATCATCTTCACGGGCGCGAGTATAGGCATCGGTCAACCGATCACCCGTTCGGTTGACGGCCATCTCGCGCGGTGTACGATCGCCGGGCTTTGAGCAGCGATCCTCTTCTCGTCGCCGCGGCCCGCGTCGCGGCGCACGCCCCCAGCCCCGAGACGGCGCTCGACGAGCTGCTGGAGATCGCCCTGCGCGCGACCGGCGCGAGCCGGGCGGTGGCGTTCCTGTGGGACGGCGAACGCGGCGGGCTGGCGGTCGCCGGGAGCCGTGGCGTCGCCGACGATGAGATCCCCTCGCTGGAG
>DATHRO010000113.1:0-5127 GCA_035465135.1 Candidatus Deferrimicrobiaceae bacterium
GAGCGATCGACCCGACCGCGGTTCCCTCGCCCGCAGGAGCGCGGCCGCGGCCACGCGATCGGCGGGCGGCAGCCGCTGGCACCACGAGCAGAAGTGGGTCGACCGGCCCCCCAGGATGATCCGCCGGATCGGCCGCGCGCAGCGCGGGCACGGTTCGCCCGTCCGCTGGTAGACGAGCAGCCGGTCCTGCATCTCACCGTCACCCTCGGGCGCCGTGTAGTCGTCGATCGACGAGCCGCGCCGCTCGACGGCCTCGGCCAGGATCCGCCGCAGCTCGCGATACAGGCGCGCGGGCTGGCCGGGCCGCAGCGATGAGGCGGATCTGAGGGGATGGAGCCTGGCGGCCCACAGGGCCTCGTCGGCGTAGATGTTGCCAACCCCGGCCAGGAAGGCCTGGTCCATGAGCATCGGCTTCAGCCGGCCGCGGCGGGCTCGCAGCCGCCTGGTGAACGCCCGGGCCGTGAAGCCCGGGTCGAGCGGCTCCGGCCCGAAGCCCCGGAACGTCCGCTCGCCGCCCAGCTCGCCGCGGAGGTCGCCGGTCACCGGATCGCGCCACGCCAAGCCGACCCGCCCGAACTTCCGGATGTCCCGGAACCGCAGCTCGCGGCCGTCCTCGAACGCCAGGACGAGCCGGACGTGGGGATCGGAGGGCGCCGAGGCCCGGACGACGAACAGCTGGCCGGTCATCTTGAGGTGAATCGTGATCGCGAGTCCATCGTCAGGCGCAGCCTCGCCGTCCGCTCGCAGCCCGCCGTCGAGATCGAGCACGACCAGCTTCGCCCGCCGCGACGTCCCGACGATCGTTCGACCGACGACCGCCCGTTCGAAGACGTCGACATCCTGCGACCGCAGGGTTCGAAGCCACGACGCCCGCACCCCGCTGATCCGCGCCCCGACGACCAGCCCGCGCAGATCGCGGGCGACCGTTTCGACCTCGGGCAGCTCCGGCATGACGGTCAGCTCCCGGTGGGGGGACCGACCAGCTCGGGCGCCTCGTCCGCCTCGGCCAGCGCGGCATCGCGCCGCGACACGGGTGTCATCGACTCCCAGTCGGTCCCGACCTTGACGTCGACCGTCAAGGGCACGTCGAGCGGCAGGGCGTCCTCCATCGTCTCGCGCAGGATCGGCACCAGGCGGTCGACCTCGGCGCGCGGGACCTCGAGCAGCAGCTCATCGTGGACCTGGAGCAGCATTCTGGCGCCGAGGCGCTCCTTCTCGAGGCGCCCGGCGAGCCGGATCATCGCGATCTTGACGATGTCGGCGGCGGTGCCCTGGATCGGCATGTTGATCGCCATCCGCTCCCCTGCCCCACGCAGCGCCGGGATCGCGGCGTTGAGCTCGGGGATCTGGCGTTTCCGCCCGAGGAGCGTCGTGACGAAGCCCTGGCGACGGGCCGTCTCCTTGATATGGAGCATGTAGTAGCTGATCCCGGAGTAGGCCGCGAAATACGAGTTGATGAACTCCTGGGCCTCGGCCCGGCTGATCCCGGCGCGAGTCGAGAGGCCGTAGTCGCTCATCCCGTAGGCCAGCCCGAAGTTGACCATTTTGGCCATCGAGCGCTCGTCTGCGGTGACCTCGGACGGGTCCTTGTGGAGCACCCGCGCCGCCGTCGCGCGATGGATGTCCTGCTGCTGCTCGAAGGCCTCCTTGAGGTGCTGGTCGCCGGACACGTGGGCGATGATCCGCAGCTCGATCTGCGAGTAGTCCGCGGCGACGAGCACGGCCTCGGGCGAACCGGCCACGAAGGCGCGTCGGATCCGGCGGCCAAGCGGCGTCCGGATCGGGATGTTCTGGAGGTTCGGGTCGGATGACGACAGCCGCCCGGTCGCGGCGACCGCCTGGTGGAAGGTCGTGTGCACGCGCCCGTCGTCGGCGATCAGCGTCGGCAGCGCCTCGACGTAGGTCGAGCGGAGCTTCGTGTAGATCCGCCAGTCGAGGATCGGCCCGATGACCGGATGGACGCCGACGAGCTCCTCGAGGACCGAAGCGTCGGTGGAGTAGCCGGTCTTCGTGCGCTTGCCCTTCGGCAGCCGCAGCTCCTCGAACAGGATGTCGCCAAGCTGCTTCGGCGAGCCGATCGTGAACTGGTGGCCAACCGCGCCGTAGATCTCCTCCTCGAGACGACCGATCTCCTGGCCGAACTCGCGGTCGAGCGCGGCGAGCGCCTCGAGGTCGACGGCCACTCCGTCCGCCTCCATCCGGGCGAGGATCGGGATCAGCGGCAGCTCGATCTCGCGACAGAGCCGATCGAGGCCTTCCTCCTCGAGGGCCCGGGCGAGCGGGTCGCGCACCGCGAGCGCCGCCAGCGCCTCATGCCCCGCCCGATGGACCGGATCGAGCTCCTTTGGCGGCGGCAGGATGAGGTCGAGCCGCTCGGCGACGACGTCGGCGATCGCCTGTGAGCGAAGGGCCGCGTTGAGGATGTACGCCGCGATCTGGGTGTCGAGGTCGACCGGGGTCGCCGCCGCGGCCGGATCCGTGGCGAATCTCGCCCCGAGGATCGGCTTGGCCTCGTGGGCCACGATCGGGATCGCCTTCGTCTCGACGAGCTCCCGGAGTCGCGCCGAGGCGTCCGGGCCGGACGCGACGACGACCCGCCCGTCGCGACCGGCGACGGCGAATGCCTGGGCCGTGCCGCGGCGGGGCCTCGGGTCGTCGAAGACGATCGCCGCGCCCACGGTCGGCTGCTCGCCGAGCCATGCATCGACGCCGGGCACGCCGGCCGCGTCCACGATCCCGATTCGCGTCGGGTCGGCGATCGTCGCGGCCAGCGCCGTCGCCAGGTCATCGAAGCGTTCGTCCGAGCCGCGCACGGGTCGCGCAGACGCGCCCGCCGCCCCACCTCCGCCGACGGCGTCGAAATCAAGCGACAGCTGGAGCCCGTCGCCGCCGGGGCTGCCGGACCGGATCGGGCGCCCAGCGCCCCAGCCCGCCGGTCGCTCGGTCCCGACCTTCGCGGCCGGCACGCTGCCGCTCGACGCGACCTCACGCAGCGCCTGGACCTTCGCCACCGGGTCCTCGCCGGACATCGCCGGCAGGCGTTCGATGAGCGTCCTGAACTCGTACTCACGGAACAGCCGGATGACCGTGTCGCGGTCGTAGTCGCCGAGGCGAGCCGCCTCCAGATCGAGCGTCAGCGGCAGGTCCCGGACGATCGTGGTGAGCTCGCGGCCGCGAAAGACGTCATCACGATGCTCACGGAGCTTCTCGCGGAGCTTGTCGGGCTTGACCTCCTCGATCCGCTCGTACAGCGCATCGAGCGTCCCGAACTCGCCAATCAGCTTCGCCGCGGTCTTCTCGCCGACACCGGGGACGCCCGGGATGTTGTCGGTCGGGTCGCCCTTCAAGGCCTTGTAGTCGATCATCTGGTCGGGTCTGAGGCCGAACCGCTCGTCGATCCGGGCCGGGTCGTAGATGACCGTGTTCTCGACGCCCGAGCGCGTCGTCATCAGGCGCGTGGTGTCGCTGACGAGCTGGAGCATGTCGAGGTCGACGCTGACGATCGTCGTCTCGACGTCCTGGGCTTCGGCCTGGACCGTCAGCGTCCCGATGACGTCGTCGGCCTCGTAGCCCTGCAGCTCGTACACGGGGATCCGGAGCGCCTTGACGACCTCGCGGACCATCGGGAACTGGGCCGCCAGGTCGTCGGGCATGCGCGTTCGCGTGGCCTTGTACTCGGCGTACTGCTCGTGCCGGAAGGTCGGGCCAGACAGGTCGAAGGCCACGGCGACGTAGTCCGGCTTGAGGTCGGCGAAGCCGCGCAGGACGATGCTGCAGAACCCGAAGACGCCGTTGACCAGCTCACCCTTCGACGTGGTGAGCGGCGGGAGCGCGTAGTAGCCGCGATAGACGAGCCCGAAGCCGTCGAGCAGCATCAGGCGTGGCATGGCCGGCTCGTGGGGTCTCCTCGATCCTCGCTCGTGAGGCGAATCAGCGGCGATTCGCCACACCTCGAAGTGTACCGAGGCCGGGACAGGCCCCCGTCAGGTGAGGCGGCGGGCGAGGATCCGGAGCCCGAACAGCGCGAGGCCGAGGCCGAGCAGGACGAGGGAGCCGATCAGGAGCAGCGTCGCGCCGTTCGCCGTCGCGACGGGACTCGCCGGCGTGCCGCCGGACGGCGCCCCGTTCGTGCCGCCCTTCGGCCCGCTCCCGGTCTGCTCTCCGTCGAGGCTGACCGGCCGCTCCCCGGGGGCAGCGGTCGCGCCGCCGAGGCCCTCGTAGCCGGGCGTCGGCCCGGCGAGAACGTTCCCGGGCCGCGGATCGACGTTCGGCTCAGCTGGTGCGGCCGCGTCCTGTGCGGCACGGAAGCCGCCCTCCGCCAGCGGCAAGGCTGCCGGGCCCCCGAATGCCGGGAGCAGGAGGACCAGGGTCAGCCCGAGGGCGCCCAGGCCGCTGAACGTCGCCGCCATCGGGCGGAGTGCCGCCGAGGGCGCGGCGAATGGTCGCAGCAGGCGGCGGAGGATGCCGCCGCGCAGCCGATCCGCCTCCGCGCGGCTGATGCGGAAGTCCCGCGGCGCGGCGGTCGCCGCGGGCAGGGCCCGGGTCGCGGCCGCGATGGCGCGGAGGTCGGCGTGCAGGCGCGCGCAGTTCTCGCACGAGGCCAGGAGCCGGCTGGCGAGAACCAGGTCCGTGCCCACGAGATCGCCGGCGGCGTGGCCGGCGATCAGGGTCGCGTCATGGGCCTGATGTGCGTTCGGAACGGGCATCTCGAGGCAGGGACGGCGGTGGGGTCGAAGCGGTTCCCTCGCCACCGCGGGACCGGCCGCCCTCACTCAGATCGATTCGCGGGCCCGGCGCCGCGCCGACGCGAGCAGCAGCAACCCGGTGAGGCCGAGGCCGAGCGACACGGCGAGGACGAGGGGGCGCGAATCGACCGCCATCAGACGGGCTCCTGCGCCGTCCGTCGCGTCGCCGAAGTCGGCTTCCGCAGCGCCCGTGGCTTGTGGCGCCGAGATACCCTCGCGATCGTCCCCGGCTGGCACGGGAGCGGCGCCCGCCGGCATTCCGGCGAGGTTGACCGATCCGATCAGCACGCCGACCAGGCCAGCCGCCACGAGGGCCCCACCCAGTGGCTGAGCAGCGCCCCAGAAGGCGCTGCGGAGGCGCTCGAGCAACGACATCGACGGG
>DATHRO010000114.1:0-3625 GCA_035465135.1 Candidatus Deferrimicrobiaceae bacterium
CAGCAGCGGCGGGTCGACGAGCAGGACATGCCGCTCGCCGGACGGCGCCCCGTTGCGGTCGACCAGCCGCGGCGCCCGGCCGGTGAGCTGGGCCGCCAGCTCGGCCGGGTTCCCAATGGTCGCCGAGCAGCACACGAGCACCGGCTTCGAGCCGTAGTGCTCGCACAGCCGCAGGAGCCGCCGCAGCACGTTCGCGACGTGGCTTCCGAACACGCCACGGTAGGTATGCAGCTCGTCGACGACGATGACCCGCACCTGCTCAAACAGCTGGAACCACTTGGTGTGATGCGGCAGGATCGCGGCGTGGAGCATGTCCGGGTTGCTCACGACGACCTGGCCGGCCGTCCGGATCGCCGACCGGATGGGGGCCGGCGTGTCGCCGTCGTAGGTTGCCGCGGCGATCTCCAGGCCGCTCGCCTGGGCCAGCCCGGTGAACTCGGCGACCTGGTCCTGGCCGAGGGCCTTCGTCGGGAACAGGAACAGCGCCCGGGCCGCGGGGTCCTCGGCCAACGCCTGGAGGACGGGCAGCGCGTAGCACAGCGTCTTCCCTGAGGCCGTCGGGGTCACGACGACGACGTCCTCGCCGTCGTGCACCGCGGACACCGCCTCCGCCTGGTGACCGTACAGCGAGGTGATTCCGCGGGTTTCGAGGCCGCGCACGATCCGTGGGTCGAGCCAGTCGGGGAACGGCGCCGTGCTGGCCTCCCGGGCCGGGATCCTTGCGTGATGGACGACGCCGTTGGCAAGCGACGGCTCGTCGAGGAGCCGCTCCAGCACCGTCTCGGTGCTCGCCGGCGCGTACGTGCGCATGCCTCGACCCTCCCGAGATAGAACATCCGTTCTTTTTGGTGGAGTGTACCGGCAGGGTCGCCCGCGCGCGTGCCACCTTGGCTGTCACAGCGGAGGCGATTCGGCTCTGCGGTTGACAGGCCGCTCAGCGCGTAGCTACGCTCGCGGCCGATGTCCGACCCCGAGATGCGTCCCGAGGGCCGCCCCAGGCCGATGCGCCGCGACCCGACGGCCGTGCCGTCGTTCCTGCGCGAGCGCGATGCCAGGGCGCCGATGCCGGACCCGCCGGTTCGGCCCGCACGGGCGATGGCGCTGCCGCGGCCGCAGAACCCGCCGCCACCGTCTGCACCCGAGGGTCGCCACCAGCTTGACCCGGCGACGCTGCCGATGCCATCGCTGTCGCGACGGCGACTGTTCACGATGGCCGGCGTGCTCCTTGCCGGCTGGCTCGCGCTCTCGTTCGCTCGCCAGGTCGGCGAGGCGAGTGCCGCCACCTATCGGGCCGAGGGGCTGCGCGACACGAACGCTGCACTGCGCGAGGAGATCGCGCGCCTCGAGGCGGACCTCGGTCGCGTCCAGGATCGGAACTACATCTTGCAGCAGGGTCGCGGCTTCGGGCTCGGCGGCCGCCACGAGATCGCGTTCGCCCTGGGCGGCGACGCGCCACCCCTTGCGCCGGACGCTCCGGGCTCGGCGGCCACCCGCCTGGGCTCCAGCGCCGCGATCCAGCGGCCGCTGGACGTCTGGCTGGCGACCTTGTTCGGCCCCCGCTGACCCCCCGCCCGCCGCACCGCGACGGCCTCGCTTCCAGCTGGGCAGCCCGATCCGGGACGGCTATGCTCGTCCTCCGCTGGCAGGCCCGTGACGACGGGGCGCGCCTGGCGTCGAACGGTTAGGCCGGGCTGGTCCCGGGTGGAGGGGAGCGGTGCCGGCCGTCACGATCCCGATCGAGGACCTCGTGTTCGTCCTCGCCGCCCCCGTCGGCGAGCGCCTGACCGCGGTTGGCCGCGCAACGTGAGCGCGGAGTACGAGCGCCTCCTTGCCGAGAACGCTCGCTACGTCGAGATCTTCGACCGCCCGGCGCTGACCGCCGCGCCGCTGACCGGGATGGCGATCCTGACGTGCATGGACGCCCGGATCGCGGTCGAGGACGCCCTTGGCCTGCGGGCCGGCGACGCTCACATCATCCGGAACGCCGGGGGCTTCGCCAGCGCGGATGCCATCCGCTCGCTGGTGGTGAGCCAGCAACTGCTCGGGACACGCGAGATCGTCGTCATCGCCCACACCGGCTGCGGCCTGCACGGCGCGTCGGAGGCCGACCTGCGCTCGCGGGTCGCCGGGTCGACAGGCCACGAGACGGTGCTCGAGTTCGGGGCGTTCGAGGACCTCGACGCCATGGTCGCGGCCCAGGTCCGGACGCTGCGCGAGCATCCGGCAATCCTCGACGTGCCGATCCACGGCCTCGTATACGACGTTCGGACCGGCATCCTGCGGGAGGTCGAGTAGAATCGCCCGCCGTGGCTGGGTAGCTCAGTGGTAGAGCAAGCGGCTCATAATCGCTAGGTCACAGGTTCGAATCCTGTCCCAGCTACCAATCCTCTCGACCGAGCGTGCGGCCGCGTGCGTCCTGGCTCCACGGCCGGCAGGACCCTTGGGTCCCGGATTGGCACCAGCCTTCTCAGACGGCCCTCAGCGAGTCCGTCGCTATACTCGATCGCCGGGACCGTCGTTCGATCGACGGTCCGCCTGCCGTGGAGGCTCCCTCTCTTGAATCCCAGGTTCATGCGCAACGGCCTGCTGATGCTCGTCCTCGTGATGGGCGTCTCGGCGTTGCTGTACACGTGGTTCGCCGGCTCGAGCACGCCCGAGCCGGTCGGCTGGGGCCAGTTCCTCGATAGGGTTTCGCAGGGCCAGGTCACCACCGTCGTCCAGAAGGACGTGACCCTGACCGTCACCGGCAAGGACGGCACGGTCTACACGGTCGTCGCGCCCGGCGTCCCGGGCGTGAACGCCGACTACCTCAAGGACATCCAGGCGGCCGCTGACGCCGGCGGCGTCACGTTCGACCGCGCCCAGTACATCGTCGAGCGAGCCGAGGACAACTCCTGGATCGGGCTCGTCCTGACGGGGCTGCTGCCGCTGCTGATCATCGGCGGCTTCATCTACTTCATGATGCGCCAGGCCCAGGGCACCAATAACCAGGCCCTGTCGTTCGGCAAGAGCCGGGCCCGGATGTTCCTCGGCAACAAGCAGGTCGTGACGTTCGCCGACGTGGCCGGCGTCGACGAGGCCAAGACAGAGCTCCAGGAAGTCGTCGAGTTCCTGAAGTTCCCCGAGAAGTTCAACACCCTCGGCGCGCGGATCCCACGCGGCGTGCTGCTCGTCGGACCGCCCGGTACCGGCAAGACCCTCCTCGCCCGGGCCGTCGCCGGCGAGGCCGGCGTGCCGTTCTTCAGCATCTCCGGCTCCGAGTTCGTCGAGATGTTCGTCGGCGTCGGCGCGAGCCGCGTCCGCGACCTGTTCGACCAGGCCAAGCGCAACAGCCCGTGCATCGTCTTCGTGGACGAGATCGACGCGGTCGGCCGCCAGCGCGGCGCCGGCCTCGGTGGCTCCCACGACGAGCGCGAGCAGACGCTCAACCAGATCCTGGTCGAGATGGACGGCTTCGACACCAACACCAACGTGATCGTCGTCGCCGCGACGAACCGACCGGACGTCCTCGACCCGGCGCTCCTGCGGCCGGGGCGCTTCGATCGGCGCGTGATCATCGATCGGCCGGACATGCGCGGCCGGCGGGCGATCCTGTCGATCCACACCCGCGGCAAGCCGCTCGCTT
>DATHRO010000115.1:0-3649 GCA_035465135.1 Candidatus Deferrimicrobiaceae bacterium
GCCTCCTCGGCGGGCTCGGGCTGGCCACGATCCCCGGCTCGGTCGGCATGCTGCGCGACGACCAGCACGCTCTCGACGAGGCCGCGCGGCTGGGCTACCCGGTGCTCATCAAGCCCTCGGCCGGCGGTGGCGGCAAGGGCATGCGGATGGTTCGAACCTCGCGCGAGCTGGAGACCGCCATCCGGGTCTGCCGCTCGGAGGCCAAGGCCGCGTTCGGCGATGACTCGCTGTATCTCGAGAAGTGGCTCGACGACAACCGCCACGTCGAGGTCCAGGTGGCCGTCGATCGGTTCGGGCACGGGATCCACGTCGGCGAGCGCGACTGCTCGGTCCAGCGGCGACATCAGAAGATCCTCGAGGAGGCGCCGACGCCGGCCCTCGCCCCGGCTGCCCGCGAGCGGCTTGCGGAGGCGGCGATCAAGGCCGTCGTGGCGGCCGGATACGAGAACGTCGGGACGCTCGAGTTCCTCGTCGATGCGGACGGCAACGCCTACTTCATCGAAATCAACTGCCGGATCCAGGTCGAGCACCCGATTACCGAGATGCTGACCGGCATCGACCTCGTCGCGCTGCAGTTGCGCATCGCGGCCGGTGAGCCGCTCGGACTGCGTCAGTCGGACGTGGCCCCGCGCGGCCACGCGATCGAGTTCCGGATCAACGCCGAGGACCCGGCCCAGGAGTTCCGTCCCGGCGCGGGCCTGATCGAGCGCTATCACGCGCCCGGGGGGCCCGGGATCCGGATGGACTCGCACCTCTACCCTGGCTACGAGGTCCCGCCGTACTACGACTCGCTGCTGGGCAAGCTCATCGTCTGGGGCCCCGATCGGGCGACCGCGATCGCCCGGGGCAATGCCGCGCTCGAGGAGCTCGTCGTGGACGGGGTGACGACCAACGTCGAGATCCACCGGGCGCTGCTCGAGAACGAGGCCTTCCTGGAGGGGCGGATGACGACGAACATGCTCGATCGGATCGGGAGCGCGGCGTTTCTGGCCGCAGCCGCACGGTGACGGAGGCGCCGGTGGCCGAGACGGTCCTGACCACGAAGGAGATCGAGGCACTGATCCCGCATCGCTGGCCGATGCTGATGGTCGACCGGATCGTGGAGTACGACGCCGACGCGAAGCGGATCGTCGGGATCAAGGGCGTCACGGCCACCGAGTGGTGGGCCCAGGGCCACTTCCCGGGCCTGCCGGTCATGCCCGGGGTGCTGCAGGTCGAGGCACTGGCCCAGACGATGGCCGTCTACGTCGCCCGGCAGCCTGGCTTCGGCGACCGGATCGGGCTGTTCGCCGGGATCGACGACACCCGCTTCAAGCGGGTCGTCGTTCCGGGCGACGTGCTGCTCCTCGAGGTGACGATGGACAAGCTGGGCTCGCGCTTCGGTCGCGGTCGGGGCGTCGCGAGCGTCGAGGGCGAGGTCGCCTGCGAGGCCACGCTGAGCTTCATCATTCCCCCGGAAGGGGTGCTTCGCTGACGCGGCTGGCGGTCCTGTCGGACGTCCACGGCAACCTCCTGGCGCTCGAGGCCGTTCGCAAGGCCGTCAAGCGCGAGAAGCCGGACCTGGTCCTCGTGGCCGGCGACCACGTGCTCAACGGGCCGGACCCGGCTGCGGTCGTCGATGCCGTGCGGGCCATGGAGGCCGACGGCGCGATCGTCCTCCAGGGCAACACCGACATCGCGGTCGCCGACGGCGACTACACGGCGGCTTTCCCGTGGTACGCCGACGGCGGCGTGCCCGAGTCGGTCCGAGCCGCGGCCGAGTGGGCCCGGGACGAGCTCGGCGACGAAAAGCTGGACTGGCTGCGCCGGCTTCCGGCCGAGCGGCGCCTGTGGGTCGACGACACGCTCGTGCTGGTGACCCACGCCTCGCCGGGCTCCCAGACCCAGGGCCTGTCGACGGATCTCGATCCGTCGACCGTACTCCAGCTCGTCTCGCGAACCGACGCACGGCTGATCTGCTGCGGCCATACCCACGTGCCCGACGTCCGCGAGTTCGGCTGGAAGATCATCGTCAACGACGGCAGTGCCGGCTACGTGTTCGACGGCGAGCCGACCGCGTCATGGGCACTGGTGACGATCGAGCCGGCCGCGCCAGGCGCGACTGAGCCGGACGAGGAACCGGATAGCGGTGCGGCGGGCGACGAACCGGCAGCCGATGACAGCGGCTCGGTGGCCGGCGCGGAGCCGGGCCGGGCCTCGATCACGGCCGAGATCCGCCGAGCCGAGTTCGACGTGCTGGCCGTCTCCAACGCGATCTCGGCTCGCGGCCTGCCGGGCGACGTGTATCGCGCCGCGACCGTCCGGACCGGGAAGCTCGTCCGGTGATCCGCAACGGCGCTCGCCGCGTCGTCGTGACCGGCATGGGTGCGCTGACCGCGCTCGGCAACGACGTGCCCTCGACCTGGGCCGGGCTCGTCGCCGGCCGATCCGGCGTCCGCCGGATCGAGCTATTCGACCCGTCGCGCGTCGACTCGAAGATCGCGGCCGAGGTGCGTGACTTCGACCCGAGCGGTGTTCTCGACCGCAAGGAGACGCGGCGGATGGACCGCTACATCCAGTTCGGGCTGGTCGTCGCCCGTCAGGCGCTCGACCAGGCCGGCCTGCCCGGCCGGATGGACGGCTCGCTGGCCGAGCGAACCGGGGTCATCCTCGGCTCCGGCCTGGGTGGCGTCGCGACGATGTTCGACAACGTCCTGCTCATGGCCGAGCGAGGGCCGGACCGGATCAGCCCGTTCTTCATCCCGATGGGCATCGCGAATGTCGGCTCGGGCCAGGTCGCGATCGCGTTCGGGATGCTCGGCCCGAACTTCGCGACGGTGTCGGCTTGCGCGACCGGCGCCCACGCCATCGGCGAGGCCTGGGAGACGATCCGGCGTGACGATGCCGACGTGATGCTGGCCGGCGGCACCGAGGCCGCGATCCACGAGGCCGTGGTGGGCGGCTTCAGCTCGATGAAGGCCCTCTCGACTCGCAACGACGATCCCGGGGCGGCGTCGCGGCCGTTCGACCGCGGGCGCGACGGCTTTGTCATCGGCGAGGGCGCTGGGATGCTCGTTCTCGAGGAGCTGTCGCACGCCGAGGCGCGGGGCGCCGAACCCCTGGCCGAGGTCGTCGGCTACGGCGCGACGGCCGACGCGAGCCACATCACCCTGCCGGCGCCCGGCGGCGCCGGCGCGGTGCGGGCCGGTCGACGGGCCCTCGAGAAGGGCGGCGTCGAGCCGGCCGAGGTCGAGCACGTCAACGCCCACGCGACCTCGACGCCGGAGGGCGACGGGACCGAGCTCCAGGCGCTCCAGACGATCTTCGGCGAAGCCGCTCCGGGCATCTCGATCACGGCCAACAAGTCGATGCTCGGCCACACGCTCGGCGCGGCCGGGGCAATCGAATCGATCGCGACGATCATGGCCATCCGGAGCGGCGAGATCCCGCCGACGGTCAACCTCGAGGACCCCGACCCGAACGCCGACGGGCTGGACCTGACACCGCAGGTCGCGACCCGCCGCGCTGTGGCGACTGCCCTCAACAACTCGTTCGGCTTCGGCGGTCAGAATGCCGCGCTCGTGTTCCGGCGGTGGAACGGATGACCGACCCGACGCCTGAGCCGATCCGGGCCGATCCGCCGGCTGACCCCGGCGACGCCTCGCTGCTC
>DATHRO010000116.1:0-10778 GCA_035465135.1 Candidatus Deferrimicrobiaceae bacterium
GTGCCCAGGACGGCCTCCTCGAACGTGATTCGGAGGTCGTAGCGCAGGTCCGACCCGGCGGCCGGGCGGCCGCGCCGTCCGGTGCTGCCGGCTGCGGCGGCGCCGAAGAAGGCGTCGAAGATGTCGGCGAAGCCAGCGTAGCCGCCGGCCATCGGTTCACCGGCCTCGACCGTCCCGAACAGGTCGTAGCGCTGCCGGCGCTCAGGGTCGGAGAGGACCTGGTAGGCCTCGCTGATCTCCTTGAAGCGCTGTGCGGCGGCCTCGTCCTGGTTGACGTCCGGGTGCCACTGCTGGGCCAGCCTCCGGAAGGCCTTCTTGATCTGGGCATCCGAGGCCCCGTGCTCGACGCCGAGAACCTCGTAGTAGTCGCGAATCGCCATGCAGGCCGAAGGATACGGGCGGATTGCACAGGACGGGCCGTCGCCTCATTCGCGAACGGCTGACCCGTGTCGATCAACCAGCATCCCGGCACGCCTGAGCACGACCTCGAGCATCGGTCGGGTGAGCCGGCCGGTGAAGGTGTTCTGCTGGCTCGGGTGGTAGCTGCCGAGCAGCATCCAGCCGCCGATCGCGACCTCGGCACCGTGGCCGAAGCGCGGCTTTGGCCGGGTCGGCGGGGCGCCGAGCGCACGGAAGGTTCGCAGCACGGCGTCCCAGGCGAAGCCCCCGAGGGCGACGACGACGCGCACCGCCTCGAGCGCTGCCAGCTCTCGGACCAGATACGGCCCGCAGGCGTCACGCTCGGCGACGGTCGGCCGGTTGGCCGGCGGGGCGCAGCGGACCGCGGCGGCGATGCGCGTCCCGAACAGCGTCAGGCCGTCGTCGGCGCGGCGCGACGAGGGCCGATCGGCCAGCCCGACGGCATGCAGGGCGGCCCACAGGAAGTCACCGCTGGCGTCGCCGGTGAACACGCGGCCGGTGCGGTTGCCGCCATGGGCCGCCGGGGCGAGGCCCACGATCAGGATCCGGGCGTCGGCGTCGCCGAAGCCCGGCAGCGGCCGGCCCCAGTAGGGCTCGTCGCGAAACCGGGCGACCTTGTCCCGGGCCGCCTGCTCGCGCCACGCCACGAGCCGCGGGCAGCGGACGCAACTGACGATCTCGGCTTCGAGGTCGCGGAGGACGTCGTGGTGCTGCGCGCCGCCCGGCACCCGGCGGGTCCTACTTGAGCAGCAGGCGGTCGAGCCGCCGCGACACGATGACCAGCCCGAGGACGCCGAGCGTCGCCAGGTACGCGACATGGACGAGCGTCTGAGGTCCGACCACCCCGGTCACGAGACCGCGCAGCAGGTCGACCCCGTGGTAGAGCGGCGTGAGCTGGACCAGCAGGCGCAGGCCGTCCGGATAGGCGTCGATCGGGAAGAACGTGCCGCTGAACAGGAACATCGGCAGGATGAACAGCTGGATGAGATCGAAGTCCTGCCACGTCCGCATGAACGATGTGCCGGCCATGCCGATGGCGGCGAAGGCGAACCCGATGAGCAGGGCGCCGGGGACCGTCAGGACGACCAGCGGCGAGCGGACGAGCCCCAGCACGACCATGACGGCCAGGAACCCGGTCGCGTACAGGCCGCCGCGGATGAGCGCCCACAGCAGCTCGCCGAGCGAGATGTCGGCCGGCGACAGCGGCGTCGAGAGCATCGAGGCGAATGTCTTGTCGTAAGTCAGCTTGAAGAAGAAGTTGAACGTGCTCTCGACGATCGCGCCGTTCATCGACGAGGCGGCCAGCAGGGCTGGCGCGACGAATACGGAGTACGGGATCGGCTGGCCGCCGGGCCCCGTCACCTCGCCCACGAGGAGGCCCAGTCCGAAGCCGATCGAGAGCAGGTAGAACAGCGGCTCGAAAAAGCCCGAGAAGAGCATCAGCCACGAGTGGCGGTACACGAGCAGGTTGCGCTCGACGACCCACAGCGAGCGGCGGCTGCCGAAGGCCAGCAGCGGGGTGATGCGAAGCGCCGTCATTCGCCCGGCCTCAGCCTCGCTCCAGGCGCGCCGCGACGGTCCGGAACGCGGCCGCCGTTCCGAGGATGGCGAGCGCGCCCAGGACGACGACGTGGGCGACGGCCAGCAGCGGCGCGTCCCCGACCGTTCCCAGGACGATCGCGCGACACAGGTCGACGCCGTGCCACAGCGGCGACAGCCAGGCGATCGGCTGCAGGACCGCCGGGAGCGACGCGATCGGGAAGAACGTCCCGCTGAACAGGAACAGCGGCGTCAGGCCGAAGCGGAACAGCGACGCGAAGGCGTCGGGCCGACGCTGCGTCGCGGTGAACGCCGCGATCGGCGCCGCGAAGGCCAGGCCGGTCAGGACCGCCACGGGCACCGCGGCCAGCAGCGCCAGGGGCTGGCGAGCCGCCCCGAAGACGACGATCACCAGCCCGAACGAGACCCCGACCATCAGCAGCCTGATCGCAATCCAGACGATGTTGCCGAGGGCGATGTCGCGCGGCCGGATCGGGGTTGCGTACATCGCGTGGAACGTCCGGTTCCACTGCAGGCCCCCGAGGATCGGGAACATCGCCTCGAACGAGCCGGTCTGCATGACCGCCGCGGCGAGCAGGCCGGGAGCCAGGAACTGCAGGTATCCGAGCTCGCCGAGGACCCCACCGCCAGCCCGGTCGACATACGTTCCGAGACCGATCCCCATCGCCGTCAGGAACAGTGTCGGCTGCACGAACGACCCGAAGATCGACGCCCGGAACGTCCGCCGGTACTGCAGCGCCCGATGCTCGACAACGCGGGCCAGCTTCGGCCAGGCCGCGGGACGGGGCTCGGGCGCCGGTCGGCTGATCGCGGCCACGGCGCCTAGTCGATCAGCGAGCGGCCGGTCAGCCGCAGGAAGACGTCCTCGAGCGTCGAGCGCCGCACGAGCACGGTCTCGGGATGGATGCCGCGGTCGCGGGCGGCGATCACGACGGCCTCGCCGTCGTCGGCGTACAGGAGGACCCGATCGGGCAGGCGCTCGATGCGATCCGCCAGGCCGGACAGCTGGCCGTCGAGCGTCTCCTGGACGCCGGGCGCGAACCGGAACTCGGCGACCTCCCGGCTCGAGTAGCGCTCGATCAGCTGCTGGGGCGAGCCCTCGGCTACGATCTTGGCCTTGTCCATCACGACGAGCCGGTCGCACAGCTGTTCGGCCTCGTCCATGTAGTGAGTCGTCAGGACGAGAGTCGTGCCGCGCTGCTTGAGCCGGTACAGGCGATCCCACAGCAGGTGCCGAGCCTGCGGATCGAGGCCCGTCGTGGGCTCGTCGAGGAGGATGAGCTCCGGCTCGTTGATCAGCGAGCGGGCGATCGTGAGGCGACGCTTCATCCCGCCTGACAGCGGCTCGACGAGGTCCCTGCCGCGGTCGGCGAGCTGGACGAACTCCAGCAGCTCGTCGGCACGACGGGCGCACTCTTCGCGCGGCAGGCCGAAGTAGCGGCCGTAGATGATCAGGTTCTCGCGGACGGTCAGCTCATTGTCGAGGTTGCCCTCCTGGGGCACGACCCCGAGTCGGGCCCGGATGCGGGGCCCGTCACGTTCGGGATCCAACCCCAGGACAGTCAGGTGGCCGTCGCTGATCGGCGAGGTGCAGCCGATCATCCGCATCGTCGACGTCTTGCCCGCGCCGTTCGGGCCGAGGAACCCGAACGCCTCGCCCTTCGCAACGTCGAAGTCGATCGCATCGACGGCGGTGAACGAGCCGAACCGCTTCGTCAGGCCGCGGGCGTGGATCAGCGGGTCGTGGCCGCCCGCCAGGGACTCGGTCATGGGGTCGCCATCCTAGCCGGAAACGCTGCCTCCCCCTCGCCGAAGGGCGTCGCGACATCGGATGCCCTCAGCCGCGGTCACCTCGAGGTCCGGTGCACTTCGGGCCGAACGGCTCTCAGCCGCCGGGCTGCGCGCGGATAGCCTTCGATCTGGTCGCCGCCGCGACGGGAGCAAGCCCGAGGAGATCCCCCACGCCCGCCGTCCAGACGCCACCGCCCAGCGCCGCAGCACCCGCCCCGGTCCGCAACTTCCGCGACGTCGGCGGCCTCCGGACGCGCGATGGCGGAACCGTGCGCCGCGGCCTGCTGTACCGCTCGACAGACTTTGCCCGCTCGGGACCGGGCGTGCAGGCCGTGCTCGCGGAGCGCGGCATTCGAACGATCTTCGATCTGCGGACGGCCGGCGAGCGCGAGCTGTGGCCGGAGACGGGGCGATTCCCCGCGGACGTCTCGTACGTCGTCGCGGACGTCCTCCGCGACGCCAGGGGGCCGGACAGCAACCCCGCCCAGATGGTCGCGCTGCTGGCCGACCCGGACCGAGCGGCGGAGCTGCTCGGGGCGGGGCGGGCCGAGCCGATGTTCCGGACGCGCTATCGCGACTTCGTGAACCTGACGAGTGCCCGCCAGGCCTACCACCGCGTCCTGGCCGACCTCTCGGTCCGCGGCACCCTGCCTGCCGTCGTTCACTGCACCACCGGCAAGGACCGAACTGGCTGGATCCTCGCCGTGCTGCTGCTCATGCTCGGGGTCGCCTACGAGGACGTCCTCGACGACTACCTCGCCAGCAACGCCGAGCTCGAGCCGATCCGGCGCGAGTTCTACGACCAGTTCGCGGGCCGGGGTGGCGACCCGGAGCTCCTGAAGCCGTTCATGGAAGCGCGACCGGCCTACCTCGATACCGGCCTCGACGAGATGCGGCGGGGCTTTGGATCGCTCGAGGGATACGTCGACTTCGGCCTGGCGATCGGCCCGCTGACCCAGCGCCGCCTCGCGTCGATCTTCGTCGAGCCGGCCTGACCGCCGTCGCGCCTGGGCGCCGCGAAGACGTCCCTCCAAAGAACGTGCTAGCCTCGGGTAGCACTAAACTGCATTGCAGCTTACGAACGCCTGAAGGAGCCACCGTGGCAACGCTGCCCGAGCCGGTCGAGCGACTCCTCGACGCCGCGCTCGTCGGCGAGCTGACCGTCGTCCGCGACGACGGCCGGCCGATCACCTACCCGCTGATCCCGCTCTACGACGGCCAGCGGATCTACCTCACGTCTTCGGTCCTCTTCAGTCGCAAGCTGGATCACGTCCGGGCGAACCCGAAGGTCGCCCTGTCGATCACCGATCCGGTGGCCGTCGGCGGTCGAACCGATCGGGCGACGATCCAGGGCGACGCCCGGGTCATCGAGGAGGACCCCCACGGCGGCTGGGAGCGGCTGCTCCCGATCTGGGAGGCGAAGGAGCCGGCGATCGTGGCCTTCCTGAAGCAGCGCGTCGCGCTGCCGCTCTTCTTCGAGCGAGCCCTGATCGAGATCACCCCCCGTCGAGCCCTCTACTGGCCGGACGGTGAGGCCGCAACGGCGCCCGAGATCGTCGCGCTCGCGCAGGAGGCGGCGTGATGCGTCGCACGCCGGCGCTCGAACCGGCGGTCGGCCTGGCGAAGCTGGCCGGCTATCCCCACCACGTCCTGACCTGGGTCGGCTCGGCCGGCTACCCGGTCAGCGTCGCCGTTCGCGCCACCGTCGCCGCCGAGGGTCAGACGGCCTCCTTCGAGCCACCGGCCGGGCTGACCGTGCCCGGCGATCGCGAGGTCTCGCTGACCGGCTCGCACATCCGGCCGCAGCCCGGCTACGGCTACGACGAGCGGCGCCACGTGACCGTCTGGGGCCGTGCCGCCCCAGCCGCTGGTGGTCGGCTCGCTCTCCGGGCCGAGTCGGCCTGGGGCTGGGACGAACAGGAGCTGCCGTTCTTCGAGTACTCGGAGCGCTCGGTCGGACAGTCGCGCCGCTACTTCGATGCGCTGTCGGCGGAGCGAGGCACCCCGGTCAAGCCGCGCCTCTCGCTCGGCTGGCTGACACTTCGGGCGACGCGCCTGCCGTTCCTGACGGCGACGATCGTGCCGGTCCTGCTGGGGATCGCGATCGCCGCTGCCCACGGCTTCTTCGAGCTGTGGCCGGCCGTCCTGACCGTCGTCGGGGCCTCGCTCGTCCAGCTTGGCGTCAATACCGCCAACGACGTGTTCGATACCGCGCAGGGCGCGGATGACGCGAACGTGACCCCGACGCAGTTCAGCGGCGGCTCGCGAGTGATCCAGTACGGGCTGCTGTCGCTGAAGCAGATGGCGACGATCGCGGCGGCGCTCTATGCGGGTGCGGCGCTCGTCGGCCTGATCCTGCTCGCGACCCGCGGCTCGTCGGCCCTGCTCGCGATCGGCGTTCTCGGGATCGTGCTGAGCGTCGGCTACACCGCCCCGCCGTTGAAGCTCGCCTACCGCGGCCTCGGTGAGGTCGTCGTGGCGATCGGCTTCGGGCCGCTCATGCTGCTTGGCGCGTACGTCGTCCAGAGCGGCGGCGCCCTGGCCTGGGAGCCGTTCGTGGCCTCGATCCCGGTCGCGCTGCTCGTCGCGCTGATCCTGTACGTCAACGAGATCCCGGACCGGCGCGGTGACGCCCATGCCGGCAAGCGGACGCTCCCGGTGCGCTGGTCGCCCGAGTCCGTCATCCGCGGCTACGACGCGGCGGTCCTCGCTGCCTACGGCGCGGTCGTGGTCGGGGTCCTCGCCGGGATCCTGCCGCTGACGACCCTGCTGGTCCTCGTCACGATCCCGCTGGCGAGACGGATCCACGACGGCCTGCGCCCGAACTACGACAACCCCTACGGCCTCATGGCGATCATGGGCGCCAACATCCGCCTCCATCTCGCCGTCGGGCTGCTGTTGCTCGCGGCCTACATGGTTGTGCTCATCGCCGCCGCGCTCGCGCCGGGGATCCCGCTCTTCCTGCGCTGACGACTCGCCGGAGCCGCTAGCCCTCGAGACGCTCGAGGCGCTCGTCGAGGCCGATGAGGATCAGCTCGTCGGTCTCCCCGATCCGTTCGTCGCGGTGCGGATTGACGGTCACGTTGTTGCCGCGACGGACCGCGATCGGCGTCAACGACAGCTGGCCAGGGATGTCCAGCTCGCGCAGCGTGCGGCCGGCGAATGACGCCGGCGGCCGGACCTTTACGATCCCGAACAGCGGCGCGACGTCGAGGTAGTCGATGACGTTGGGGATGCTGAACGAGTGGGCGACGCGGGCGCCCATCTCCCGCTCGGGATACACGACCCGCGACGCACCGACGCGCTCGAGGATCCGGCCGTGGAGCGTCGAGGCGGCCTTGACGATGATGTTCTTGACGCCCAGATTCCGCAGCGCCATCGTCGCGAAGATGCTCGCCTCGGAGGCGCTCGACATCGCCACGATCGCGTGGTCGAAGTCGGCGGCGCCGATGTCCTTGAGGGCGTCCTCGTCGCTGGCGTCGGCCTGGATCGCGTGGGTCACGTCGGGCGAGATGTCATTGATCGGCGCCTCGTCGCGGTCAACCGCGAGGACCTCGTGCCCGAGGGCCATCAGCTCCCGGGCGGCGGCGCTGCCGAAGCGACCCATGCCGATGACCAGGACGGAGTGCTTCATCTCGCTCCCTTCACGATCAGCCGATCCGCAGCGACTCGACCGCGGGTCGGTGTGAGACGGGCCGCGCCCGCGCTGCGAGCGCGACCACGAGCGTAAGCGGTCCGAGCCGACCGACGAACATCGCGAAGACGATGAGCAGCCGCGCCGGATCGGCGAGCTCGCGGGTGATGCCGGTCGACGCGCCGACCGTACCGACCGCCGAGACGGCCTCGAACAGGCCCTGGACGAAGGTGAAGCTCCCCGCGCCGATCACCTCGAGGCCGAGCCCGACGAGGAACACGACCGCGATCCCGAGCAGCGCGATCGACAGGGCCCGGTAGACGAGCACGTGCGAGATCCGCCGGCCGAAGGCGGTGGCCGACGGAAGGCCGCGAGCCGTCGAGACGATCGCCACGAGCAGAACGACGAACGTGTTGACCTTGATCCCTCCGGTCGTCGAGCCCGACGCCCCGCCGATATACATCAGTGCGATCACGGCGAACAGTGTGGCGCTCGTGAGGCTGCCGGTCGGGAGCGTCGAGAAGCCGGCCGTTCGCAGCGTGACGGCCTCGAAGAGTGCGTTGAGCGGGCGCTGCTCCGGCGGCAGGGCGCCGAGCGTCGCCGGATTGTCCCAGTCGAACCAGCCGATGGCCAGCGTCCCGGCGGCGATCAGCGCGACCGTCGTCGGCAGGACGAGCTTGGTCTCGAGCGCCCAGCGACGCCAGCGTCGTTTCGCCACCGCGTCGCCGACGATCGCGAAGCCGAGCCCACCGAGCACGATCAGGATCCCGACCGGGATCAGGACCAGGGGATCGTCTCGATAGGGCGACAGGCTCCGAAACTCGCCGACGAGATCGAACCCGGCGTTGTTGAACGCCGAGATCGAGTGGAACACGCCCCACCAGCCGGCGCCGAGCAGATCCTGGCCTCGTGCCGCGAACGCAAGCGCGAGCGCAATGGCGCCCACCACCTCGGCGACCAGGGTGAAGGCGGCGACCCGCTTCACGAGCGACGTGACCTGGCCGAGGTTCGCGGTGTCCGTCGAGGCCTGGACGAGGACGCGGTCGCGGAGTCCTGTTCGCCGCCCCACCAGCAGGAGCAGCAGCAACGTCGAGCCGGTCATGAAGCCGAACCCGCCGACCTGCAGGAGGAGGAGGATGACGCCGTGGCCGAAGCCGCTCCAGTAGGTGCCGGTGTCGACGACGATGAGGCCGGTCACGCAGACGGCCGAGGTCGCGGTGAAGAGCGCCACGATCGGGTCGGTCCAGGCGCCGCTCGCCGATGAGATCGGGAGGATCAGCACCACCGTGCCGATCGCGATGAGGAACGCAAAGCCGGCCACCAGGACGACCGCGGCCGAGGGCGGTCGTCGGACACGGCGCCTCGGACGAACCTCGTATTCACGAGGCACGACGCGCTCGATGCGCACCCTCCGATCGCCGGGCCTTCGGCCCTGGATCCCGGCGGGCTCGCGATGCGGTGGCAGCCGGGGCGGCACCTGTCCGAGTCTATCGAGCCGGCGGAGCCTCAGCCTCTACGCTGGCGCCGTGAGAACCGACCGGCGCGGCGCGCCCGACGTCGAGGCCCTCGTCCGGCGCTGCATGGCGCTCGCCAACATGGCGGCCGCGGACTGACTCGCGGCGCGCGGGGCTAGACCTCCTTGTACTCACCCTCGACGGCCTCGTCGGCGCCACCGTCGGCGCCCTCCGAGCCGCCGGAGCGGGTGCCAGCGCCGGCCGGCTCTCCCTCGCTCTCTCCGGCCGCGCCCGAACCGTCGCCCGAGCCGTCGCCCGACTCACCGCCGGTCTCGCCGTCACTGCCATCTCCCGCAGCCGCCGACGCCGCCTGATAGGCCGCCGTCGCGAGGCGCGACAGCGTCCCGGCGAGCGACTGCATGCCGCTCTGGATCAGGGCCATGTCGGAGCCCTTGAGGGCCTCGCGCAGCGACTCGACCCCGCGCTCCACCTCGGCCTTGTCCTCGGCCGAGACCTTGTCGCCGAGATCGGTCAGCGTCCGCTCGGCCTGGTAGGTCAGCTGCTCCGCCTGGTTGCGGGTCTCGACCTCCTCGCGCCGCTGCTTGTCCTCATCGGCGTGCTCCTGGGCCTCGCGGACCATCTTGTCGACGTCGTCCTTCGAGAGCATCGACGAAGCGGTGATCCGGACCTGCTGCTCGCGGCCGGTCGCCCGGTCCTTGGCTCGCACGTCGAGGATGCCGTTGGCGTCGATGTCGAATGCGACCTCGATCTGCGGGATGCCGCGCGGCGCCGGCGGGATGCCGTCGAGGATGAACCGCCCGAGCGTCTTGTTGTCGGCCGCGAAGTCGCGCTCGCCCTGGAGGACGTGGATCTCGACCTGGCTCTGGTTGTCCGAGGCGGTCGAGAAGACCTGCGACTTCGAGGTCGGGATGGTCGTGTTGCGGTCGATGAGCCGGGTCATGACGCCGCCGAGCGTCTCGATGCCGAGCGACAGCGGCGTGACGTCGAGGAGCAGGACGTCCTTGACCTCGCCGCCGAGCACGCCGGCCTGGATCGCCGCGCCGACCGCGACGACCTCATCCGGGTTCACGCCCTTGTGGGGCTCCTTGCCGCCGAACAGGCCCTTGACCAGCTCCTGCACGGCCGGCATCCGGGTCTGGCCGCCGACGAGGATGACCTCGTCGATGTCCGAGGCCTTCAGGCCGGCGTCCTTGAGCGCCGCCTCGACGGGGCCCCGGGTCTTGACCACGAGGTCCTTCACGAGGTCTTCCAGCTTGGCCCGCGTCAGCGTCATGACGAGGTGCTTGGGGCCGGAGGCGTCGGCGGTGACGTACGGCAGGTTGATCTCGGTCGAGGCCGTCGAGCTCAGCTCGATCTTGGCCTTCTCGGCGGCCTCCTTCAGGCGCTGCAGGGCCTGCGGATCCTTGGACAGGTCGATGCCCTGGTCCTTCTTGAACTCGACCAGCAGCCAGTCGATGATCTTCTGGTCGAAGTCGTCGCCCCCGAGATGGGTGTCGCCGTTGGTGGCCTTGACCTCGAAGACACCGTCACCGAGCTCCAGGATGCTGATGTCGAACGTCCCGCCGCCAAGGTCATAGACCGCGATCTTCTCGTCGTGCTTCTTGTCGAGGCCGTAGGCCAGGGCCGAGGCGGTCGGCTCGTTGATGATCCGCTTGACGTCGAGGCCGGCGATCCGGCCGGCGTCCTTGGTCGCCTGGCGCTGCGTGTCGTCGAAGTAGGCCGGGACGGTGATGACCGCGTCGGTGACCTTCTCGCCGAGGTACGCCTCCGCGTCCGCCTTGAGCTTCTGCAGGATCATCGCGCTGATCTCGGGCGGCGTGTACGCCTTGTCGTTGGCGAGCTTGACGAGGATGCCGTCCGACTTCGGGTCCTTCTCGACCGTGTAGGGCACGAGACCC
>DATHRO010000117.1:0-16738 GCA_035465135.1 Candidatus Deferrimicrobiaceae bacterium
CTTTCGGATCTTTGCCGCGAGCGCGATCCCGACGGCGTGGAGCATCTGGGTCGCGACAGGTGACGACAGCGACACGAGGTTGTTCTCGACGTTGCCGTAATGGCCCGGCATCTGGCGCCCGCCAGAGGAAGGATCGATTCCCTTCGCGTACTGCGCGGTCAGGATGTAGCGGGCCTACATCCCGAACGTCAGGCAGGTCGCGATCGAGCGATAGAACGGCGCGATCCAGTCGAACCGGCGCTTGAGCGGCCAGGCGATCGCCGCCTGGGCGCCCTCGTGGCCCTGGCCGCTGATGACGAACGGGATTCGGCCGGCGCGGTTGAGGATCCACATCCGCTCGTCGACGGCGCGGGCCGTTGCGATGACGCGATACATCCCCAAGAGGTCGTCGTCGGTCAGGCCGACGGACGCCGCAAGGTCCGAGACGCCAACGCCCGGCTTCGACTTGGCCATCAGAAGTTGATCGACCGCCTGTCGACGTTCATCGCGGCCTCGCCCATCACCTCGGCGAGGGTCGGATGCGGGTGCGTCGCCGCCCCGACCTCCCACGGCGTGGCGTCCAGGGTGAACGCCAGCGAGGCCTCGGCGATGAGGTCCGTGGCATGCGGCCCGATGACGTGGACGCCGAGGAGGTCGTCGGTCTCGGTGCTGCCGATGACCTTCGCGAAGCCCTCGTACTCGCCGCCGATGAGCGCCTTGGCGATGGCCTGGAACGGGACCTTGCCGACCTTGTAGTCGAGGCCGCGCTCCTTGCATTGCTCCTCGGTCAGCCCGACCGACGCGATCTCCGGCCGGCTGTAGGTCGCCCGGGGCTGCATCGTGTAGTCCATCGGGTGAACGTCCTTGTCGCCGGCGATCACGTGGGCCGCGAGAAGGCCCTCGTGGGCCGCGGTATGGGCCAGCATCAGCCCGCCGACGAGATCGCCGATCGCGTAGAGGTGCGGCTCCCGCGTCCGCATCGTCCGCAGGTCGACCTTGACGAAGCCCTTCTCCAGCTCGGCCTTCGTCGTCTCGAGCCCGACGTCCTCCACGTTCGGCGCCCGGCCGGTCGCCACGAGCAGCATCTCGGCCGAGATCTCCGATGCGTCTTTGCCCTCGGGGCCGACCGAGAGGCTGACGCCCGACTTCGAGACCTTGACCGCCTCCGGGTCGAAGCGGGCGCTGGTCATGACGCTGATGCCGCGCTTGGTGAAGGACCGCTCGAGCGCCCGACCGACTTCGAGGTCCTCGAGCGGGACGAGCGACGGCAGGTACTCGAGGAGCGTCACCTTCACGCCGAGGTCGTGGTACATCGACGCGAACTCGACGCCGACCGCGCCGGCCCCCACGACGATGACGTCCTTGGGCAGACTGTCCATCCGGAGGATGTCGTCGGACGTCACGATTCGCTTGCCGTCGAGCTCAAGACCCGGGAGCGACTTGACCCGCGAGCCGGTGGCGAGGATGACGTCGGTGCCCTGCAGGACTCGCTCGCCGCCGGGGTTGTCGGCGTCGGCGGCCATCTGGACGCGGACCGTTCGCGGCCCGTCGAGCGTCCCGCGGCCGGCGATCCAGGTGACCTTGTTCTTGTCGATGAGGCTCTTGAGGCCGGTCCACAGGCGCTTCACGACCTGGTCGCGTCGGGCGGCCATGGCCTTGAAGTCGACGACCGGCTCGGACGTCTCGAACCCGAACTCCTTGGCGTGCCGGACCCGCTCGACGAAGGCGGCCGATTCGAGCAGCGCCTTGGTCGGGATGCAGCCGATATGGAGGCACGTCCCGCCGATCTTCGATTCGTCGACGAGGGCGACCTTGAGGCCCAGCTGGGCGGCTCGGAAGGCGGCCGTGTAGCCGCCAGTCCCGGCGCCGAGAACCACGAGGTCGAAGTCGTTGGAAGAGCCGACGGCCATCGGTCAGTGCGTCGGGTGGATCATCGGGAGGATGGTAGGCGGGCCTCTGGAAGGCCGCAACCGAACGGCGGTCGGGGATCCACCCGGTGCTAGACTCCCGGCCGTCGGGCTCCCCACCGTGCATGGAAGGCGATGGTCGACCTCCTCGTTCGGGTGCTGCTGATCGTCCTGGCCTATCTCGCCGGGTCGATCCCGGTCAGCGTCCTGGTCGCTCGGGCGACCGGCGGACCCGACCCCCGCTCGATCGGCTCCGGACGGACCGGGGGCACGAACGCGCTGCGTGCGTTCGGCCCGCGCTGGGCGGCGGTGGTCGTCCTGGGCGACCTCGCGAAGGGTGCCGTGCCGGTGTTCGTGGCGCGCTGGGCAACCGGGGGCGACGCCTTGGTCGAGGTCCTCGTCGCGGCGGCTGCCGTCATCGGTGCGGTTCGCTCCGTCTTCCTTCGCTTCGCCGGCGGCGGTCGTGGCGTCGGGACCGGTGTCGGGACGATGCTCGTGCTTCAGCCGCTGACCGTCGTGCTCGCCACGCCGGTCTTCGTCCTCGTGATCCTGGCGACTCGCTATGTCTCGCTCGGCTCGCTGCTCGGCTCGGCGGCGATGTTCCCGGCGATGCTGCTGATCTGGGCGGTTGCCTCCGGCGCCGTGCCGCCGGCGTACCTCGCCTGGGCGGCGGCCGGTCCGGCGCTCATCTGGATCGCCCACGCCGACAACATCGAGCGGCTCCTGCGGGGCACCGAGCGCAAGTTCGACCTGGGGATGCTGGATGGCCGCCGCAGCGGCGGCCCCTAGCCCGAGAATCGAACGACCCGGGTCGGCTGACAACCCGGGTCGTGGAACTGGCTCTGGTTCCGCGGCCCTCAACGTGGGTCCGCGTGCCGAGAGGAGTCTTGGGTATCGGTAGGCGCTCCCTAGCCCCGCATCGTGCGGAAGCAGTCGGAACAGTAGACGGGCTTGCCGCTCGTCGGGCGGAACGGGACCTTCGCCTCGTTGCCGCAGTTGGAGCAGGTGGCGCTGAACATCTCGCGGGGGCCACGATCGTAGCCGCCGGAGCTGTAGCTGCCGCCGCTCGAATAGCCACCGCCGCCGTAGCTGCCGGCCTCGCCGTAGCCCGACGAGTAGCCGGCGCCGGACGACTGGCGGGCAGCCTTGCGGGCGGCGCGATCAGCCGGGCAGCGGCGTGGCTCGGTGAAGCCGCGCTGGGCGTAGAAATCCTGCTCGGACGCTGTGAAAACGAACTGCTGACCGCAGTCCGCGCAGGTAAGGGTCTTATCCGTGTACAACGAAACTCCTCTCGTCGACCGCCGCGATCCCGCTCGGGTCTCGCGTCAGCCGTGAGAGGAGTCCGGTTCGAGGTGGTCTTCGCGTATGCAGTCGCGGCCTCGCCGCGACATTTGGGCTGGACGAGGATACGCGGTCGCCTGCGATCTGACTAGCCCTGCATTTCATCGCGCGTCGCCTCCCTGCGCGCCTTCGGCCCAGCCGAGCGAGCGCCTGACGGCCCGGCGCCAGCCGCGCTGCAGCGTCGTCCGGCGCTGCGACGTCATCGCCGGCTCGTAGCGCCGATCGAGGGCCCAGTTCACCGTGACGTCGTCGAGGTCGAGCCAGTAGCCGACGCTGAGCCCGGCGAGGTAGGCCGCGCCGAGGGCGGTCGTCTCGGCCACGACGGGCCGTTCGACCGGCATGCCGAGGACGTCGGCCTGGAGTTGGAGCAGGAAGTCATTGGCCGCCGCCCCGCCATCGACGCGCAGCTCTGTGGCGGGCGCCCCGCCGTCGCGCGCCATGGCCTCGAGGACGTCGCCGACCTGGAAGGCGATCGCCTCGAGCGTCGCCCGGGCGAGGTGGGCCAGCGTCGTGCCGCGGGTGATCCCAACGATCGTGCCGCGGGCATCGGGATCCCAGTGCGGGGCGCCCAGCCCGGTGAACGCCGGCACGAGGTAGACGCCGTCCGTGTCCGGGACCGACGCCGCCAGGGCCTCGACGTCGGCCGCGTCATCGAACGCCCGGAGCCCGTCTCGAAGCCACTGGACGGCCGAGCCGGCCGAGAATACTGCGCCCTCGAGGGCATAGGTGACCGGCCCGCCCGGCTCGAGCTGCCACCCGACGGTCGTCAGCAGGCCGTTCGCCGAGGCCCGCGGTCGATCGCCGGTGTTGAGTAGCAGGAACGCGCCGGTGCCATAGGTGCTCTTCGCCTGGCCCGGCTCGAAACAGGCCTGGCCGAACGTCGCCGCCTGCTGGTCGCCGGCGAGGGCAGCGATCGGGATCGGCCGCCCGAACAGCGACGGGTCCGTGTCGCCGAATCGGCCGGCCGTGGGCCGCACCACGGGCAGCAACGGGCGCGGCACCCCGACGAGGCCAAGCAGCTCGTCGTCCCAGGCCAGCCGGTGGATGTCGAACAGCAGCGTCCGGCTGGCGTTCGAGACGTCGGTCGCATGGATCCGGCCACCGCTGAGGCGCCACAGCAGGAACGAATCGACGGTCCCGAACGCCAGCTCGCCGCGCTCGGCCCGTTGCCGAAGACCGGCCCCGGGGTCGGCGTCGAGCAGGTGTGTGATCTTGGGCCCCGAGAAGTACGCGTCGAGGGGCAGGCCGGTCCGCTCGCGGAACAGCGGCTCGTGGCCCGCCGCTCGGAGCCGCTCGCACGCCGGCGCGGTGATCCGGCTCTGCCACACGATCGCGTCGGCGACCGGGGCGCCCGTGGCCCGGTCCCAGACGATCGTGGTCTCGCGCTGGTTGGCGATCCCGATCGCCGCGATCCGTTCTGGTCCTCCGACCTCGGCGACGACCCGCCTCGCGACGGCGAGCTGCGTCTGCCAGATTGCCTCGGGGTCGTGGGTCACGTGGCCGGGTGCCGGGAAGCGCTGCTCGAACGGCTCCTGCGCCACGGCCACCGGCCGGCCGTCGTGCCCGAACGCAATCGCACGCGACGAGGTCGTGCCCTGATCGAGGGCCAGGATCAGGCGCTCGCCGGCTCGCGTGGTCACTCGAGCCTCGAGCGCGGGACGCCGTACTCGCGTCGCGCGGTCGCGAGGTACCCGGCGACTTCCTGCTCTCGCCGGCGAGCGGTCCAGCTCAGCTCGTCGCCCAGGATGTCGGCCACCCGCCGTGCGATCGCGGCGCCCCGGTCCGGCAGCTCCTGCGCCAGTCGCATCCGTCGCGACAGCACGTCATCCACGGTCAGCGCCAGCTCGTGGCGGACGGCCCACACGACCTCTGCCTCCAGGTGATCGATGCCGAGACCGATCGGCGCGGTCATGTCAAGGTCGCGCGCGAGAGCCATGACGTCGACCGCCTGACGGCCGTGGCGATCGGCCAGCCGCCGGGCGACCCGCGGCGGCCACGGGGCTCCCGCCTCGCCCCTCGCGGCGGCCGCGTCCCGCAACGGCTGGACGAGGCTGTCGGCGATCTGGTCGAGCTCGTCCCGTGAGGCCGCCCCGACGAGCGGCAGCTCCTTCGTGCGCGACGGACGTCGCCTGGCCTCCCGCCGGCCGAGCGTGGCGTCGACGACATCACGGGCCATGACCCGGTAGGTCGTGTACTTCCCGCCGGAGATCCTGACGAGGCCGCCCGCCTCGCCGCTGACATGGTGCTCGCGCGAGGTCTTGACGGTCGAGCGGCCGGGCTCGCCCACGAGCGGCCGCATGCCCGCGAAGGTCCCCACGATGTCGCCTCGCGACAGGTCGATGTCGAGGCGGCGATTGACGACCTCGATCAGCTCGTCGACGTCCTCGCCCGGCGCCGAGAGGCCATCCGGCGGGCGCGGGTCGGGATGGTCGGTCGTGCCGATGATCCAGTGGCCCGGCCAGGGGACGACGAACACGACCCGGCCGCGCGTGCGCAGCGTCAGGCCACCCTCGGCCTTCAGCCGATCGTGGCGGATGAGCAGGTGCGAGCCGCGACTGGGAGCGAAGCGCTCGTCGGCGTGGAGCTCGGCGAACCGGGTCTCGGAACGCGCGGCCCACACGCCCGTTGCGTCGATGACCCGGTCGGCCATGACGTCGAAGGCGGCTTCGGTCAGGCGATCGACGACCCGTGCGCCGATGATCCGCTCACCATCGAACAGCGGCGCCGTGGCGCGGACGCGCGTCGCGGCGACCGCGTCGAGTCGGATCGCCGTTCGGAGGACAGCCACCGCGAGTCGGGCGTCGTCCTCGACCGCATCGTGATAGACGATCGCCCCGGTCAGGCCTCGCCGCCGGAGCTGAGGCGCGTACTCCAGCGCGCCGGACGGCCGCAGGTGCCGCGCGAAGCCGCCGTCACGCCTCGCACCCAGGAGGTCGTACAGAAGGATGCCGCTGCCGTAGAACGCCCGGTGAACCAGCGGCAGGCCGTAGATCGGGAACAGGAACGGCTCGAGGGTCACGAGGTGGGGAGCCAGCCGCAGCAGCCGCGATCGCTCGTCGAGGGCTTCCGCCACGAGGCCGAAGCGAAGCTGCTCGAGGTATCGGAGGCCGCCGTGGATCAGCCGCGACGAGCGGCTCGACGTGCCCCAGGCGATGTCCTCCTGCTCGACGAGCGCGGCCCGCAATCCCCGGCTCGCCGCGTCGAGCAGCGCTCCCGCGCCGACGATGCCGCCGCCGACCACGAGCAGGTCGAACCGCTCGTCGGCCAGGCGCTCGAGCGCGGCCTTTCGCTTGGCCGGGCCGGGAAGGGCCGCCGGCTCGGCCGCCTCCATGAGGCCGACCTCCCAGCTCGCCGGGTCCCAGTCCCGCTCCACGAGGGTCAGTGCCTCGTCGCGCTACGTGTCGGGCGAGCGCCGAACGGCCACCCGCCACAGGACGAGCGCGGTTCCGCCGATCAGGATCGCGATCAGGAGCGGCGTGTGGAAGATGACCCGCTGGACGTCGGTCGGCATGACGCTCGTCAGGACCGCGGCGCCGAGGACGAGCGCGACTGCGACGGTCGCCACGACCAGAACCCTGCGGCCGGCGACCTGACGCATGCCGTCCTCGCGATCGCCACCCGCCGACGGTCCGCCTGCGTCAGCCACGATCAGCCTCGCGCGGGATCCCGATCGGTGCGACGAGGACCTTACCCGCGAGGGCCGCGCCACGCTTCGTCAGAAGGCCCGTCTTCGGCCGGTGGAACGTCACCGTCAGGTCGGCCCGGACGACGGGGTCGGTCGGATCGCCCGACGACAGGTCGACCGCCGTGGGCGTGTCGACGGCGACGACCGGGACGCCCTTTGCGCGCGCTCGCAGGAGCAGCTCCACGGCCGAGCGGATCGGATCGCGGAGCACGCCGTGGACGCCGGTCCCGAGCAGCGCATCGACGACGACCGCTGCCCGCTCGACGTGCTGGCCGAGCATGCTCAGCTCGCGCGGGCTCGACGCATGAACCCGGTTGACCTTCGGCTCCGCGTCGAGGCGGTCCCAGTTGCGGGCGGCGTCGGGCGTCGCCGGCCGCGGATTCGTCGAGACGAGCACCGCGACGACGCTCGCGCCCGCCGCCGCGAGCTGGCGTGCCGCGACGAAGCCGTCGCCGCCGTTGTTGCCCGGACCGGCCAGCACGAGGATCGGCGCCCGGCCCCACCGCCCGGTCGCCTCGGCGAGCGCCTTCGCGGCGGCGGCGACGGCGGTGCCGGCATGCTCCATCAGCTGCCGCCCTGGCACGCCGAGCGCCTGGGCCCGACGATCGGCGCCCGCCATCGCCTCAGCCCCGATCGGCCCGCGGGCCGCGGCGCCGGCCCAGCGCTGGCGCAGGCCGCGCAGGTCGAGCTCGAACAGCTCCGGGTCGTCGGCGGGCAGCGCGGAGGCCGTCTCGGCCGCGGCCGAGGTCGAGCTCGTGGTCACCCCCGAAGCGTAGCCGAGCCCGCGGCGCGACCTCAGGCGCGGGTCGGGAGACGCAGCAGGAACAGCGCGACGATCAAGCCGGTCCCAAGAAGGAGCCCCTGGAGAATCAGCTCCTCGCCCACGAGCAGCGCCGAGGCCGTGACCGATACCGCGATCAGCGGGATCGCCGTCCACTTGGCCCGCGGCGAGATGCTGCGGCTGGTCTGCCAGCGCTCGAGCGGCGGCCCGAACCAGCGGTTCCGCAGCAGCCAGGCGTGGAGCCGGTCGGACGCCCGGGCGAAGCACGCCGCCGCCAGGAGCACGAACGGGGTCGTCGGCACGACCGGCAGCACGACGCCGAGCGCAGCGACAGCCAGGCTCAACGCGCCGATGGCGATGAGGATGCCGCGAACGAGCGGCCTCGTGGTCGGGGCGCTTCCCTTCACGGAGCCAGGATCGAGATTCAATGCCTGCACGACAGCCTGCCGAGAGTCACCGCGTACGGGGCCGCGTGGACCAACTGACCGGTTCGTCGGCCGGTCACGTCGCCAGCCGCGCCGTGTAGTGGTCGTCGGGATGGCGCTCGACCAGGCCCTCGGCCGCAAGGCGATCGAGCTCAAAGGCGACGATCTCCGGGGCGTGGTCTCCGATGGGTCCATCGATTCGGACCCACGCCCCGTCCGGGCCGTCACGCAGGCGGTCGACGATCCGGCCGCGGAGCCAGCGGGCGGTGGCGGCGAACGGTGGCGCGGGGGTGCGACGACGTCCGATGCGCGACGCCGGCGACCCGGACGGACGACCAGCCACGGCGTCGCCACCGCCGGTTGCATGGCGACAGGTCGTCACGAGCGGGCACTCGCGACAACGCGGCGCGCGCGGCCGGCAAAGACGGGCCCCGACGTCCATCAGGGCGTGCGTCCAGGCTCCCGGATCGCCCGCCGGGACGATGCGATCGGCGAACTCCTGGAGCCCGCGCGCCGACGGCGGGTCGTCGAAGAAGGCCCGGGTCAGGACCCGCCGCACGTTCGTGTCGACCGGGCCGACCGCATGGCCGTAGGCAAGCGCGGCGACGGCCCTGGCCGTATACGGCCCGACCCCGGGCAGTGCCTCGAGGGCCGCGATGTCTGCCGGAACCTCGCCGGCGTGGTCCGCCACGATGCGAGTCGCGGCTGCCCGCAGCGCCAGGGCGCGGCGGTTGTAGCCGAGCCCGCGCCACGCCCGAACGACGGCCGCGGGCGAGGCCGCCGCCAGCGCGGCCGGTGTCGGGAAGGCCGCCATGAAGCCCGCCCATGCTGCCGCGGCGCGGGCGGCCTGAGTCTGCTGAGCCATCACCTCCGAGACGAGGATCGCCCACGGATCGGTCGTGCCGCGGAAGGCGAGGGCGCGGCCGTGCTCCGCATACCAGCGCATGATCATCTCCTGGAGCACGGAATCCGGACCTGGAGCGGCGACGGCATCGGTGGCGGCCACGTCGCGAGCCTACGATACGCACGTGCGATTCGGGGCTGCGTTCTGGATCCAGCGGACCGACTGGCCGGCGCTGCGCGACGCCGCCCTGGCGGCCGAGAGTGCGGGCTTCGACACGATCTGGCTCGACGATCACCTGCTGTCCGACGAGGGCGACTGGCGCGCTCCCAAGCTCGAGGGCTGGACGGCGCTGGCCGCCATCGCGCCGCTCACGGAGCGCGTCCGGCTCGGCCATCTCGTGTCGGCGAACACGTTCAGGAACCCGGGCCTGACCGCCAAGATGGCGACGACGCTCGACCATCTCTCGCACGGCCGCTTCATCCTCGGCCTCGGGGGCGGCTGGTTCGAGCGCGAGCACGAGGCGTTCGGGCTGGACTTCGGGGCCGGCTTCGGCGAGCGCCTCGATCGGCTCGAGGAGGCCGTCGAGCTGATCGAGCGGCTGCTGGCCGGGGAGAAGGTGACGCACAACGGCCGCTTCTACCGGATGGTCGACGCGTTGTGCCAGCCGCGGCCCATCCAGGACCGACTGCCGCTGCTGATCGGTGGCTCTGGCCCACGAAAGACGCTGCGGACCACGGCCCTCCACGCCGACCTGTGGAACGGCTACGGCGAGCCTGACCGGATCGCCGAGACCTCGGCGGTGCTACGCGAGCGCTGCGAGGAGATCGGGCGGCCGTTCGAGTCGATCGAGCGAACGGTCACGATGGAAGTGGTGATTCGCGCCTCCGAGTCGGAGGCCCAGCGCGACCACGAGCGCTACCTGGCGGCGCACGACATCGTCGCGCCGACCGGGTCGGACGGTTCCGAGCGAGGGCTCAACGCCGGCGGGCCACCCGACGAGGTCGCCGCCTACGTCGGGCGCTTCGAGACCCTTGGCATCTCCGAGGTCATCTGGATCTTCCGCAACCCGTTCGACCTCGAGACCATGCGCCGGCTGCCCGAGGTTCGATCGGCCTTGGCGGCCTGATCAACCGAGTCGGAACCGCTCCCCCACCGACCAGCGGCCAGCCTCGTCCTCGAGCAGCAGCGCGGCCTCGCCGACGCGATACAGGACCGGTAGATGTCCTCGGATCTCGGCCTCCAGGTGATCGAAGCCGGCGACGCTCCCGGTCGCGATGGTCAGGTGCGGGATGACCTCGTCGTGGATGCCGCCGTAGGGCGGGTAGTCCGGGTAGGTCGCAGCGATGGCGGCGGTCAGCCGGAGGAACGGCTCAACCGGTTCCGGAGCGAGCCACAGCACGGCGTCGATCGCGGGCTCGGACGACGGGAACCGTCGGACCGCAGTGAGCGCGGCCTCGAAGCTCGGCTCGCGCTCGGCGATCGTCGCGACGTCGCTCAGCCTAGCGACACTGATCGAGCCGCGCGGGATGAACGGAAACAGCAGCGTGACGTGGGCCGGCACGCCGAGCCCGGCCATGGGGTCCTCGGCCAGCCGCAGCCGCTCGAGCGCCGCCGGGAGCTCGATCGGAACGACGATCGCGGTCCGCGGGTCGACCGTACGCGACCCGTCAGACGCCGCTGTTGATCATCACGTGCTTGACGACGGTGTAGTCCTCGATCGCGTACTTCGAGCCGTCCTTGCCCCAGCCGGACTCCTTGACCCCGCCGTGCGGCGTCTCCGAGGTCAGGGTGAAGTGCTCGTTGATCCAGACCGTCCCGAACTCGAGCGCCTTCGCGACCCGCATCGCACGACCGATGCTGCCGGTGAACAGCGCCGAGGCGAGCCCGTAGCGAACGTCGTTGGCCCAGGCCACGGCGGTCTCCTCGTCGGCGAACCGCTGGACGGTCACGACCGGACCGAAGACCTCGTCCTGGATGATCTCGCTGTCCTGGGCCGGGTTGGCGATGAGGGTCGGCTCGTAATAGGCGCCGGCCCGCTTCGGCCGCGCCCCCCCGACGACGATCTCGACGCCGGACTGGCCGCGCGCCCGCTCGACCATGCCCTCGACCTTGTCGGCCTGGGCCCCGGCGATGAGCGAGCCCCTCTCCAGGTCGTCCGACTCGGTCGGGTCGCCCCACTTGATGGCCCGGACCTGGTCGGCCAGCTTGGCCACGAAATCGTCGTAGACCTTCGGGCCGGCGATGACTCGCGTCGCGGCGGTGCAGTCCTGGCCGCTGTTCCAGTAGCCGCCCGATCGGATCGTCTCGGCCGCGAGGTCGAGGTCGGCGTCGTCGAAGATGACGACCGGGCACTTGCCGCCGAGCTCGAGGTGGAGGCGCTTGAGTGTCTCGGCGGCGAGCCGGGCGACGCGCTTGCCGGTGACCGTGTCGCCGGTGATCGAGACCATCCTGATCTTGGGGTGCGTGACGAGCTCGTCGCCGATGTCCGAGCCGGCGCCCGACAGGACGTTGACGACGCCGGCCGGGAAGTGCTCAGCGGCGAGCTCGGCGAAGCTGAGGGCCGTCAGCGGCGTGCGGGCCGATGGCTTGAGCACGACGGTATTGCCGGTCGCGAGGGCCGGCCCGAGCTTCCAGGCGGCCATGTACAGCGGGTAGTTCCAGGGTGCGATGCTGGCCACGGGCCCGACGGGGTCGCGGCGGATGAACGACGTGTGGCCGGCCAGGTACTCGGTGGCGGCGATTCCGTCGAGCTGGCGGCAGGCGCCGCCGAAGAAGCGGAACAGATCCGCGACGACGGCCATCTCGTCGATCGCGACCCCGACCGGCTTGCCGGTGTGGCTGGCTTCGAGGCGGCCGAGCTCATCGGCTCGCGCCTCCACCGAATCGGCCAGCTTGAGCAGGGCCAGGCTGCGCTCCTGTGGGGTCGTCTGGGACCATGACTCGAACGCCCGGGCAGCGGCGTTCGCCGCTCGGTCGACGTCCTCGGCGCCGCTCTTCGGGACGCGCGCCGTGACCTGGCCGATCGCGGGATTCTCGACGTCCAGGGTCTCACCGCCGGCGGCGTCGACAAACTCGCCGCCGATGAACTGCTGGTAGGTCCTGACCTTGTCCATGACCTCGGTCACTGGTGCACCTCCCGGGTTCGAAAGGGTCGCGTGGAATCAATCGGTCCCGCGCAGTCGGCGGAGAACAGCTCCTCCAACCGCGAATTTCGCAGGATTGCGCCGCCCATTCTGCGCCTTGGCGCGGTTTCGGGCCAGCGGCGAAGATTGGTGACATGACCCCTCGTCTGCCTGCACCGAGCGGCGTGGTGTTCGACCTCGACGGCACGCTCGTCGACACCGTCGAGGCAAGGATCGGCGGCTGGCTCGAGGCGCTCGAGGCGGCCGGCTACTCAACGACCCGGGAGGCCGTCGCGGCGATGATCGGGATGGACGGCCGGCGCCTGGCGAGGCTCGTCGCCGAGGCCGCCGGTCGCCCGATCGACGCCGAGCGAGCGGAGGAGATCGACCGGGCCAGCGGGGCGGCGTTCGATCGCCGTAATCGCGTCCCACGGCCGTTGCCGGGCGTGGCGCCGCTGGTCGCCGCGCTGGACGCGCGCGCGATCCCGTGGGCCATCGCCACATCGAGCCGGCCGGAGCAGGTCGAGGGCTCGGTCGCGGCGCTGGATCTGCCGCGCGATCCGCTAATCGTGGACGGCAGTCATGTCGAGCACGCCAAGCCGGCGCCTGACCTGCTGTGGCTGTCGGCCGACCGACTGGGCGTCAATCGAGCACGGTGCTGGTATGTCGGCGACTCGACGTGGGACATGCGGGCCGCGGTCGCTGCGGGAATGCCGGGCGTGGCTGTGACGGCCGGGGCGGCCGTCGGTCGAGAGGCGCTCGCGGAGGCCGGAGCCGTCGTCGTGGTCGAAACGCTGGACGAGCTGCTCTCGTGGCTTCCGCCGCTGCCCGGCGCGCCTCCGATCGACCGGCCCGTCAGGAGGTGAGGACAAGCAGGCCCACGATCAGGCTGACGCCGGCGGCGAGCACGACCGCATCGACGAGCGACCAGGGAATCGGCCGGAACGTCGTCCGATCGCCGATCGTGGGGCTGCCGAAGCCCCGCGCGTCCATCGCGAGCGCCAGCTGATCGGCTCGCCGGATCGCCCGGACGAGCAGGCCCACGAGGATCCGCGGGTGCCACTCCCGGAGCCCGCGCAGGCGGCGCGCAGCCCGCAGCGTGGCGAGGTCATCGGCCAGCCCCGGCACCGCCTGGTAGGCGGCCAGGGCGCCGTAGGCGAAGCGTGGCGAGAGACGGGCCTGCTGGACCAGGGCGTCGACCAGGCGAGTCGGGTCGGTGGTCAGCGCGAAGACGGCCCCGACCGCCACGATCGCCCCGATTCGGGCCCCGATCCCGAACGCCGCCAACAGCGCTTCCGCGGTGATCCGCAGCGGCCCGATCCGGGCAAGCTCGGTCGCGGCAGGATCCGCGTTCTGGCCGGAGAAGATCAGGTTCGTCAGCGCGATGCCGGCCCCGGCCGCGACGAGTGGCAGGAGGCGGGTGGCGAGACGCGCTGGCGGGATTGCGCCGAGCGCGAGGCCGGCGCCGAGCGTGATCGCCATCAGGACGAGGGGCGGCACCGGATCGACCGTCAGGCCGAGGCCTAGGAGCCACAGCACCGCCAGCCCGAGCTTCACGAGCGGGCTCGTCCGGCCGAGTGGGCTGTTTCGCTGCCGGGCCGCGATGGCGGGCGCGAGGTATGACGTCACGGTCAGGCGGCCCGGCCCGGCCGGACGACGTCGTCGCCGACGATCCAGCCGTCGGCGAGCGTGATTCGCCGGCCCGCAGCGTGACGCACGAAGCGCTCATCGTGCGTCGCCGCGAGCAGCGCGCTGCCCCCTTCCACCAGCTCGTCGAGCGCCGCCACGAGCGCCTCGTGGCCGCGGCGATCCTGGCCGTACGTCGGCTCGTCGAGGACCACGAGGCGTGGTCGTCGGGCGAGCGCGGTCACCAGACCGAGGCGACGCTGCTCGCCTCCCGAGAGGCGATATGGGCTCCGTTCGCCGAACCGTTCCACGGCGAGCTCCAGCCGTGTGGCCAGCTCGCGGGCGCGTGCTGCCTCCGTGGCCTCGAGGCCGGCCACGACCTCCTCGGCGACGGTATCGGCGATGAACCCGAGCTCTGGATCCTGCACGACGTAGCCGGCCAATCGGGCCAGCTCCGGCCCGCGCGCCCGAGCCGGATCTCGGCCGCCGAGCCGGACGAGACCGGCCGTCGGTCGGAGCAGGCCGAGCGTGAGTCGCAGGAGCGTCGTCTTGCCGCTGCCGTTGGGGCCGACCAGGGCGACCCGGTCGCCCGGCACGAGCTCCAGGTCGATGTCGCGCAGCACCGGTTCGGCAGGGTCGAACCCGAAGCGGACGTCGTGCAGCAATCCGATCACGGACGTCGGCTTCGCGCTCTTGCCTGCCACCCCCGCCGCAGCCGGCCCGGTCGAAGGTTCGGCGGCGTCCTGCGGCAGCCAGATGCCGGCCTTCGCCATGCGCTCGCCCGACCGCTCCAGCACGGCTTCCGGCGGCCCCACGTCGATCGGTCCGCCGTCGCGATCAAGCGCCAGGACAGCGTCGGCGAGGGGCCAGGCCAGCTCGACGCGGTGCTCGATCAGGACGATCGTGCAGCGGCGTCGCCCTCGGAGCGACGCCAGGCGATCGAACAGCAGCCGGGCGCCATCGGGGTCGAGGTTGGCCGTCGGCTCGTCGAGCACGAGGACGCCCGGGTCGGGCGCGAGGGCCCCGGCGATCGCGAGCCGCTGCTGCTCGCCGCCCGATAGCTGGCCCGTCCGGCGCTGATCGAAGCCCGCCAGGCCGGCCGACGCGAGCGCCTCAGGTATCCGCCGCAGCATGTCCGCCCGGGTCCAGCGGCGGTTCTCCAGCCCGAACGCGACGTCGTCCGTGACGCGATCCATGACGATCTGGCTGGCCGGGTCCTGAAACACGATTCCCACGGGGCTGGGACCGGGAGGGCCGCTTCCCTCGCCCCGCGCGAATTCGGCCTCGCCGACCTGCAGCCGGCCTCGCCACTCCCCCGGGAAGTCGCCCGGGACGAGGCCGGCGATCGCCCGCGCGAGCGTGCTCTTGCCCGACCCCGAGGGCCCGACGACCAGCAGGACCTCACCCGGGCCCAGCTCGAGCTCGAGGTCCCTGAACGCCGGACGGTCGGCGCCGGCGTAGCGAAACGCCGCGCCGTCGGCGCGGATCGGGAGCGGTGGCGAAGCCGGTGCCACCGGTGGGCTGCGGCCGGCTGGGTGGACGGCTCAGCCGCCCGCCGGGAAGCCCTCCAGCACGCCGGCCCGGCGCAGCGCCCGGACCAGCAGAACGGAGCCGCCGGTCACGAAGACCAGCGCGGACAGCGCCATCAGGCCGCCTCGAACGAGCTGCCATTCCAGCGCGAATTCCGGGTAGTACAGGGCCCAGTCGTGGATCCACGCTGCGGCGGCGCTCGCGACGGCGGCGGCGCCAAGGACCGAGAGCGACCAGGCGCGGTACAGGGTGAACGCGAAGACCAGCTCCGCGGCCGCCCCCTGGACGAAGCCGGACAGCAGCGTGTCGACGCCCCACTGGCTGCCCAGGAGTGCCGACACGCCCGCGGCGACCATCTCGGCGAACAGCGCCGCACCGGGACGCCGGACGATCAACGGCGCCAGCACGGCCGGGATGAGCCAGACGGCGTACAGCGCGTCGCGCAGGACCGGGATCACGAGGTTGAGGGGTTCGAACGCGCCCCACGCCAGTCCCCAGGCCCAGAACACGACGCCGAATGCGACGCCGATCACGGCCACGACGACGATGTCGCGGGTCCGCCAGGCCGTCGACGGCGGGGCCGCCGAGGGAGATTGCGCTCGATCGAGCGTTGTCATCGGAAGACCTCCTGGACCGCCAGCGCCGCCTCCGACGGGATGGGCAGCGCGTCGAGTCGAGGCCTGCTTCCTTCGCCGGTACGAACCGGATCAGGTTCCGCGGGTCTGGGAGGCCGCAATGGCCTCCACACTCTCAGCGCGTGCGCGCTCCCCGGAGGCGGTCTTCAGTTGCCCGAATCGTACCGCAGCTCGGCGCCAGCCTCCACGAGCGCGTGATTGGGCGGCATTCGGCTGACCCGCTCGCGAACCCAGCCAACGATGTCGGCGACCACTCGAGGACCGTCGGATTCGTTGTGGATCTCGTGGCGCATGGCGGGATAGACGATCCTGGTCACCCCCGGGCGGCCCTCGAGGACGCGGCTGGCCTCGAGCGGCACGAGCCGATCCTGACCGCCGTGGATGACGAGCGTCTCGATCCCCAGCCGGTCGATGCCCCGGGCCACTCGCTGCTGCTCCGCGAAGCCGGCGCGGGCGAAACGCAGGGTCGAGCGGTGAACGCACAGCGGATCGCCGACGTAGGCCGACCCGACGGCAGGGTCGCACGTCAGCATGTCCGGGTCGATCCCGTTGGGGATGCGCAGGTCGGGAGCGAAGCGGCCGAGGCCACCGACGGTGAGCCGCTGGAGGATCCCGATCCGGGCGCGGACCGCCGGCGCGGACAGCACGAGCAGGTCCGGGCGCGCTCTGCCGTCGAGGACGTAGCCGAGGACGACGAGGGCGCCGAGCGAATGGCCGTACAGCACGAGCGGCCGCGCCGGCGCAGCGCTCCGCAGTGCGACCACGCGTTCCTCGACGTCGTCATGGAGCTGCGACCAGCGGTCGATCGTCGCGCGCGGCCCCCCGGAGCGGCCGAAGCCACGCAGATCGAAACCCGTAGCCTC
>DATHRO010000118.1:0-19459 GCA_035465135.1 Candidatus Deferrimicrobiaceae bacterium
GACGACCCGGATCGAGATCGATCCGGTCTTGATGATCAGCAGGTCGGGACGATCGATGCTGTAGACGGTGGCGTCGGTGGCCTGCGGCGGGTTGTCCTGCCTGACCGGCGGCGCGGCCTGGGCCCCTTGGCCCGCGTCGCCATGGCCCGCTCCGACGTCTCCGATCGAGGCGCCAACGTTCGAGAGGATGGCGCTGGCGTGACTGCCAAGGAGAATGTAGGCCGGGACGCCGATCACAACGACGAGCAGCAGGGCGAGCGCCGCTCGCCGCAGAGGTGCCGGGGCATCGATGCACATCGTTCGTCCCTCGCCTCGGGCGCGGCGGGGTCGGCCCCCAAGTCCGCCCCGGGCCGCGCTCGAAGCACCGTCACACGACGGTCGGCACGCGGCAATCGCTGATCACCGCGAACCTCGATGCGGTGATTTCCCGCAATCGGCTCCGCGTGAGTCAGACGCTCCCGCCGTCGGGTGCCATCGGAGGCTGCGACACTGTGCGGCGAGTCCGGCGGACGACGCCCAGGACCACGAGCGCCACGACCCCGAGGACGAGCAGGATCGGCAGCCACACAATGCCGAACCAGATGCCGGCCGCCGCGACCGCCTGGAGGATCCGGACGAGATTCGCCGTGGCGTCCTCGACCTGGGCCCCGGGATCCCACTTCTCCTGGAGGGTCAGGACTGGGTTCGGCTTGAGCGAGAAGGTCACCGCCAGCGTCGACAGCGCGGCCTGCTCCTCCAGCCGGGTTTTCTGGGCCGTCAGCCGCTCGATCTCGCCTCGGACCTGCGTCAGCTCGGCCTGAACGGCAAGAACGTCCTTGATCGCGGCCGCCCGGGTCATGATCTCCTGGAACGCCAACTCGGTTGCCTGGAGGTTCTTGATCCGGGCAGCGAGATCGACCACCTCGCCGGTCACGTCCTGCGTCCCGGTCCGTTCGTCGAGCACCTTGGCGCCAAGCCCGCGGATCGCCGCCAGCGCTTCGTCCCAGCGGTCCGCCGGGACGCGGTAGGTGACGCTGGCGTAGGCATCCTCGTCCTCGCCCGAGCGCTCCGACGCGCTGGCGTAGCCCCCGAGCCCGACGATCGTCTTCGTCGCGGCGTCGACGGCCGCGTCGATGCCGGCGACCTGGATGACGATTGAGCCGGTCTTGATGATCAGCAGGTCGGGGTGCGCGAGATCGTAAATGGCCGTCCCGCCCCGGCCGGCGCCCTCGCCCGCGGTGACGCCATCGCCCCCAACCGGTCCCGGCGCCGGCACCTCGCCCTGTTCGGCGGCCAGCCGACTCGCCTCATCGACGGTGTTGGCCCCGTACCGCTGGTCCTCGCTCGTCGGCCCGCCGTGGCTGCCCGCCGCGCCGGCACATGCTGCGACCACGAACACCAGGCTCAGCGTCAGGAGAGTCGCCACCAGGGCGCGAGTCTTCGATCCGAACGACGGCATCGCGCTGCCTCCTCTCGGTCGCCGCCGGCGCCGGTTGCGTCGGGCGGTGACCCGGGGACGCTGTCGTGGGCTGCCAGGTTCCCGTCCGGGGGGTCAGGGCCGGACCTCGACCCCCCGGGCGGACGGCGGCCCGGCGCGCTTCGGGAGCGCCGTCCCGATAAGGGGTCGATACGAGTCGAGGTCCCGGCGGCGACACGCGTCGGCGAGCTCGTCGAGGAGCCGGACCGGGAGCCCTGGATCGGCGAAGATCGCCGTCCCGACCTGGACTGCGACCGCGCCCACCGCGAGGTAATCGAGGACGTCGGCGAGCTCGGCCACGCCCCCGATCGCGACGACCGGGACGTCAACGACCTGGACGACCTCGTACACGACCCTGAGCGCGACGGGCTTGATCGCCGGCCCCGACAGGCCGCCGTAGACGTTTCCCAACAGCGGTCGCTCCCGCGACGATGCGACGGCGATGCCCGACAGCGTGTTGACGGCAGTCAGCGCGTCGGCCCCGGCGTCGGCGATCGCGCGGGCGATCGGTCGGACATCCGCGACGTTCGGCGAGAGCTTGACGAGCAGCGGCAGCTCGGTCGCCCGCCGGACGGCCGCCGTCACCGCCGCGGCAGCGCTCGCGTCGATCGCGAACTGGATGCCGCCCGCTCCGACGTTCGGGCAGCTGATGTTCAGCTCGATGCCGGCGACCCCCGGCACGCCGTCGAGCCGGCGGGCGACCTCGACGTAATCAGCGATCGACTCGCCCGCGACGTTGACGATGACTGGAACCCGCCAGGCGGCCCAGGTCGAGGCGTACTTGTCGACGACGGCGTTCACGCCCGGGTTCTGGAGCCCGATGGAGTTGAGCATCCCACCTGGTGTCTCGGTCACTCGCGGTGTCGGGTTGCCGAGCCGGGATCGGAGGGTGGTGCCCTTGCAGCAGATCGCGCCGAGTCGCTGGACGTCGATGACGTCGCCGTACTCGATCCCGTAGCCGAACGTGCCGGAGGCGACGAGGATCGGGTTCGAGAGGACGAGCCCACGCCCGAGGTCGACCGCGAGCTCGACCGGCGTGAGCGGCGGCCCCGGTTCCTGCCCCGGTGGTGCGAGCGGCACGGCAGCCGGGATGGCCACGCTCGATGCCCGCTTCGTGACCGGCTTGATGGCGGGCTTGATGCGACGCACGGTGGGCCGGCGCTTGGCGGGCGCGCCGCTGCTCGTCATGACGCGTCGCTTGGCTTTCACCAGCCGCCCTCCCAGGCGAGCTCCTCGGCCGCGAAGACGGGTCCCTCCCGGCAGACCCGCTGCGGCGTGCCCGCGGTCGTCATCACGACGCAGCCGAGGCATGCCCCGACCGCGCAGCCCATGTTCTGCTCCATCGACACCTGGAGGAAGGCCTTCCGACGCGCCTGCGCCGAGCCGGCCGGGACGGGCTTGCCCGCCCCGCGCTTGCGTCCGAGCTTCGCGACGCCGAGCCGCTGGCGACGGCTCGAGGCGAGATTCGCAAGGGCCCGCAGCATCGGCAACGGGCCGCACGCGAAGGCCTGGTCGGCCCACGCCTCGTAGTCGGGTACGAGGTCGGTCACGAAGCCGTGATGCCCGACGGAGCCATCGTCGGTGGCGACGACGTACTCGACCTCGTCCGGCAGCAGCGACGACGGATAGACGTCTCGCGCCGTCGCGGCGCCGAACAGCAGCGTCACCTGGCGCCCGTCGCGGATCGCCTCGTCGGCTAGGGCCCTGACACCGGCGATCCCGAGGCCGCCGGCGACGAGCAGCAGGTGCCGGCTGCGCGGATCGACCTCGAACGGCCGGCCCAGCGGCCCGAGCATGTCGATCCGATCGCCCGCCCGAAGGTGAGTGAACCAGGCGGTGCCGCGACCAACCGTTCGGAAGTGGATCGTCAGCTTCCCGGCGATCGGATCGACGGTGTTGTACGAGAACGGCCGGCGCAGCACGAGGCCGGAGTCGTCACCCGGTCGAACGTGCACGAACTGCCCGGCTCGCGCTCCGGCCACGAGGTCCGGCGCGTGGTACGCCTGGAGCCACTGCCCTGGCAGGATCTCGCGGCTGTCGACGAGCTGCGCCCCCGCCAGCCGCATCGGCACGGCGGACGGCGGCGCAACCGAGCTGGGATCGCGGGCCCGCGCCCTGATGGGCGTCATGGCGCGGCCTCGCGGTCCGCGCCGGTCGTCACGGGCGATCGGCCTCCCCGGCCTCATCGGCGTCGTCGCCTCCGTCGCCGTCCTCGCCATCGCCCTCGGCGACCGTCGGGTAGGCCTCCGCGATCGCCTCGGCGAGATCGCCGAAGACGTCGGTCGGGTCGTAGTAGCGAACGATCTCCTCCGGCCCCGAGATGTCCTGCCAGTCCGACTGGCCCTCGGGGATGACGCGCCCGCGGAAGCCGCCGACGCCGAGCGCCAGGTGCTCGTCATCGTCGTCCACCACCACGAGCGTCCCGACCTGGCCCAGCAGGACCGACGAAGCGGTCTCGAACTGCTCGATCAGGCCCGCCTCCGTCCGCTGGCTGCGGTCTTGGAAGTCGAGGGCCAGCTCGTACAGCGCGAGGGCGGCGCTTGCCTCGTCCGTCACCGCTGGGACCTCCGGCTGGCCCGCCGCCCAGGTGTCGGCCGCGCCGGCATACAGGTCGGCTCCGTCCGCCTCGCCGGCGTCGATCGCGTCCTCGTCTTCGTCGTCGGCGCCCGCCGCGATCTCATCCTCCTCGAGGCCGGCGTCCGCGCTCTCGGCGTCCGCGAAGGCCTGCAGAATGTCCGCCGGGTTGTAGAGCTCGACGAGCTCGCCGGCCGTCTCGATGACCTCGGTCTCGGACACCCACTCGCCGCTCGATTCGTCGTAGACGCGGCTCCGACTGCGGAACGTGCCGTCGGGCGAGACGGCCAGGTAGTCGGGATCGTCGTCGATCAGGACGAGCCCACCGAGGTCCCGGATGCGATCCGCGTTCGCGGCCATGAATCGCTCCAGCTGCTCGCCGGCGCGGACGAGGAAGTCGGAGCGCTCGATGGCGGCGTCGCGGGCCATCTCCACGAGGTCGGCGTTGCGGCTGGCGTCCATCGGGAACTCCTCCTACAAGTGGACCTTGAGATCGGGTCCCATCCGCTCGCGGAGGAACATCGAATGGTGGCGCTCGAACAGCCATTCGGCGCCGCGATGGGCCAGGGCCTGGATGCCCTCATCAGCCTCCATCCTGTCGAGCGTGGCGTAGTCCGGAAGCTCGATGAGGATGACGTTGTCGAAGTCCCACCCGTGCGCCACGTTGTACCAGCCGAGGAACTTCACCCCGTACTTCTGAGAGTACTCGCGAGCCTGCCGCGGAAACAGCGTCTTCATATAGAACTTGAAGAACGGATCGCGGCCCCGGCGGACGGAGAAGTACGTGGCGAGCACGGGCACGGGCGTGCGGGCCTCCTCGTTCTGACCTGCGATCTCGACGCTTCGGGAGCGACCTATTCTCGCACGCCGTCGGGCGGCGGGGCCGCGGCTTCGTCGGCCGTCTCGGCCTCGTCGGGCGCCCCGGCCGGCGATGGCTCGTCCTCGAGCTCGCCGACCGTCTTCGTCGCAGAGCGCAGCGGCCGTCGCCGCGCCTCGGACCGCCGGTCGGCCGCGACCAGCCGCAGCAGGAAGATGATCGTCTGGCCGGCGAACAGCAGCAGCACGAGCAGCGCGACGAGCAGCCCCAGGCTGATCACGACGGGCCATTCCCAGGCCGCGCTCAACGGCGTCAGCACGACGAGCACCAGGAGCACCGCGATCTGGATCCAGAAGCAGCCCAGGCCGGGCCCGCGCGCCGCGTCGAGGGGCGCCCCCTTGTACTCGACGTCACGGACGCCCGGCCTGTGTGGTTCGGTCACGCTCGGAACCCTCCCGCGGTCCAGGGACGCCCGGTACTACTATCGATTGATGTCCGATCGTGACAGATCGCCCGCCGCGGCATCGCCGGCGGGCGCCGCCGACCGCCCGGCCGGCCCGCTCGCCGACTGGCACCCCGAACCGGAGCTCATCGTCGTCCGTGACGAGGCGCGCTCCCGAGCGGCCCTCAGCGCGGCCGGTGCCGCGACCTGGGAGGCGGCCCTCGACTATCTCTACCGGCATGCGCTCGAGCGGGCGATGGGCGAGCCGGGGGACTACCGATCGCTGCGCGAGCGCTACTTCGGCGCCGCCGGGGGGCCGGGCCTCGCGCCGGCCGAGCCCACGACGCTGGCGGCCGTGATCGACGAGTTCTCGCGGCGGATCGCGCCGCACACCGTCAGCGCCTACCACCCGCGCTCGTTCGGCTACTTCACGCCGCCGCCGCTGGTCGCCTCGATCGCCGGCGAAGTCCTCGCCCAGTTCGCCCAGCAGGGCATCGACGTGTGGCACGCCGGCCCGATCGGGGCGTTCGTCGAGGAGGAGGTCGTCCGCTGGCTGGGCGACCTGGTCGGCTACGGGCCCACGTCGTTCGGGATCCTGACGTCCGGCGGCGTGATGGCCAACTTCATCGCCCTCGCGCTCGTGCGGGACGTGCACGCGGTCCGGCTCCTTGGCGCTGGGCCGCCGCCGCGCGGTCGGGCGCTCGAGGGGCTGCGAGTGTATGCCTCCGACCAGGCGCACTTCTCGATCGGGCGCGCGCTCGATGAGCTCGGCTTCCCCGGCGGCACCCTCGTGGTCGTCCCGGCCGACGAGGCCTTCCGGCTGCGCGGTCCGGCCACCGCGATCGCGATCGAGCGTGATCGGGCAGCCGGGCTGCGGCCGCTCGCGATCGCGGCGGTCGCGGGCTCCACGAACACCGGCTCGGTCGATCGGATCGGCGAGCTCGCCGAGGTCGCGCGACGGTACGGCCTGTGGCTCCACGTCGACGCCGCCTACGGCGCGGCCGCGCGACTGTCCGAGCGCGACGCCTGGCGGGTCCCGGACCTCGAGCTCGCGGACTCGGTCACGGTGGATCCCCACAAGTGGCTCTTCCAGGCCTATGACATCGGCGGGCTGATGGTCCGCGACGGATCGACCCTCGGGGCGGCCTTCGGCGGCCGGCTGCCCGAGTACTACCGTTCCGGCCACGGCAGCGTCGGGCTCGGCGGCGACGGCGACGGCGACGGCCAGCTGAACTTCTGGAAGCTGGGCTTCGAGGGCACGCGCCGCTGGCGGGCGCTGAAGCTGTGGTGCTCCTGGAAGCACCTCGGCACCAGCGGCTTCGCTCGCCTCGTCGAGGCCAACCTCGAGCTCGCGGCACATCTCGTCGGGCGGATCCGCGAGTCGGACGACTTCGAGGCGCTGCCCGCCGAGCCCGAGCTGTCCGTCGTGGCGTTCCGCCATCTGCCCGGTGGGCGCGCGGCCGCGGCCGAGCTCGCGCCCGCGGCGATCGACGAGCACCAGGATCGGCTGCAGCGGGCGCTGGAGTCCTCGGGCGTCGGGTGGCTGTCGACGACACGCCTGCGGGGCGCAACGTACCTGCGGGCCGGGATCCTCAACACGCAGTCGAGCGAAGCCGACGTGGATGACCTACTGGACCGGCTGCGGAAGCTGGCAAGCGATGGCTGAACACCGCCCGGTGCGGCCGGTGCCGCTATGGGTCGTGCCGCTGCTGCTGGTCGCCCTGGTCATCCTGACCGGGGCCACCGGCGGCAACGAGGGCGGCGGCAGCGGCGGCGGGGGCGTTGAATGGGGCACGATCCTGCTGCTGCTCGCCGGCGCGGTCGTGGGGGCGGCCTCGGTCCTCGTCGTCGGCTATCTCGTGCTCCGCTGGCGGGCTGGCCCGGCGCCCGTCGGGACACCGGGCGAGTGGTGGTCCTGTCCGGCCTGTGGCGCCGCGAACATCGTCGGCAGCCCGCGCTGCCACGCCTGCGGCGCGTGGCCCCGCTGATCGCCAGGGCCGCCGCCGGCGCCGCGCTCGCGGTGGCCATCGGGCTCGCGCTCCCGAGCCGCGGGGTCGGCCAGGACGCGACGACCGAGCCGACGGCCACGCGGGTCCCGACGTGCAGCGATCGGTTCCCGGCGGAGGGCCCGGCAGGCGTCGACCTGCGACTCGGCTGCATCGTCAGCGAGCTGGTCGGGCTGTACACGGCCTCGAGCCGCGGCGAGCCACCGCGGCTGTCGGCCTACGTCGTGGTGCTGGCGGGCGGCATCGCGATCGGCGTCCTGCTCGTCGCGCTCGGGCTGCGACTGCTGGCCCGGCGGGCGGCGGCGCGCCTCGCCCCGGTCACCCCGACCGAGTGGTGGGTCTGCCCGAACTGCAGCTCCGTCAACGCCACGTCGGCCTCGCGCTGCTACGCCTGCGGCAGCCCGCCGGGCGACGGGCCCACGATGGCCACCAACCGGGATCCGATCCCGCCGTCGTCGCCTGGCCGATCGTCCCGGAGCTGAGCCCGCGCCGGGCATCCTGGCCCCGCCGGTCGAGCCGTCACTCCCGCCCGGTCCCTCGCAGTGCCAGCCGATCCTGGGCGCGGAAGAGCTCGCCGACGAACGGCAGGAACCACGGCCGGCCCTCGTACGGCGCCGGCACGAGCGGGAACCGCAGCTTCGCCAGCGCGGGCGCCTCGCCGCCACCCATCCATTCGGCCGCCCGCGTGCCGAGCCAGGTCGACATGGCGAGCCCGGTGCCGGAATAGCCGACGGCGTGCATCACGCCGCCGAGGCGGCCGACGTGCGGCATCCGATCCATCGTCAGCGCGACCTTGCCGCCCCAGGCGTACTCGATGCGGACGTCCGCCAACTGCGGGTGGACCTCGACCATCCGCCGGTACAGCAGCCCCGCCGTGCGGCGGACCCACGTCGGGAAGAAGCTGACGCGGCCGCCGAACAGCATCCGCCGGTCGGCCGTCACGTGCCAGTACGACAGGAAGTTGCGCGTGTCGAAGTAGGCCCGTCCGGTCGGCGACAGCTCGCGGGCCAGGTCCTCGGGCAGCGGCTCGGTCGCGATGATGTAGCTGCCGATCGGAATGACCCGCCGGCGCACCGCCGGCGCGGCCCCGTCCGTGTAGCCGTTGGTCGCGACGAGGACCTGCCCGGCGAGGATCGCGCCGCGATCCGTCTCGACGACGATGCGCCCATCGGCCTGGCGTCGGAGCGCCCGGACGCTGACGTTCTCGTGCAGCTCGGCGCCGGCTCGCTCAGCCAGCCCGACCAGCCCGGCGAACCACTTCGCCGGATGCAGCACCCCACCGACGTCGATCGCCAGCCCGCCGTGGTAGGCGGTCGTGCCGATCTCCTCGTGCAGCTGCTCGCGGGCGATCGCCCGGGCCGGCGAGCCGAGGTCCTCCAGGCCGGCCGCCTCGGCCGCGAACGCCGCGGCATGCGACGGCGCCCAGGCCAGCTCGAGATAGCCCTTGTACCGCAGCTCGGCGTCGATGCCCTGGTCGCGGATCAGGCCGGCGACCAGCTCGGTCGCCTCGACGGTCTCCGCGTACAGGGCCCGGGCCAGCTCCGGCCCGTATCGCTTGCGGAGTGTCAGCGGCCCCCACTTGAAGCCCGGATGGACGATGCCACCGTTCCGGGTCGAGGCCCCCCAGCCGAGGGTCTGCGCCTCGAGGACGACGGTCCGAGCCCCCTGGAGGGCAAGCTTCCGGCCCGCCGCGACGCCGGTGTAGCCGCCGCCGACGACCGCCACATCGACCGTGTCGGGCAGGTCGCGGCCGCCGCGGTCGGGCAGGGCCGGCGCCGTCGTCGACCAGTAGGCTCGCTGTTCGAAGTCGCGGTTGGGCATCAGCCCGCCGCCTCGTACGCAAGGCGGCCGCCGGCGACCGTGAGCAGCACGCGACCGGGCAGCTCGAGGCCGAGCAGCGGCGAGTTCTTGCCGCGCGACAGGAGCGCCTCCGGCTCGACCGCCCAGCGCGCGGATCGATCGAACACCACGAGGTCCGCCGGGCGGCCCTCGAGCAGCGCCGGCGACACCGGTTCACGGGCGATGACGCGCGCCGGCCCGAGCGTCAGAGCCTCGACTGCCCGGTGCAGCCCGAGCCGGCCGGCGTCGACCGCCGCCAGCAGCAGGCCGAGCGCGGTCTCGATGCCGCTGATCCCGTTGGCCGCGAGGCCGAACTCGACCGCCTTGTCGACCTCGGCGTGGGGGGCGTGGTCGGTGGCGACGGCGTCGGCCGTCCCGTCGACCAGCGCGGCGACGCAGGCGGCCGCGTCCTCGGGGGACCGGAGCGGCGGGTTGACCCGCGTGCCACTCCCGAACGGCGCGGCATCGAGCGCCGCGTCGCGCCACGGATCCCGCCGCCGACCGTCGTCGTCGAGTGCCTCCCAGGCGAAGCGGCGCGCGCCGGCGACCCACTCGTCGCTGAGCGCGGCGTGGTGGGGCGTGACGTCGCAGGTCACGGGCAGGCCGTCGGACTTCGCCCGGCGGACGAGGTCCAGCGCTGCCGCCGTCGAGACGTGCGTCAGGTGGAGCCGGGCCGCCGGCACGTCGCGGACGACGTCCCGCAGGATCGCCAGGTCGCGAGCGACGGCGGCCGCCTCGGCCGAGGTGGGCCAGGCGCGAAGCCCGAGGACCGTCGCGACGAGGCCCTCGGACGCCTCGGCGCCAGCGGTCAGCGTCGGATCCTCGGGGTGGTCGACGAGCGGGATGCCGAGGGCCCCGGCGTAGGCCAGGGCGCTCCGGAACAGCACGCCGGCGGCGACCGGTGCACCGTCGTCACTGAAGCCGACGACGCCGGCGTCGGCCATCTCGCCGAGCGCGGCGAGGGCGTCGCCGCGCCGGCCCGCGGTGACGGCGCCGTGGACGAGCAGCCGGACGGGCGAGCCCGAGGCTGCAGCCGCGGCACCGGCGGCGATCACTGCCGCGGCGCTGTCGATCGGGGGTTCGGTGTTGGCCATCGCGCCGGCCGTCGTGAAGCCGCCGTGCGCGGCCGCCGCGAGGCCGGAGGCGATCGTCTCGGCCGAGTCGTTGCCGGGCTCCCGGAGATGCGCGTGCAGGTCGACGAATCCCGGCGCCACCACGACGCCCCGATCGTCGATCCCATCGGCCGCCCCATCCTCGAGCCAGCTCACGGCCTCGACGACCCCGGCCCGGACGACGATCTCGCCCGGCCCCTCGCGCCCGCTCGCCGGATCGACGAGCCAGGCTCGGCTGAGATCGAGATCGACCGGCCGCCCGAGAACGTTCACGCCATGTCCTGCGCGCCGTGGAGCAGCTCGAGCACCGCCATCCGGACCGCGATGCCGTTGGACACCTGCTCGGTGACCAGGGACTGCGGGCCGTTCGCGACATCGGGCGCGATCTCGAGGCCCTCGTTCATCGGCCCCGGATGGAGCACGACTGCGCCCTGCGCGGCCAGCGCCAGCCGCTCGCGGGTCAGCCCGAAGCGCGCGGCGTACTCCGCCAGCGAGGGCAGCAACCCGGCAGCCATCCGTTCGCGCTGGAGCCGCAGCGCCATGACCGCGTCGGCATCGCGCACGGCCGCGACAAGGTCGGTCGTGACCCGGAACGGGCGCTGTCCGCCGACGCCGGCGGCTGCCCAGGCCTCGAAGCCGTCCAGCAGGGTCGCCGGCCCGCAGACCCACACCTCGGCCCCGGCGGCGGTCAACGTCCAGAGGTTGCTGCGGGCGACTCGCGAGTGCAGCACGTCGCCGAGGATCACGATCTTGCGCCCGGCCAGAAACGGCCCGGGGCGGCCGGCACCGAAATGGCGCCACAGGGTGTACAGGTCCAGCAGCGCCTGGGTCGGGTGGGCATGCCGGCCGTCGCCGGCGTTCAGGACGCTCCCGCCGAAGTGGCGCGCGACGAGATACGGCGCGCCGGAGGTCGCATGGCGGATCACGAGCATCCGCGCCCCGAGCGCCTCGAGGGTCCGCATCGTGTCGAGCAGTGACTCGCCCTTGGCCACCGACGAGGAGCCGGCCGCGATGTTGACGACGTCTGCGCCGAGCAGCTTCGCGGCGACCTCGAAGCTGACCCGGGTGCGGGTCGAGGCCTCGTAGAAGAGCGTCGTGACGCCGACGCCCCGGAGCGTGCCCGGGCGATCGCGCCGCCCGGCGACGATCTCGGCCATCTGCGCTGCACCTCGCAGCACGCGCGCCATCTCCGGCCACGACAGGACGTCCGTGTCGAGGAGGTGGCGGTGCCGCCACGGGCCCGTCTCGGGCGGCTCCTCGACGTCAGCCGCAGTCGGCGCGACCGCCGTTCTCGTCACCGGTCGCCCCCGACGGCGACCAGCTGCTCGAGATCGACCGCATCCTCGTCATCGACCTCGCGCACCCGGACGCGGACGACCTCGTCACGCGACGTCGGGACGTTCTTGCCGACGTGGTCGGCTCGGATCGGCAACTCGCGGTGACCGCGGTCCACCAGGACCGCCAGGCGGACGGCCCGCGGTCGCCCGAAGTCGCGCAGGGCGTCGAGGGCCGCGCGAACGGTCCGGCCGGTGTACAGCACGTCGTCGACGAGAACGACGGTCCGACCCTCGACTTCGAACGGCAGGTCGGTGCCCTTGACGACCGGCGATTCGCCGAGCCGGGCGAGGTCGTCGCGGTGGAACGTGATGTCGAGCGCGCCGACCGGCAGGCGCTCGCCCTCGTGCTCGGCAATCGCATCGGCCAAACGACGGGCCAGTGGCACGCCTCGCCGCTGGATGCCGACGAGCACGAGGTGCTCCGTGCCGGCGTGCTTCTCGACGATCTCGTGGGAGATCCGCACGACCGCCCGGCGCACGTCGTCGGAGGTCATGATTCGGCGGCCGCTCATCGCACTCCTCCGGGCCTCACCGGGCCAGCCACCGGCTCGCTCGGCCGGCCGTGAAGGGACGTCTGCCGAGTGTAGTCGAGCGTCAGTAGACGCGGATCGTGACCTCGGTCGTCCCCGACCACCAGCCGCAGCCGCAGATCTGGAAAAAGTCGGCCCGGTACATGTCGATGATCCGGCCGCCTGCCTTGGACGGTCCGTAGTCATTGACGACACGCTCGATGCAGCCGCCCGCGCCGCAGATCACGATCACCGTGCCGCGCGGCACGTCGCGCATGGCCGTCGTGCCGTTGTCGTAGAACGAGGCGTACCCGGACAGGGTGTAGCGCGGCTTCTTCCAGGACCACGACGCCTTGCCCTCCGGCTGTTTGACCTCGGCTCGCTCCCCGGCATGGCTCGTCTCGATGCTGCCCCCGGCGAATGCATCGAACGCGCCGAGCACGGACGCCGAGCGCGCGGCATCGTCGGGCAGCACCGGAACCTGCTGGATCCGGTCGCCCGAAGTCGCGAGGAATACCTGTTGGAAGGCGGCGGCATCAAGGGGCCGGCCGGGGCTCGGCTCGTGGGAACCGACCAGGCCCGGCAGCGCGCCGAGCGCAAGAGCCGCGGTGAGCGCTGCTCTTGCGACCGCCCTGCTGGGTCGCATGTGAAGCCAAGCCTACGTCATCGCCGGCATTCGCGCAGTGGGCCCAGCATTGGCATACACGGCACGGGACACTCGAGCGTCCCGTTCGATCAGCGCAGGACGAGCAGCTCCTGGGCCGGAAGGGTCTCGACGTGACCGTAGCTGCGGTCATTCCAGGCGAGCACCTGGACCGAGCTCTGCTGGCCGTCCTGGCCCGGCGGCGTGACCCACGCCAGGCGGCCTTCGTTGATCGAGAACCCGCGCAGCGCCGGCACGCCCTGCAGCGGCTTGACCGCCTCGTCGATGGTCCCGCTCTCCGGGTCGACGACGATGAGCTGGAGGCGTCCATGCTCCGAATCGGCGCCCTCGAAGGTCCACAGCCCGAGGCGGCGGCCGTCCGGGTCGAACCGCGCGTCGAACGCCGCGATGGGGCCCTCGGCCAGGACGGTCGGCTCGCCGGCCGGGCCGATCGACTCGAGCGGCTCGGTCGAGTCGGGCTCGGTCGCCGCCGGCTCCGTCGGAGCGGCGCTCGGCGCCGCGGACTCGCCCGGACCAGCGGCGATGCCGGCCCATCGGTCGAGGACGATCCGGCCGCTCGCCGGCTGCCAGCCGGAGCCGTCCTCGGTCTGTGTCACCGTCCCCGACCAGTAGACGACCAGGCGGTCGTTGGGATCGACGACCGGCAGCCACACGTCGGGCTGTGCCAGATCGGTGACCACCAGCGTCTCGGGGTCCAGCAGGAACGAGATCGGGCGACCCTCCGGCACCGGCTCGGGGCTCGGCTCGTCGATCGGCGAGGGATTCGGCTCCTCGCTCGCGGCCGGCGTTGGCTCGGCGGTCGGCGGCGCGGAGGCGTCGGCCGCCGGTGCCTCGATCTCGACGCGGCTGGCCAGGACCTGGTCGCCGAGCCAACTCGAGAAATACGTTCGATGGTTGTCCGTCACGGCTACGGCGCGTTCCGTCCCGGTCCGCCAGAGGTACAGGTCGGGACCGGTGGAGCGGTCGCTCGGCTGGGCCGAGAAGGCGAGCCACTGGCCATCCTGCGAGTAGCGCGCATCGCCGACGACGACCACGTCGGTCGCGATCTCGTGAGCACCGTCAGGCGTGGGCTCGGGACCGGGTTCGGTCGGGCTGGCCGTCGGCTCGTCCGTCGGTTGCGACGCGCTGGCCTCTGGCGTCGCGCTCGCCTCTGGCGTCGCGCTGGCCGGGACGGTCGGCGTGGCCGCCGGCGTCGGCTCCGGGACGGGCACGACGGTGATCGTGGCCGGCTGGCCGTCCGCGGCCGCCGAGACGACCACCATCTGGTTGCGCTCCGGTGAGATCGTGACCCCGACCGGCCGGCCACCGAGCTTCAGTGGCGCCTGGACCGTCTGCTCCAGGTTCGGGCAGCCGGAGCGGTCACCCGAACAGACCTCGGCCACGCCGGCGACCACGACCTCGTAGCCGCCGTCGAGACTAGCGCGGAGCCAGAAGACGTCGGCGGCCGTCACGATCAGCGGTGTCGCACCGGGCTCGACGCTCGGGACGGCGCCGGTCGAGCCGGGCGTCTCGAACGGCGGCACGATGATGCTCTGGCGCGATACGAGCGTGGCGCCGAGGACAACGAGCACGACGAGCAGGCCCGAGGCTGCGCCGACCGGCAACCGACGGAGGGGTCGGGCCAGGCCCTGCGTCGCTCGAGCGGCCCGACCCTGGCGGCCGTCGCGCTCGCGCTCGATCGCGGCGGCAGTCCGGGCCCACAGGTCCCGCGGCGGTGGCGAGGGTGACGCGCGGAGGGCACGCAGCAGGTCACGGTCGGCGAGATAGCGGTCGCGATCGAGGCGGCACTCCTGACAGGCCTCGAGGTGGCCCACCAGCCACGCCTCGTCGGCCGGGTCGAGCGATTCGAGCATCGCCGTCGTCCAGGACGACCGGGCGCGATCGTGCGGCGCCTCGTCGTCGTGATGCCGGCGGCGGAACGGCAGCGTCATCGACCGCCCCGCGCTTCCTGGCCCAGCCGGCCGTTGCGCTCCGCCTCGGCCGACTGCTCGGCCTCCTGCTCCTGGGCCAGCGCCCGGCGCAGACTCTCGCGCGCCCGCGTCAGGATGGCGCGCGCCGCGACGTGGCTGACGCCCAGCGCCGCGGCCAGCTCGAGACCGGTCAGGTCGTGGATCTCGGCGAGCAGCAGCGCCGCCCGCTGGCGCTCCGGGATCCTCGCCAAGGCGCGCTCGAGCGGCCCCGACAGCCGGACGTCCATCGCCAGCCGCTCGGCGGACGGCGCGGCGCCACGGGACTCGCCGGCCCACGGCACCATCCGGATGATCCGCCGGCGGCGCAGCTCGTCGAGCGCCACGCGGTGGGCGATCTGGTACAGCCACGCGCGCGCGTTCTCGTCCTTCTCGAGGCTGCCGTACGCTCGATATGCCTTGACGAACGCGTCCTGGGTCAGGTCGGCGGCCAGCTCTGGGTCGCGCAGCATCCGGACGAGGTACGCGTAGATCTCCGCGTGATGCCGCGAGAACAGGCCCTCGACGAAGACGGCGGCCTCGTCACGGTCCCAGGTGCTCGTCATCGGGCGGTCGCGCCAGAGGAGCGTCCGGTCGCGCCAGAGGAGCGCGCCGTCGCGCAGCGCGAGGGCGGTGGAGCGGTCGAGCGTCGGGAGCACGGCCTCGGATCTAGCGAAGATGAACACGACACGGCGGGGGCGGCAGTGTCGTTTCGAGGGACGCCCGGCCAGGACCGGATGTGACGGGGCCGCCCCCACGCCGCCGGGCTCACGCCGACCCTTCTGCCCGCGGTGGCGAGCCCTCGAGCAGCTCCTCGACGGCCGCCTCGGGCGAGACCGGGTTGACCGGCAGACCGGTGCCGAGCTCCAGGCCGGCGATCTCGCGCAGCCGGGGATGAATCTCCCAGTGCCAGTGGAACGTCGCGTCCACGCGCTCCCGGAGCGGTGCCGTGTGCAGGACCAGGTTGTACGGCGGACCGTCGAGCGCGAGCCCCAGGGCGCCGAGCACCCGCCGCAGAGCACGGGCCGTGGCGCCCACCGCCTCGTCGCTCGCCCGGCCGAAGTCGGCCGCGTGGTCCCGGGGCACGATCCAGACCTCGAACGGCGAGCGCGAGCCCCACGGCGCGAACGCCACGCTGTCATCGTCCTGCCACACCAGCCGCGCGCCCTCGCGAACCTCGTCGCGCACGAGCCGGCACCACGGGCACTCGCCCTCGCGGATCACGAAGCGGGCCGCACCACCGAGCTCCTCGGCAACGCGATGCGGGATCAGCGGCAGGTCGTACAGGTCGAGGCACAGGTGGTTCGTGCGGGCGCCAGCCTGGGCGCCCCAGTTCTGCACGACCTGCAGGTAGTCCGTCTGCTCGGCCCGCGCGGCGTCGCTGATCGCGTCGCGCGCCAGCGTGATCATCGTCTCGGCGACCTCGCCGACCTGGGGCAGCGGGCGGTGCTCCCCCGGCGGGGCAGCGATCGTCCGCCAGCTCCCGGCGGCGCGGGCGTTGGAGATCGCGACCTGGGCGACGCTCCGGTCGAGCTCCCGGCGCTCCTCCTCCGTGCCGACGGCGTGGAACGCATAGTCCTTCAGCATTCGGACTCGAACGCCGTCGCCCGGCGGCAGGCGGCAGTTCTGGCAGTCGCCGCCGTCGTCGACAAGGCCGGCGGCACGAGCGAAGCGGGCTCGCTCGAAGTCGCGGTCGACCATCGTCGCGACCCACCAGTTGGTGATCGGATCCCGACGGAGCTCGAACAGCCCGGCGCTCATGGACGTTCAGACGCCGCGGCAGCGGCCACCGTCGCGAGGTCCCGCAGGCGTTCGGCCGGCCACCACTCGACGGTCGCCCCGAGCCCGCCGGCGAAGGCGTCCGCGAACCGGGTGGCGGCGGTCTCGACGGCCTCGGTCGATGGCGCTTCGGCCGAACGACCGAGCTCCTCGGCGATCGACGTGGACACGAGGCCCGGCATCCCGCACGGGTCGATGAGGTCGAAGTCGCGCAGGTCGGGGTCGACGTTCAGGGCGATGCCGTGGTAGCTGATCCCGCGTTCGATTCGCAGGCCGAGCGCGCCGATCTTGCGTGGCGGGCGGCCGCGATCGCCCGCGACCCAGGCGCCGGGATGCCCGGATCGCCGGATCGCGGTCACGCCGTACGCCTCGCAGGTTTCGAGCATCGCGCCTTCGAGCGCCTCGACCAGTGGTCGGACGAGGATGCCTCGGTCGGCCAGCCGCAGGATCGGGTAGCCGACCAGCTGGCCCGGGCCGTGGTACGTCACCTCGCCGCCGCGCTCGACGCGGATGACCTCGATGCCACGCCGCCGAAGCTCGCGGGGCGACGCGAGGACATGACCCTCGTCCGCCTGCCGCCCGAGCGTCAGGACGGCATCGTGCTCGAGCAACAGCACGACGTCGCCGATCCGACCATCCGCGCGCTGGTCCACGAGCGTCTTCTGGAGCGCCCACGCGTCGCGATACGAGACGCGCCCGAGCCACGTCGCGATGAACGTCCCCCGATCTTGCGGCGCTGCGTCCACGGCCGGACTCTAGCAGGGCTCGCCGGCCCGCCGGTTCGCGCACGCGACACGATTGACGCACGCCTGCCGCGCGCGTATTCTCGATTATCGATGATTGCCTCGGACCGCGGCCCAGGCGGACGGTCCCACGGCACCGAGCCACGATCGCACTTCGCGAGGACCCTGCCATGCCCGCCATCGGCACCCCATCCGGCGCGCTGACCGACAGCGCCGCCGGGACCGATCCCCTGTCGCGATTCCGGCTCGACGGCCGCGTCGTCATGGTCGCCGGCGGCGGCGGTGCGATCGGGTCGGCAATGGGCTCGGCCTTCGCCGGCGTCGGCGCCAAGGTCGTGGTCGTGGATCGAACCCCCGAACGAGCCCGGGAATCGGCGGACCGCGCCTGCGCCCTCGGCGGCATCTGCAAGGGCGTCGTCGCCGACCTGACCCAGGAAGCCGACGCCGAGCGAATCGTCCAGGAGACCCTCGACGCGTACGGCCGCCTCGACATCATCGTCAACGCCGTCGGCGGCGGCGCCGGCAAGGTGCTGTTCGACGCCGAGAACTACCCCCGGGACGCTTGGGATTGGATCTTCGAGCTGAACGTCCGGAGCACGCTCGTCGCGACCCAGCCGGCCGTTCGGGCGATGATCGCCGGCGGCCGCGGCGGCAGGGTCCTCAACATCAGCTCGGTGCGGGCCTCGCTCGGCATCCACGCCGGCTACTCGGCCTACGTCGCCGCGAAAGGCGCGATCAGCTCGCTGACCCGCCAGTGGGCGACGGAGTGGGCCAAGCACGGCATCACGGTCAACGCCATCGCCCCGACGTTCGTCGACACACCCCAGGTCGCGATGCTCCTCGACGATCCGGCCTTCAAGGCCGGCATCGTCAGCCGGATCCCGATCGGTCGAGTCGGGACCACGGACGACCTGACCGGCGCGGCGATCTTCCTGTGCTCCGATGCTGCAGGGTTCGTGACCGGCCAGATTCTTGGCATCGACGGCGGCCTGACCGCCACCCAGTAGGCCCGGAGGCAGCGCGATGATCGAGGCCGTCTCGATGATGGAGCGGGTGACGAAGAACGTTTCTACCAACACGAAGCTCCGGGGCTGCAACCCGAGCTTCGTGACGACCGGCGACGGGGTCGTGGTGATCGATACGCCGCAGCTGCCGACGAGAGCCGTCGCGATGCGAACCGAGGCCGAGACGCATGGCCCGATCCGCTACCTCATCAACACCGAGCACCACGTCGACCACATCTTTGGCAACTACTACTTCCGGGGCGCCGGGGCCGTCGTCAACCACCGCGAGCTGTATGAGCGCTTCATGGTCGTGTTCCCGGAGCTCGACCCGTTCGCGTACGCCTACGAGTCGTTGCCGGGCGAGAACGCCAAGGGCACCGACCTGGACGCGCCGGAGGGCTTGGCGCTGTGGCCGGATCGTGACGAGTACTACGGCGACCCCAACAAGGGCACGATCGTGTTCACCGGCGACCTGACGCTGCGCGTCGGTGACCACACCTTCCATTGCCTCCACACGCCGGGCCACACGCCCGGCCAGCTCGCCGTTCACGTGCCCGAGGAAGGCGTCGTCTTCACCGGCGACACGATCTTCTCGGGTTGCCAGACATGGCTCATGACCTCGAACGTGCCCCAGTGGCTCGACGCCCTCGAGCGCATCCGGACGCTCGACGTCGAATTGATCGTGCCGGGCCACGGGCCGGTCGTGACGAAGGCCTACCTGGACGTCCAGCGCTCGCATCTGCTCGAGTGGACGGCTGCCGTCGCGAGCGCGATCGCGAAGGGCTGGAGTCGCGACGAGACGATCGAGCGCGTCACCTTCCGGGATCGCTTCGGGCCGGTCGACATCGGCCAGGGGTACATGCTCGACTACATCCAGTCCCGCAACGCGGCCGCTCTCTACGATCGTCTGACCGGCAGCGCCCCGCAGCTGACCGCCCCCGACGGGACCGCCGCGGCCGCGGCCGCGGCGAGCTGACGATGGCCGGCCGGAGGCGCCCCCGAGCCGCGACCGCCGAGCCGCTGCCCGAGACGATGGCCGCGCTCGTGGTGCTCGAGCCGAACCGCTTCGAGATCCGCGAGGTGCCGGTCCCGCGACCCGGCCCCAACGAGGTCTTGGCCCGGGTCCGGGCGGTCTCGATCTGCGGCACCGACGCCCACATCATCCACGGTGACTACCCGGGCTTCTGGCCGCCGGCCTTCCCGTTCATCCCGGGCCACGAGTGGGCCGGCG
>DATHRO010000119.1:0-10490 GCA_035465135.1 Candidatus Deferrimicrobiaceae bacterium
GTGCGACGCCATTGTTCGGTATGGGTAGCGGAGTTGGAGCCGTGACTCAATCTTCGAATCGCCGGGCTCAGCCGGTCGCGGGCGCGGCTCCGAGGTTGGGGGTCTCGCGGCGAGGGCCGGCCGCGCCGAACGCCAGGCCGCCGAAGAGTGCGGAGCCGGTCGCAAGGATCACGAGGAGGGCGGCGGTCGAGCCCTGCTGGCCCCAATAGAGGCTGCTGAACGACGCGGGGTCCGTGACGCCGGCGTCGGCGAGGGTCTCCGGCTCGGCCGCGAGGTAGCGGCGGTACACGCAGTCCGCGCCGGCCTCGCACGTCGGCGGGATCACGGCACCGGCCTCGTCGCGGCGGGTGTAGTCCGGGAAGCCGCTGTCGCCGAAGAAGAACAGCGCCTTCACGCCGAGCAGCAGGACGGCCAGCGTGAGGCCCGTCGCAAGCCCCGCGAACAGCGCGTTGGGGACAATGCGCCGCCACTCGCCCCGTCGCCTCGTCGAGCGGGCGTTGGCGTAGTAACCGATCAGCACTCCGGCCGGGAGCGAAAGGTACAGGTAGACGGGGTCGATCGGGATGACCAGCAGGAAGCTGATCGCGAGCGTGACGGCCATGCCGATGCCGACGAAGGCGGCCGTGACCGCCCCACGGTCAAGGACTCGAATCACGCGCCGGGTGCCTCGCGGCCGAGGGCCGACGGGCCGGCGTAGATCGCCGCGTCGCCGAGCTCCTCCTCGATCCGCAGGAGCCGGTTGTACTTCGCGACGCGCTCGGAGCGCGACGGCGCGCCGGACTTGATCTGGCTGGTGCCCATGGCGACGACGAAGTCGGCGATCGTGGTGTCCTCGGTCTCGCCGGAGCGATGGCTGACCATGGCGTTCCAGCCGGCGGCGCGGGCCAGGTCAATGGCCCCGATCGTCTCGGTCAGCGTCCCGATCTGGTTGAGCTTGATGAGGACGGCGTTGGCAGCCTCCTCGGCGATGCCCCGCGCGATGAACGCCGGGTTCGTTACGAGGAGGTCGTCGCCGACGAGCTGCACCCGGTCGCCGAGGCGTCGGTTGAGCTCCTTCCAGCCGGTCCAGTCCTCCTCGCCCATGCCATCCTCGAGCGACACGATCGGGTAGCGGTCCAGCCACGACGCCCAGAGGTCGATGAGCTCGCCGCTGTCGAGGACGCGGCCCTCCTGCGCGAGGTCATATCGTCCGACGAGGTCATCGTGGCCGGTGCCCTCGACGAGGATCGAGCTGACCGCCGGATCGAGCGCCAGGGCGACGTCCTCGCCCGGCCGGTAGCCGGCCTTCTCGATCGCCCGCAGGATGACCTCGACGGCCGCCTCGTTCGAGGCCAGGCTGGGCGCGAAGCCGCCCTCGTCGCCCTGGCCGGTGGCGTGGCCGCCTTCGTGGAGGAGAGTCCGCAGCGCGGCGAAGACCTCGGCGCCGGCGCGGAGCGCGTCGGCGAACGTCGACAGCCCGACCGGCGCGACCATGAACTCCTGGAAGTCGGTCGAGTCCTGGGCGTGCTTGCCGCCGTTGAGGATGTTGAAGAACGGGACCGGCAGCGTCGTCGCCCGGACACCGCCGAGGTAGCGGTACAGCGGCAGCTCGTAGGCGGCGGCCGCGGCGTGGGCGCACGCCAGCGACGCGCCGAGGATGGCGTTCGCGCCGAGTCGGCTCTTGGTCGGCGTGCCGTCGAGGTCGATGAGCACGTGGTCGAGCCCGGCCTGGTCGGCCGCGTCGAGTCCCGCGAGCGCATCGGCGATCTCGCCGTTGACGTTCGCCACGGCCCCCGTGACGCCCTTGCCGCCGTAGCGCGAGGCGTCGCCGTCGCGAAGCTCGACCGCCTCGTTGACGCCGGTCGAGGCGCCGGACGGCACCGCCGCGCGGCCCACCGAACCGTCGGCCAGGACGACGTCGACCTCGACCGTCGGGTTACCTCGCGAGTCGAGGATCTCGCGACCCCCGACCAGCTCGATCGTCGTGTCGGGCGTCATGCCCGGCGGCCCTTGCCGGAGCCGGCGGCGGCCGGCTCAGCCCTGCGCTTGCCCGCCGCGCGCGCCTTGCCGCTCTTCTCGGCGGGCCGGTCCGCGAGGACGGCGACACCGGGCAGCTCGCGGCCCTCGAGAAACTCCAGAGAAGCCCCGCCCCCGGTTGACAGGTGGGTGAAGCGCTCCGCGAGACCCTGTTGCTGAATCGCGGCGATCGAATCGCCGCCGCCGACGACGACCGTCGCGCCGTCGTCCGCGCGCGAGGCGAGGAACCGGGCGATGGCCTTCGTGCCGTGGGCGAAGGACGGGATCTCGAACACGCCGAGCGGGCCGTTCCAGACGACGGTCTTCGCATCGGCCAGGCCGTCCTGCATCAGCCCGAGCGTCTCGACGCCGACGTCGACGATGTGCCACGACGCCGGGATCTTCTCGGCCGGGATCGTCTTGTACTCGGTCCCGCGGGTGACCTCCTTGGCGACGACCACGTCGACCGGCAGGATGACCTTGACCTTGGCCTTCTCGGCGGCGGCCAGCACCCGCCGCGCCTCGTCGACCATGTCGTGCTCGGCCAGCGACTTGCCGATGCTCTTGCCTTGGGCCAGGAGGAACGTGTTGGCCATGCCCCCGCCGAGGACGAGCACGTCGACCTTCGAGAGGAGGTTGTCGAGGACCTTCAGCTTGCCCGAGACCTTCGCGCCGCCGACGACCGCGGCGAACGGCCGGGCAGGGTCCTCGAGCAGCCGAGACAGCATCGTGATCTCGCGCTCCATCAGGAAGCCGGCGTAGGCCGGCAGCAGCTTGGCGACGCCGACCGTGCTGGCGTGGGCCCGGTGGGCCGTCCCGAAGGCGTCGTTGACGTAGACGTCGGCGTAGTCGGCCAGCTGGGCGGCGAACTCCGGGTCGTTCTTCTCCTCTTCGGCGTGGAAACGAAGGTTCTCGAGCAAGAGCGCCCCGCCGTTGCGCAGCCGCTTCACGGCGTCGACCGTGCCGAGGCCGAGGGCGTCGCCGGTGACCGGCACGTTGCGCCCCAGCAGCTGGCTCAGCCGCTCGGCCACCGGCCGCAGCCGCAGGCCGTCCTGGACCTTGCCCGCGGGCCGTCCGAGGTGGCTCGCCAGGATGACCCGCGCGCCGGCCCGCAGGAGATGCAGGATCGTCGGCAGCGAGGCCCGGATCCGGGAGTCGTCGGTGACTTTGCCGTCCTCGAGGGGGACGTTGAAATCGACGCGCAGGAAGACGCGCTTCCCGGCGAGGTCCGCGTCGCGGACCGTCAGCTTGTCCATGGCTCTTCTCCGGATGTGGCGGCCACGACCGATGCCGCCGTCAAGCGGCGGTCCCGGCAGCGGCGGCAGGGAGTCGCGATGCGACGAGCGCGAGGAGGTCGGCGCAGCGACAGCTGTAGCCCCACTCGTTGTCGTACCAGGCGATGACCTTGACCATCGTCCCCCCGAGCACCATCGTGCTGGCGGAGTCGACGATCGAGGAGCGCGAATCGCCGCGGAAGTCGGACGACACGAGCGGCTCGTCGGAGACCCCGAGGATGCCCTTCATCGGCCCGGCCTCGGCCGCCCGGAAGGCCTCGTTCACCTCGTCGGCGCTCGTCGCGCGAGCGACGTTGGCGGTGAAGTCGACGACGCTGACCGTCGGCGTGGGTACGCGCAGGCTGAAGCCGTCGAACTTGCCCTTGAGGTCGGGGATCACGAGCGCCAGGGCCTTCGCCGCGCCGGTCGTCGTCGGGATGATGTTCTGCCCGGCGGCGCGCGCCCGCCGCGGATCCTTGTGGGCGACATCGAGGATCCGCTGGTCGTTCGTGTAGCTGTGGATCGTGTTCATCAGGCCGCCCTCGATCGTGAACGCATCGTGGACGACTTTCGCCGCCGGCGCGAGGCAGTTCGTCGTGCAGCTGGCGTTGCTGATGACGTGGTGGGCGGCGGGATCGTAGCGATCCTCGTTGACGCCGAGGACGACCGTGATGTCCTCACCCTTGGCCGGCGCGCTGATGACGACCTTCTTCGCGCCGGCGGCAATGTGGGCGCGGGCCTTCTCGGCATCGGTGAAGATGCCGGTCGACTCGAGGACGATGTCGACCCCCAGGTCGGCCCACGGGAGCGCCGCCGGGTCCTTCTCCTTGAGGACCTTGATCTCGCGACCGTCGATGATCAGCGCGTCGTCGGTGTGCTCGACGCTGCCGTCGAACGCTCCGTACGTCGAGTCGTGCTTGAAGAGCAGGGCGTTGAGGCGCGTGTCGACGAGGTCGTTGACGGCCACGACCTCGAGGTCGGGCGCCCGCTCGAGGATCGCCTTGAGCGATTGGCGGCCGATCCGGCCGAAGCCGTTGATCCCGACGCGAACGGTCATCGTGGAGTACCTCCTGGGCTCGCGCCGACGGCTCCCGTCGGCTCGGTCGATGGCATGGACATGGGGTTGCCGATCGCCGGGCGTTCGTAGGCGAGGCGGCTCAGGACAAGCGGGTGGCAGCCGGCGAGCGAGACGTCGCCGCCGAGCCCGGCTGGGACCACGGTGACGTGGCGGGCGAAGACGGCGAACGTACCGCGTGCGATCGCCGCGCGGATCGGCGCCAGGAGCTGCTCTCCCTCGGCCTCGGCGATCGAGCCGCCGATGACGAGGAGATGCGGATTGAAGGCATGGACGTACCCAACGCAGCCCGCTGCGACGGCCCGTCGGGCGCGGGCCATCAGCTCGACACAGGCGGGATCTCCGGCCCGGGCGCCGTCCCCGACGTCCCTCGCCGACAGTTCGGCGGCCTCGCCCAGCTCGCGCGCCCGCCGTGCCAGGAACGGCGAGGCGCCGGCGTTCACCAGCGCACGCGCCTCACGCGCCAGCGACGCCCCGCCGGCGAACGCCTCGACGTGGCCCTCCCCGCCACACCCGCAACGGGGCCCCTCGAGCGCGACCTGTAGGTGCCCCAGCTCGCCGGCGATCCCGTCCGGGCCGTGGAACAGCCGGCCGCCGGCGACGATCGCGCCCCCGACGCCGGTCGAGACGGTCAGATAGATGAAGTCGTCGACATCGCGGGCCGCCCCAAACGCATGCTCGCCGAGCGCGGCGACGTTCGTATCGCGGTCCAGGAAGCTGGGCAGGCCGGTCGATTCGGCCAGCGCCGCCGCGAGCCGGATGTCGTGGAAGTCAGGCCCCAGGTTCGGCGGCTCGAGCACGACGCCGGTCATCGGGTCGACCGGTCCGGGCGACGAGATGCCGACCCCCGCGAGCTGCGACCGGACCTCGTCCGGGGCCCCTGCGCGGGCCGCCGCCACCGCGTCCTGACAGGCGCGCACGACCGCTTCCGGCCCGGCCGCACTCGGCGTCTCGGTCTCGACGCGGCTCACGCGGTTGCCGTCCGGCAGCACGACCGCGGCGCGGACTCGCGTGCCGCCGAGATCGAGAGCAAGGACCGGCGGAGAGGACAGGGCGATACCTCGGGGCTCGTTGGGGGGTACGGCGTCATTCTACCAAGGGCCCCCGCCGAGCCCGGCCAGGCGTCAGGGCCGAGGATCGCCCGCAGTTTGGCCGGACAGACGTGACCCCCGTCGGTTGCCCGACGGGGGTCGTTGCTGCGCGAAGGGGTCGGTCAGCCGCCGATCTTGAAGACCTTGGTGCCGCACTTGGGGCAGGTGCCCGAAAGCGCCGGCTTGCCGTTCTTCATCGTGATCATCTGCGGGTTCTGGACTTCGACCTTCATCTTGTCCTTCACGCAGTAGGCCATCGCCATGGGTCTGGTCCTCCTTGAGCTCCCTAGTGCCCCGGGCCCAGTGCCCGTGGCTGTCCTGCGGTCAGATTCCCAGCGACGGCCGCCAGCGGTCCGTCGCCGCGCGCTCCTTGCGGCGGTCAATCTCGGCGAGGATCGCGAGGCTTTCCAACCCCGTGTCCACGCACGCCGCTTCCGCCGCATCCATGGCATCCCCGACGGGGAAATCGCCCGTGGTTCGCTGCGCGAAGACCGTGCAGACCACCCCGGCGCGACACCGCGCCAAGCCCGCCAAGACGAACAGTGCCGAGGCTTCCATCTCGAAGTTCATGACGCGCTGGCGCGCCAACTCCTCGGCGAGGTCAGGGTACCGGATGGGAAGCTGCGGGATCGGGCGTCCCTGGGCTCCATAGAACCCAGGAGCCGTGGCCGTCACTCCCACGTGGTAGCGCTTCCCCAGCCGTTCGGCGGCCTCGATCAGGGCGACGACCGCCTCATAGTCGGCGACGGCCGGGTAGCCGTCGTGGACGAACCAGTTGGTGGTCGTCTCGAGCCGGACCGCGCCCGTGGAGATCACCAGATCTCCCGGAACCATGTCCGGCTGCAGTCCCCCAGACGAGCCGACGCGGATGAAGGTCGGCCGGCTCGTGATCGCGAGAATCTCGGCGATCACGATCTCGACATTGTCCGTGCCGATGCCAGTCGACACGATGGACACGCGCTTGCCGCGGTAGGTGCCTGTCACGGAGGCGAACTCGCGGTTCCGATGCTCGCGCTCGATGGCGTCGAGGCGTCGGCCGATCTTCGCCACTCGATCGGGGTCGCCGGGGAGGAGGATGTACTCGGCCAGCTCGCCCGGGCCGAGGCCGATGTGGTACTGACGCTCTCCGGAGGGAAGCGCGACGCGGCGGTCCGCGATCGGCAAGTACGGTTCTCCTCCTCGTTGGCTCGCGGCTGCGAGGCTCGGGAAAGCGTAGTCGCGGCTTCGAACGAGCGTCAAGCAGATTCACGTTCGGCTCACGCTCGGGTCATGCTCCGTCGGCCCCACCCCGGAGGCCGGTCAGGCGAGTCAGGACCACCGCCCGCAGCCGTCGCTCGAGCCGACGCCGGCGAAGGATCGTCACGACGGCGCACGTCGCCGCGGCGAGGAGAGCCGCCGCGAGGCCCGCCGAGCCGGGATCCGGTGCGAGCCACGCTGCCTCCGCCTCGAGCGGCCGAGCGGGCTTGGCGGGTGAGGGCGCCGGCGATGCGAGCAACGGCATTGCCTGGCCGAGATCGCCGACCCGGACGAGGGCTCCGTCGTCGTCGACGACCACCGCGTGCCGGCCGTCGATGAGCTCGACCCGTCCGGTCGCGGCCACCGCCTCGCCCGGGCGGACATGGGCCAGGAGCGTGGCGAATCCGTCGCGCAGGATGACCGGGGCGATGGCCGTGCCGTCGTCCAGCTCGAAGCCCTCGAGTGTCACGACGTGCACGAGGCCCCCGACACGAACGACCTCGCCGAGGTGCTCGGACAGGGTCGCGAGGTCTGTATCGGGTGTCACCACGCTCGCCCTCGATACCGGGTCGCCGTTCGTCAAGGTGGACCCCTTGTCGCCGGCATCGGTGACCGCGCCGTTCGCCGCGGCCGAGCTGTCGCCTCCGGCCGGCCCGATCGCCACGTCGGAGCGACTCCGGGGCATCACCGCGTAGCGCCGGTCGGTGGCCGTCGGATAGGGTCGCTTCACGATCCCGACGATCGTGGCTGCTCGACCGACGACGATCGCCGTCGATGGGATGCCGGCGCCGGTCTGGCCGATGCTCGGCACGCGAGTCGCCCCGCTGCCGTCGAGCGCGAGCTCCGCGCGCCAGCGATCGCCGAGCCGCTCCACCTTCAGGACCGTTCCGGCCACACGCACCAGCAGCCATTCGTCCCGCGCTCCGGGTGGCACCCGCCGTGGCGACGGCGAGACCGCACCGGAGCCGATGACCTCGACCGCCGTCGCGGCGAGACGCGGCGCGTCCCACGCGTGGCCGGTCTGCCCGGCGACGCGGAGTCGAGTCCCAACCGCAGAACCTGTCGCGCCGGCCGGCAACACGACCTCGATCGCGCCGCTGGCATCCTGGAGCACGATCCGCCGACCGCTGCTGTCGAGCAGGCCGATCCCGACGGTTACGAGGCCCTCGATCACGACGTTCCGACCGTCGGGCAGCTCGAGTGTCGCCTCGATCGGCGTGATCCTGGGGCTCGATCCGCCGCCGCCCGTGTCGACGACGATGATGTCCAACCGGTCCCGGAGCCAAACCCGATAGCCGTCGAGAGCCCCCTTCCGGGTGGCGCGCTGCCCGACGATCCCGGTCAGCTGCAGCGAGTGCCCGACCGGCAGGTCGGCCACCTCGATGCCGCTGGAGGCGTCGACCATGGCCCGAAACGGCGTCCCGCTGGCGTCGACCAGATCGAGCGAGAGGTCACCGCTGGTGGCCTTGCGCGCGCCCGAGGTTGCCGTGCCGGTGACCACCGCGAGCGTGCCCTCGGTGGCCTCGCCCAGGTCTTCGGCCACGATCTCGATCGGCGACGGCAGGCCGCCGGCGCCGAGCGCGGTCAGACCGGAAGGCGTCGGGCGGAGCTCGAGCTGGCCGTACGGTTCGGCGAGCGGGCCGGTGACGAGCAGGGTCGTCCCACGGGCCGGGTCGCGGACGCCGTCCGGGACCCGGACGACGATCCCGCCGGTCCCGTCGCCGATCCCGATCAGTGACGGCGTTCCGAGCCGGCCGGCCTCGGCCGTGACGACGCCCCTGATGGTCACGATCGTGCCGACGTCTGCCGCGCGGGCCTCGACGATCGTGAGCACCGGCTGCGGCGGATCGGTCGGCGTCGGTGTTGGCACCGGCTGCGGCGGATCGGTCGGCGTCGGTGTTGGCGTCGGCGTCGGGGTGGGCGATGCCGTCGGCGTCGGGGTCGGGCCGGGAAGGACGACGAGCTCACCGGGCTCGGTTGCATGGATCCGGTAGCCGGACGAGCCGCTGCCGGTCGAGTCGCGCTGGCCGACCGGCCCGATCGCGATGACGCTCGTGCCCGCGGGTACGCTCGCGCCGCCGAGCGCATCGGGGCCGACGATGACCCGCACGGCCCCGGTGCCATCGTCGACGAGGATCCCGAGACCGTCCGCGTAGGCCGCCGGCGAGCCGGCGGTCGTGCCCGCCACGAGCACGCGGTAGCCCTCAGACGCCTCGCTGATCTCGCCCGTCCCACGCAGCCAGGGCTGCGGGCGCCCCTGCTCGCCGAGTGCGACGACGTCCGTCACGGTGGCGCGCAACGTCCGCTCGCCATAGCGCTCGTCGATGGTGCCGACGACCTCGACGAGCGTGTCGACCGGCGGGCCATCCGCGACCGCGGCGTCGAGGTAGAGCGCGATCCCGCCGCCATCGTCCTGGACGAAGGCCTTGCGTCCGCCCTCGAGCGCGCCGAGGTCGGTGGTCAGGACGCCCACGATGCGGACGGTCGTCCCGTCGGGCAGGGCTCGGGCGTCGAGGATTGCTGTCGGCGGTAGCGGCGAGGCCGTCGGCGAGATCGACGGCGATGCGGTCGGGGCGGGGGTCGGCGCCATGGTTGGCTCGGGCGTGCTGTCTGCCGACGGGCCTGGCGTCGGCGGCGGTGTCGGTTCGGCGGTCGGCGCTGCGGTGGGCGCGACCGTCGGCTCGGACGTCGGCGCCGCGGTCGGCCCGGGTGTGTCGCTCGGTAGCGGCGTCGGACCCGGGGTTGGTTCATCGGTGGGCTGTGGCGTCGGGCTCGGCGCCGGCGGCGGGACCGGTGGAGCAGCGAGCGACTGCGGATTCGGCGCCGGCTGGACGAAGAAGTCCGCGGAGTTGTCGTTCGTGTCGAAGGCGTTGCCGAGCTCGCCACCGGGCAGGCGCTCGATGCTCGAGCCGGCCGGCGGTGCCCCGGCCGGGGCTCCCTCGACGAAGCCGTTCGACGCGTCGCCCCAGCCTGCCGCGTCGATCGGCGCACCCCCGATCGGGCGGAGCACGAGCGCGCCACCCGTCGTTGCGAAGCCGCCGCTGTAGGTGGCGTCGGCGATCGACGCGTAGACGCCCGACGTGTTGGCGATCAGGAGGTGCTGGCCGGGATCGAGCAGCTGCGAAGTCGCCCACGAGGCCTTGCGGGTGACGGTGCCCCCGGTCGCGGTCACGTAGACCACCTCGAGGCCGAGCAGGTCGACGGTCGCCGCCCCGGCGTTGGCGATCTCCGCGAACTCGTCCGAGGCGGAGGCCCCACCCGTCTGGACCTCCGACAGCAGCAGCGTCGCCGGCGGCCAGCCGACGGACGCCGCCGCGACGGTCGACGACGGTGGCGCCGGCGCGGCGAGCGCGGCGCCGCTCACGACGAGCATCACGACGGCAGCGACGACGAGCGCACCTCGGGCGCGTTCCACGAGCACGACCCTCCCGGCGGCTTCATCACGCCGGGCGAGACGGCATCGCTCGTTCTAGCAGGGGTCGCTAATCGCCGGCTCACCGGCAGCTCGTCGTCGGCTCACCGGCCACTCACCCGCGGGATCGCGTACGATTCCGGCTCCCGCTCGCAGCCCGTGGCGAGCGTTGTCCCGCCGAGGTGAGGATCGTGGCCCGAGCCAAGCACACCGCCCGCGCCGAGGCCCGCCGCCGCCATCGCCAGATGGCGGCCGAGGCCACCGCAGCCGAGCGTGGCGAGCTCGAGGCGCCCGACGAGGACCCCGAGGACGCCGAGAGCCGGCCGTCCGGCCGGTCTCGTCAGCCAGCCCGGGCCGAGAAGCGCGACCCGAACGCCCGGCTCGGGTTCGGGGCGGCCTTCCGCGAG
>DATHRO010000120.1:0-7803 GCA_035465135.1 Candidatus Deferrimicrobiaceae bacterium
ATGCGCGCCAGTGGCTTCAGGCCGAGCTCCCGCGCGCGCCCCGCCTCGACGACGAGGGTTGCCGCCGCGCCGTCGTTGATGCCCGATGCGTTGCCGGCGGTCACCGAGCCACCCTCGCGGAACGCTGGCCGGAGCTTGGCCAGCGCCTCGGGCGAGGTGTCGGCCCGCGGATGCTCGTCGCGCGCGACGACGACCGGGTCGCCTTTCCGCTGCGGCACCTCGACCGGGACGATCTGGTCGTCGAAGCGGCCGCTCTCGATCGCGGCGATGGCGCGCTGGTGCGAGAGGAGCGCGAAGGCGTCCTGGCGCTCGCGGGATACGTCGCGCTCGGCGCCGTATCGCTCCACGACGTTCTCGGCCGTCTCGCCCATCGAGTCCGGGTGGTGCAGCGCGGCGAGCTTCGGATTCACGAATCGCCAGCCGAGCGTCGTGTCGAAGGCCTCGCGGTTGCCGCGGTCCCAGGCCGACTCGGGCTTGGCCATGACGTACGGGGCGCGGGTCATCGATTCGACCCCACCGGCGATGAACACGTCGCCGTCGTCGACGGCGATCGCGTGAGCGGCGGCGTTGATCGCCTGCAGCCCGGAGCCGCACAGCCGGTTGACGGTCTGGCCGGCGACCTCGACCGGCAGCCCGGCCAGCAGGAGGGCCATCCGGGCGACGTTGCGGTTGTCCTCGCCGGCCTGGTTTGCGCAGCCGAGGATGACGTCCTCGATCAGGGCCGGATCGATGGCCGAGCGGTCGACGACGGCCCGGATGACGAGGGCCGCGAGGTCATCCGGTCGGACGGCCGCGAGTGCCCCGCCGTAGCGGCCGACCGGTGTCCGGGCGGCCCCGACGATCCAGGCCTCGCGGAGCGGCCGCTGAAAATCACGAGCCATGCGCCGATTGTAGGGCTGGGCCCCTCCCGGGCCGGGTTCGCGAGGACCGATGGCGGGACCTACCGACCACGGACCTCGCGGAGCAGCGCCAGCGCGGGTCGGAACGTGTCGGCGTCCTCGCTGGCAAGCGCGTCGAGCATCAGGGCGACCTCGTCGAGGCCGGTCCGGGCGGCCCATTCGAAGGGTCCGAAGGGATGGCTCGCGCCGAGCACCATCGCACGATCGATGTCGGACGCCGTCGCGACCCCGTCCCCAAGCGCGCGGTAGGCCTCGTTGACGATGGCGAGGATGAGGCGGTCGGCGATGGCGGTCTCGTCGGCTGCGCCGGAGTCGTCGGTTGCGGCGCGAGATGGCGCCGCGGCGAATCGCGCCGCCGGGCCGCGCCGCCGGCCGGCCTCGTATCGGTAGAACCCCTCGCCGGTCTTGCGGCCCAGTCGCCCGGACGCGACCAGCTCTTCCTGGACCGGCGACGGCCGCAAGCGCGGCGGCCGGCCGAACGCCTCGAACAGCGAGCGGGCCGCCGCGAGGTTGACGTCGAGGCCGATGAGGTCCATCAGCGCGAACGGACCCATCGGGAAGCCGGCCTCGACGACGGCCGCGTCGATCGCCTCGACGGTGCCGACACCGGCATGCAGCAGCCGTAGCGCCTCGAGCGTGAACGGCCGGTTGACGCGGTTCACGATGAACCCCGGCGAGTCGGCGCATCGGATCGGGGTCTTGCCCCAGCCCTCGACGAACGCCGCGGCCCGTTCGACAGCCCAGTCCGCGGTGCGCGTCGCGGCGACGACCTCGACGAGCGCGAGCAGCGGCGCGGGGTTGAAGAAGTGCAGCCCGAGCACGCGCTCCGCAGCGAATCTCGCTCCGTCAGCGATCTTCGTGACGGACAGGGCGCTGGTGTTGGTCGCGAGGATCGTGCCCGCGTCCGTCACCGCATCGAGCTCCGCGAAGAGCGCTCGCTTCGCGTCGAGATCCTCGATCACCGCCTCGATCACGAGCGCCGCTTCGGCCGCCGCCTCGGGCGCGGTCGCGGCGACCTCGAGGTTCGCGAGCTGGCCGGCGACGACCTCATCATGCCGTGCCGGGTCTGGGACGGCGCGCGCCGCTCGCCGAGCCAGCCCGTCTCGAATCCGCTCCCGCGCCCGTTCGACCGCCCCCGGCGTCACGTCGTGCAGCCGGACCTCCCAGCCCGCCTCGAGGGCGACCTGGGCGATCCCCGCGCCCATCGTCCCGGCGCCGATGACGGCCAGCCTCGCGCGGTCCATCAGGGATCGATCCGGGCGTGCGAGGTCGGTGTCAGCATCCGCGTCACAGTCGGCAGTATGCGGGCAGAGCGGTCGTGCGAGGCCCCTCAGCCGGGTTCAGGCTGGACGGCCTCGCTCGGTGACAGGTCGCAGTCGGGCGTGGTGCAGAGGGTGAGACCGAGGTTGTCGAGGCCCTCGGCGAGCGGCGTGAAGCCGAGATGGCCACTGAGATCCCGGGAGATGACCCCGGCGGGAAGCCCGTCGATGAGCACCGCGCCGCCGGAATCACCGACTGCGACCGCGATGTCGGTGGCCACCATGCACGGGAAGATGACGTCGGTCGTGAACTCGTAGCGACCGATCTCAAGAACGGCGCCGGCGCGATAGCGTTCGCGGCCGTCGACCTCGACCCGGTCGCCGACGGCGATGTCTTCGCAGGCGAGTGACCGCGTGCCGGGCGCGATGGTGCGGTAGCCGCCGGCCCCCATGTCGACGACGTTCAGGTGGCCCCATGGGATCCGATCGGCGACGAGCGCCAGGGCCAGGAAGTCGGACGGTGCGCACTCCCGGCCCGCCGGGCAGTCGTCCAACCGTGCGAGCGGCCCGAACACGCCCAGCGCGACCCCGTCGCCGTCGCGGAGGGTCGCACCCGGGGTCACGCTGTGGCCGCAGACTGTCAGCACGATCGTCGCGTCGTGGCGGGCGTAGAAGCCACCGGAGCAGGCATTCGGCACGATCTGGCCGGCCAACACCGGCGGATCGAAGCGGGCCGTGGTCCGGGCGGTCTCGGCGCGGTCTCGGAGGAAGGGCCACACGACGAGCCAGCCGCCGATCACGACGACGACGAGCAGGCCGATGGTGATCGTGCGGACCAGCCGCGCGCGCCACCGGGGGGACGTCGAGGTCTCCACGCGGCTAGATGGGCTTGAAGGCCTCGAATGGCTGGCGGCAGGCGCGGCAGTAGTGCAGCGAGCGGCACTGCGTCGGCCCAAAGAGGTTCTCGAGGGCGACATCGGCCGAGCCGCAGTACGGGCACGTCGCCTCGTCGGGCGGAGCGAAACCGGAGGCCCGGAGTCGCTCCCGCCCCTGTGGCGTGATGCGATCGGTGGTCCACGGCACCCGGAACCCGAAGTCGACCTCGACCGGGCGGTCGAACCCGGCGAGTCGCTCCTCGACCGCGTGCTGGATGGCATCGAGCGCGGGGCAGCCAACGAACGTCGGCAGGAGCTCGATCCGAACTCGATCGTCGTCGACCCGGACCTCCTCGACCATGCCGAGATCGACGATCGATACAGTGGGGATCTCAGGATCCGCCACGGTGGCGAGGGCCTCGAGGACGGCGTCCCTGGTCATCTCGCCCAGCTCGGTCACCACGTCGCGCCGACTTCCGAGCGGCGCACACTCGTGAATTCGCCCCACAGCCAGCGGAACGCGTCCGAATGGCCCGACCGGCCCTCGGGACCGTGCTCGATCCTCGGCGGCAGGGCCAGGCCGAGCGGGACGAGGATCCGGGTCAGGTCAGCCCGCCACGCCGCCTCGGCCTCGCCGAACGACCGCGCGAGGATGCTCGCCTGGAGCAGCGCGTCCTCTCCGGCGAGCGGCGTGAAGACCGTCGGAGCGACGTCCGCGACCGCGGCGAGGGCTGCCTCGAGGCGGCTACGGGCGTTCGGGCCGCCGTTGGCGAGGCGTTCGACCCAGGCCACCGCGTGCATCCGGTGGTAGCGCTCCTCGCGCCGCAGCTTCGCCACAAGATCGGCAAGCGGCGCGAAGCCGGCCCCGATGGATGCCAGCCGCGCCTCGTCGGCGAGCTCGTACAGGAAGCGGCGGGCGATCGTGTCGGCCCAGTCGCCGCGGGGCCGGTCGAGGAGGCGCGCGTGGCGGTACCCGTCCGGCTCGCGGTCATACGCGATCGCGTCGGCGTCGCGGCCGTCGTCGACGACCTCGGCGAGCAGCTCGTACAGCGCACGGGCATGCCCGAGCTCGTCCTGGGCGATCGAGGACATCGCGACGTCCTCCTCGAGCATCGGCGCGATGCCGGTCCACTCGGAGTCCATGAAGCCGCCGACGAACTCGTCGTCGGCCGTGGTCAGCAGCAGCTCGGCCAGCGTCTCGCGCGCATCGCCGGGAAGGTCGGCCGCCGCCCGGCGGGCGAGGCTCGGGGCGGTCGACAGCGTCATGCCCGGCCTCCCGTTCGGCGACCGGTCGTGTGGTGCGAGGTCGCCCTCGCCCCCGGCTTCTTCGTGCCGGCCTTGCCGCGAGCCTCCGCGAGCTTGTCCCGCATGACGTAGCCACCGGGCTTCTTGAACGACCGATCGAGCGGCGGATCGAGCAGATCCGGGTCGTCGAGGACGCGGACGTCGGCTCGCCGAACGACCCACAGCCGGGTGCTCTCGGCCCGCCGCGCGAACAGCTCCCGGGCGTAGTGGACCGCCAGCTCCGGGTCGGGGGCCAGGACATTCCCGCCGTGGATCATCGGACCGCCGTCCTTCTCCTGACGGAACACTTCGTACGGCTCGAGACCGCCCCGCGTCGATTCGAGCGCCCGGTCGGCCGGAGACTGGTCGGTCATGCGGCCACCGGTGCGGCGGCGAGGATCGTCTCGCGGACCCAGCGCGTGTCCTCGCGGTTGAGGCGCCGGAACTGCAGGCGCTCCTCGGACTTCGGGCCGTGATTCGTGACGACCGTCCGCAGCTCGTCCCAGTCAGGCTCGGTGTAGCGCCACTGCCCCGCGGTCTCGTCGTACCGCAGCTCCGGGTCGGGGATCTCCAGCCCCAGCTCGCGGATCCGCGGCACGTAGATCGTCAGGAACTCCTGGCGCAGCTCCTCGGAGGACTTGGCCTTGATCCGCCAGTGCAGGTCGCGATCCTTCGAACGGTCGCTGCGCGGTCCGTGCATCTGCATCAGCGGGCCCCACCAGCGGTCGAGCGCCTCCTGCACGAGGTCGCGCTGGGCCGCGGTCCCGTTCACGAGCGTCACCACGACGTCGCGGCCGTGCATGATGTGGACCGACTCCTCCCAGCAGATCTTCTGCATCGTCCGCGCGTAGGGGGCGTAGGAGGAACCCCGCAACGCCTGCTGGGCGACGATCGCCGCGGCGTCGACGAGCCAGGCGATGATCCCGATGTCGCCCCAGGATCGCGTCGGGTAGTGGAAGACGTTGTGGAACTTCGTCTTGCCGGCAAGCAGGTCCTCGAACATGGCCTCCCTGGGCTTGCCGAGGTCCTCGGCGACGCGGTACAGCAGCTGGGCGTGGCCGACCTCGTCCTGGACCTTGGCCGTGAGGGCCAGCTTCCGGCGGAGCGTCGGGGCCCGCATGATCCACTCGCGCTCGGGCAGGACGCCCATCAGCTCCGAGTTGGCGTGCATCTCGACGAACCGCAGGACGGCCGTCCGGTACTCGTCGGGCATCCAGTCGGTCGCCTCGATCTTGCCGCCCGCGGTGACGTGGGCCTCGAAGTGAGCGAACCGCTCGTCGTGCGGCAGGTCGAGGTTCCACGGGCGCTCGCTGCGCTCGCGAACGGGGAGCACGGGGTCGAGGGCGAGGGGATCGGTCATCGGGACGCCTCCATGGGTCTCGCTGGGCCTACGGTTGCCCACCGAGCATTCGAAGGGACAGGTCGACGAGGTGGTCGGCGACGCGATCGGCCGGCAGGCGGCCGGCCGGGTCGAACCAGGTCGCGACGCCGTTGAGGGCACTGAGCATGGCGGTCGCAGCGATCGCGGGATCGGTCATCGTGAACGCGCCGATCGCGATGCCGTCAGCGATGCGGCGGCGGAAGCGCGCCTCGTAGGCATCGCGGCGGGCGAGGATTTCGGCGCGCCGCTCGGGACCGAGGGCGCGCCATTCGTGGACGAACACGCTGGCCTCGCCGACGTCGCTCGTCAGCACCTCGACGTGGACCCGGATCAGGGCCGCCAGGGCCTCCACGGGGTCGCCCGGTCGTCGCGCCTCTGCGTCAACCTCCGTCGCATTGGCGGCCGCCTCGAAGCGCGACGCCGCCCGGTCGACGATCGACCACAGCACGTCCTCCTTGGAGGCGACGTGGGCGTACAGGCTCGCGCCCTTGACCGACAGGGCCGCGGCGATGTCGCGGATGCTCGTCCCGGCATAGCCGCGCTCGCGGAACAGGTCGCTCGCGACCTCCTCGATGGCCCGGCGGCGGGACGGCGCAACGCTGTTCGTGGGACGCCTCCTAACTAACGATCGTTAGGGACGCAGAGTAGGCGCTGGTTCGGGTGGCGTCAACGAGCTGTGATTTCATTCGCGAGTCGTGTGTATACTTATGCGCATGAACGTGCGCACGAACCTGCTCCTGCCGAAGGATCTCGTCGACGAGGTCGATCGATTCGCAGGGCCGCGCGGCCGGAGCCGTTACGTCGCCGAGGCGCTGGAGGCACGCCTCGAGCGCGATCGTCGATGGGAGGCGTTCCACGAGGCAGCGGGCGCCTGGAAGGACCACCCGCTGTTTCCAACGTCGGAGGCCGTCCAGGAGTGGGTGCGCCAGCTCCGTGCCGAGGAGACCTCGGTGGACCCTGGCTGATGCGGCTTCTGCTCGACACGACCTTCGGCATCGATTTCCTGCGGTACGATCCCGCGGCGCTCCGGCGGTTCGAGCGCGCCTTCGAGGACGGCGACGAGCCGTACGTCAACGAAGTGGTCGTGTGCGAGCTGGCAGTCGGCGTTGAAGATGACGACCCGGGCCTGGCCGCGTTCCTGCGGGCCGTGGCCTTCGTCCAGCCTCCTCCATCGGCCGCGCTACGCGCCGGCACCTGGCGCCGAGCCGCTCATCGGCAGGGGCGCCGCCTCAGCCTGTCGGACGCGCTCATCGCCGCCGCTGCCGAGTCGATCGAAGCCCCTGTCGTGACTCGGAACGCGGGGGACTTCGCACTGACGCCTGTTCGGGTCGAGACGTACTAAATGCAGGTCGTCGTGTCGAGCCCGGGGCGGCCGAGGCCCATGTCACCGGGCTGGCGCCGGCGACCCTGTAGGTCCGCTACGAGTAGATCCACTCGACGAGCATCTGCAGCTTCGTCGTCGGCCGGAAAAACGTCGCCACGGTGACCGTGGAGTAGTCGTCCTCGCGAATGGTCAGGTTTCGAGCAGCCGCTGCGGCAGCGGCCGCCTAGCATGGGCGGCGTTCGATCTGATGTCGCAGAAGGGACCCTGAGCCATGGCTACCGAGAAAGCCGCGAAGCGCGGTGGCGCGACCGACGCGTCGTCCGAAGTCTGGACGGCCGAGGAGAAGGCCGCGATGCAGGAGCACGCCCGGGAGGTGAAGGCCCAGGCGCGCCGCGCGGCCAAGGGCAAGACGGATGGCGAGGGGGACGTGCTCGCCAAGATCGCCGAGATGCCCGAGCCGGACCGGGTCATGGCCGAGCGGATCCACGCGATCGTCAAGGCCAGCGCCCCGGAGCTCTCACCCAGGACCTGGTACGGCATGCCCGCGTACGCCAACCAGGCCGGCAAGGCCATCTGCTTCTTCCAGGCCGCCGCCAAGTTCAAGGCTCGCTACGCGACCTTCGGCTTCAACGACGACGCCCGCCTCGACGACGGGTCGATGTGGCCGACCGCGTGGGCGCTCACGAAGCTGACGCCGGTCGACGAGGCGCGGATCGCCGAGCTCGTGAAGAAGGCGGTGGGCTGAGCCCGGCCGGCGTCCACGCGTGTGCGAGACTGGGCT
>DATHRO010000121.1:0-2186 GCA_035465135.1 Candidatus Deferrimicrobiaceae bacterium
TTCACTGGTCCGCTGCCGGGCGATGACGCGCGCGGTGTGCCACTTCGAGGAGCCATGGCCGAGGCCGCGGATCTCGCGGATGATCGACTTCGCGGCGCGGACGGCCGTGGGCCCGCTCGCCAGGATGTCCGCGATCGCCGCGCCGACGGCGGCGTCGAGCGCCGGCTCGCCCTCGACGACCTCGTGGACGAGCCCGATCCGCTGCGCCCGCAGGGCATCGAAACGGCGACCGCCGGGAAACAGCGCCCGGGCGTGCGATTCGCCGATCTTGGCGATGACGAACGGCGCGATGACCGCCGGGAGGATGCCGAGCCGCGTCTCGGTGAACCCGAACTTCGCGCCCGATTCGGCAACGACGATGTCAGCGACCGCGCAGAGCCCCATCCCGCCCCCGAGCGCCGCGCCTTGGACGCGGGCGACGACCGGCACCGGGCAAGTGTCGATCGCCTCGAACATCTCGGCCATCGCCATCGCGTCCCCCTCGTTGCCCTCGACGTCGAGCGCCAGCGCGGCCCGCATCCAGTCGATGTCGGCCCCGGCGCTGAAGACTTCGCCCTCGCCGGCCAGGACGACGGCCCGCAGATCGGACGGCGACTCGCGCTCGAAGGCAGCGAACGCGGCGCGCAGCTCAGCGATCAGCGAGGCATCGAAGGCGTTGCGCCGCTCGGGTCGGGCGAGCGTCACCCGGGCCACGACGCCGTCGGGGCCGCTGCGCTCGACACGGAGGGCCGGCTTGTCCGCCACGAACGGAGGATACTCAGTGGCACCATGCGCATCCTCGTCATCGGCGCCGGCGGCGTCGGCAGCGCGTTCGTCCCAACGGCACTCCGCCGAGACTTTTTCGAGCACATCGTCGTCGCGGACTACGACGAATCACGGGCCCGGGCGGTCGCCGAGCGGGCGGCCGACCCACGCGTCAGCGCGTTGCGCGTCGACGCTTCGGACCGGGCGGCCACGGCGAAGCTCATCCGCGACGGGCGAATTAGCCACGTCCTCAACGCCGTGGACCCGCGCTTCGTCATGCCGATCTTCGAGGCCTGCCTCGAAGCCGGCGCCAACTACCTCGACATGGCCATGTCACTCTCGAAGCCGCACCCCGAGCGACCCCACCAGGAGTCCGGGCTCAAGCTCGGCGACGAGCAGTTCGCGCTGGCCCCCGAATGGGAGTCGCAGGGCCTGCTCGCGCTCGTCGGGATCGGGGTCGAGCCGGGCCTGTCGGACGTCTTCGCCCGCTATGCCGCCGACCAGCTGTTCGAGTCGATCGACGAGATCGGCGTCCGCGACGGGGCGAACCTCGTCGTCGAGGGCTACGACTTCGCGCCGTCCTTCTCGATCTGGACGACGATCGAGGAATGTCTCAACCCGCCGGTCGTGTGGGAGAAGGACCGCGGCTGGTACACGACGCCGCCCTTTAGCGAGCCAGAGGTGTTCGACTTCCCGGAGGGCATCGGGCTGGTCGAGTGCGTCAACGTGGAGCACGAGGAGGTGCTGCTGATCCCGCGCTGGGTGAAGGCCCGCCGGGTGACATTCAAGTACGGCCTCGGCAACGAGTTCGTCGAGGTCCTGAAGATCCTCCACAAGCTCGGCCTCGACCGGACCGAGAAGGTCCGCGTCGGCGGAGTCGAGGTCTCGCCGCGCGACGTCGTCGCGGCCGTCTTGCCCGACCCGGCGACGCTCGGCGACAAGATGAGCGGCAAGACCTGCGCCGGCACCTGGGTCACCGGCACCGGGAAGGACGGCAAGCCGCGCGAGGTCTACCTCTATCACGTCGTCGACAACGCCTGGTCGATGGCCGAGTACGGCTCGCAGGCGGTCGTCTGGCAGACGGCGGTCAACCCGGTCGTCGCCCTCGAGCTGCTGGCGACCGGCGCGTGGGGCGGGTCGGGCGTCCTCGGCCCTGAGGCGTTCGATCCCGTGCCGTTCCTCGACCTGCTCAACGCCTACGGCTCGCCGTGGGGCATGCGGGAGGGGCCAGGACAGGCAACGCCGAGCGAGGTGTGAGCGCGCCCGACGCCCTACGAGATGAGCTCGTCCGACTGGAGCGAGCGCTCGCCGAGCGGGACGCAGCGGCTGTGCCGGGCGGACTCGGCTCGCTGGTGACCGAGGACTTCCTGGAGTTCGGTTCGAGCGGTCGCGCCTGGGATGCGACGTCCGTTCACCACGCTCTCGCGAGCTCGCCCGGACCG
>DATHRO010000122.1:0-16068 GCA_035465135.1 Candidatus Deferrimicrobiaceae bacterium
GTCCCGCCGCAACCAGCTCATCCGCCAGGCCGCCATCTCGATCGCGAGCCAGGACCGGCTGACCCTGGACGGCAACCCGCCGATCGACCAGGCGCGGCTGTTCGACCCGCCGGCCTTCGACGTCCTGCCTGCCGATCCCGACGCGCCCCCGAGCCCGGGCACGACGGCCGAGGCCGCGTCCGCGTTCCTGATCTCGTTCGGCCTCTCGATCGCGCTGTTCATGGCGATCATCCTGTACGGCCAGTGGATCGCCTTCAGCGTCGCGGAGGAGAAGAACTCGCGCGTCATGGAGGTCGTGCTGGCGGCAGCCACGCCGTTCCAGCTGCTGTCCGGCAAGGTCCTCGGTGTCGGAGCACTGGGGCTCGCCCAGTTCCTCGTCGTCGCCGTCGCGACGGCCGTCGCCATCGTCTTCCAGGGCCAGATCGCGGCCCTGCTGTTCGGCGCCGACGCGGGCTCGATCAGCGTGCCCGAGGGCCTGTCGCTGGGATTGCTGGCCGTGTTCCTCGTGATGTTCGTCCTCGGCTTCGGGCTGTACTCGACGCTGTACGCGGGAGCCGCGGCGCTCGTCAGCCGCCAGGAGGACATCAACCAGATCGTCGCGCCGCTGACGCTCGTCTCGGTCGGCGGCTACCTCGTCGCGACCTACGCCGGCACCGGTCTGATCCCGATCGACTCGCCGCTGATCATCGTGATGTCGTACATCCCGCTCTTCAGCCCGTACCTGATGATGACCCGCTTCGGCGTCGGCACGGCCGGCCCGATCGAGGTCGCCGCGGCGATCGCGCTGCTCGCCCTGACCGTGCCCGTCGCGCTGTGGATCGCCGCCCGCCTCTACCGCTCCGGCGTCCTGATGTACGGCCAGGCTCCCTCGCCCCGGCTCCTGCTCCGCGCCCTCCTCGCCCGCTGACGCTCGGGCGGCCCGGCCGCGACGACCCTCGTCCCGTCTTGACTGGCGCGCCCGGATGGTGCGAATGAAACGATCGTTCGATATCGTGATCCCTCGCGGACCTGACGGTGGACGCTGGGGCGGACAATCGGCCGGCCGACGTGGACAACTCGTCGCCGCCGGTGCACCAGCCGTCTCGAACGGTGGACGAGGCTCGAACGAGGGTGGATCGGCGGTGGACGCTAACGACGGCCCGTTCCACAACATCTAGCGGAGTCCCGTCTCAGCCGACCACAACATCTTGTGTTTCGGTATTGACGAGGCCCGTGCGCGGCAGTATCGTTCGGGGGTCGCGCAGGACGGCTGGAGACCGTCGGATCGAGGGGGGATCCTGGTTCCCGTGAGTGTCCGGAGACGGACTCCGGAAGGGGGCCGAGCACTCCCTGAACGCCTTGCCGGACGTCGCGACGACGATCGACCGCGCAGCTACGCGGTCCCAGGTGATCCGGCCAGAGCCGGTAGAGCAGTCGGACGGCAGAGCGCGGTCGGCTGGACCCACAGGAGAGCAGGATGGCCCGAGCGACAGGCACCCCGGTCCCCGTGATGGACTCGACGACGACGGAGGGGGTCGGAGCCGCGAAGGGCCGCGCCGCCAACGGACGTGCCGCCACTGGGCACACCGCCAAGGGCCACCCGGGCCACGGCCGCAGCGCCAAGGGCCGGGCCAGGAAGGCGGAGCGCATCCTCGGCGGTCCCTGGGGTGCCAGCTTCCTGGGCACGAACCCCGACGGCAGTCGCGTCACCGGCCTCAGCTGGCCGCGGCGGTTCACGACCGCCGGGATCCACCCCTACGACGAGATCGAGTGGGAGCTCCGGACGGCCAGCATCGCCTCCGAGACCGGCAAGACGGTCTTCGAGCAGACCGACGTCGAGGTGCCCAAGGCCTGGAGCCAACTGGCCACGAACGTCGTCGTCAGCAAGTACTTCCGCGGCCACGTCGGGACGCCGGAGCGGGAGCGCAGCGTAAAGCAGCTCATCGACCGCGTCGTCAACACCATCGCGGCCTGGGCCGAGACCCAGCGCTACTTCTCGACGGACGAGGACCTCAAGGCCTTCAAGGACGAGCTGACCCATCTCCTCGTCCACCAGAAGATGGCCTTCAACTCGCCGGTCTGGTTCAACGTCGGGATCGAGCCGAAGCCGCAGTGCTCGGCCTGCTTCATCAACTCGGTCCAGGACAACATGGGCTCGATCATGGACCTTGCCAAGACCGAGGCCATGCTCTTCAAGTTCGGCTCGGGCGCCGGCAGCAATCTCTCCCCCATCCGGAGCTCGAAGGAGCGCATGTCCGGCGGCGGCATGGCAAGCGGTCCCGTCAGCTTCATGAAGGGCTACGACGCGTTCGCCGGCGTCATCAAGTCGGGCGGCAAGACCCGCCGCGCGGCCAAGATGGTCATCCTCGACGCCGACCACCCGGACGTCCTCGAGTTCGTCGACTCGAAGATGCTCGAGGAGAAGAAGGCCTGGGCCCTGATCGAGCAGGGCTATGACCCGAGCTTCACCGGCGAGGCCTACGCCTCGGTCTACTTCCAGAACGCCAACCACAGCGTCCGCGTGACCGACGAGTTCATGAGGGCCGTCGAGAACGACGCGCTCTGGACGACCCGCTCGGTCACGACCGGCGAGCCGGTCGAGCAGCTCCGGGCCCGCGAGATCTTCCGGCGGATGGCGGACGCCGCGTGGGTCTGTGGCGACCCCGGGATCCAGTACGACACGACGATCAACGACTGGAACCCGGTCAGCAACTCGGATCGCCAGTACGCGACCAACCCGTGCAGCGAGTTCAGCTTCCTCAACGACACGAGCTGCAACCTCGCGTCGGTCAACCTCATGACGTTCGTCGACGCCGACGGGGAGTTCGACGTCGAGGCCTACCGCTACGCCTGCCGGGTCACGATCACGGCCCAGGAGATCCTCGTCGACAACGCGTCCTACCCGACGCCCCGGATCGAGGAGAACTCCCACAGGTTCCGGCCGCTCGGGATCGGCTACGCCAACCTCGGCGCCCTGCTCATGTCGCGTGGCCTGGCCTACGACTCGGATGAGGGCCGCAACTTCGCGGCGGCACTCACCGCGATCATGACGGCCGAGACCTACCGCCAGTCGTCGATCATCGCCCGCGATCACGGTGGTCCGTTCCTCGAGTACGACAAGAACCGCGCGCCGTTCCTCGGGGTCATCGAGAAGCATCGCGCCGCGGCCCACCAGATCGCCGAGGAGGGTGTCCCGACTGACGTGCTCGAGGCTGCCCGTTCGCTTTGTGACGAGGCCCTCGAGCACGGTCGGGAGCACGGCTACCGCAACGCCCAGATCTCGCTCCTCGCGCCGACCGGGACGATCGCCTTCATGATGGACTGCGATACGACCGGCATCGAGCCGGACATCGCGCTGATCAAGTACAAGAAGCTCGTCGGCGAGGGCTTCCTGAAGATCGTCAACCAGACGGTCCCGCAGGCCCTCAAGCGCCTTGGCTACACGGCCGACGAGGTCGCGTCGATCCTCGACTACCTCAACGAGCGGGAGACGATCGAGGGCGCGCCGGGCCTCAAGCCCGAGCATCTGCCGGTCTTCGACTGCGCCTTCAAGCCCAAGAACGGCGAGCGCTCGATCCACTACATGGGCCACGTCCGGATGATGGGTGCGGTCCAGCCGTTCCTGTCCGGCGCGATCAGCAAGACGGTCAACATGCCCGAGGCCGCGACGGCCGACGAGATCGAGCAGGTCTACCTCGAGGGCTGGAAGCGGGGCCTCAAGGCGATCGCGATCTACCGCGACAATTCGAAGCGCTCGCAGCCGCTCATGGCCGGCAAGAAGGACGGCCAGGGTGTTGGACTTGAGCAGCAGAAGGCGATCGCGGACCTGAAGGCGGCCCTGGCGGCCGCCCAGGCCGAGGCCGGCAGGCCCCACCGCCGCCGGCTGCCGGCCGAGCGGACGGCTGTCACCCACAAGTTCGAGATCGCCGGCCACGAGGGCTACATCACCGTCGGGCTCTACCCCGACGGCCAGCCCGGCGAGATCTTCCTAAAGATGGCCAAGGAGGGCTCGACGGTCTCGGGCCTCATGGATACGTTCGCGACGACGGTCTCGGTCGCGCTGCAGTACGGCGTGCCGCTGCGGGACCTCGTGAACAAGTTCGGGCACGTCCGGTTCGAACCGAGCGGCTTCACCGGCAACCCGGAGATCCCGATCGCGAAGAGCATCGTGGACTACATCTTCCGGTGGCTCGGAAGCCGCTTCCTGAGTGACGACGACAAGGCCAACCTCGGCCTGATCGACAGGTCAGTCGGTGAGGCGCCGGCAGACGGGCCGGCATCCGGCTCGGTCCTCTCGAGCCCGCCCGCCCTCGCTGCGCGAACAGACGCAGTCACGGGGCCCGCTGATGCTTCGGGCGGGTCGGGCTTTGCGACGCCCGAGCCGGTCGTCACGGCGTCCGCCGACGCTCCGCCCGCTCGCGCGGGCGAGCAGGTCGCGGTCAGCGTCGTCGCCGCCACCCCCGCGAAAGGTGAGGGGAAGGAGCTGCCGGTCGTCGGGAGCGCGGCGGCCAACGGCCACACCAACGGGCATGCCAACGGCAATGGAACGACGAACGGCGGCGGGATCACGCTCAACCTGGGTGGCACGAAGGTCGCCTTCGCGACCCAGGCGGACGCCCCGTCGTGCATGGATTGCGGCTCGATCATGGTCCGCAACGGGAGTTGCTACAAGTGCCTGAACTGCGGCTCCACGAGCGGCTGCTCTTGATTCCCCAAGGTATGCCGAGCCCCTGATTCGGCATTCCCGCGACGAGAAGCCCCGGTATCCTCCAACCGGGGCTTCTCCCTTCATTGTGATGCTTCCTCGTGTACCCACCAGACACCGGCGCGGATCATTCACGCGACCGCGAACCCCCAAACGACCGTTAGGCCCGTCACCAGCAGGTGGAGCGCGACGGCGACATCTTCGGCTCGACGATCAACATCGTCTCGCGGATCGCGAACCACGCCCCGGCCGGCAGCATCCTCGTCAGCGAGGCGATCGTCCTGCAGTGCCCCTCGCTGACCAGCCGATTCGAGCCGCTCGGCGAGGTCACCATCCGGGGACTGCCGGACGTGGTCCGGCTGTACCGCTGGAGGCCGCTCCCGTCGACGCCAGCCTCCTGATGTGCCGAGGGCCGGGCGCCTGAGCGGCCCGGGGATCAGGTTCCCGCTGTCGTGACCGGCAAGCCCGCTGCGATCCAGTCGATCATGCCGCCGGCCATCGAGGTCACCGACGGGAAGCCGGCGGCGAGAAGGATGTCGCGACCCTGGGCGCTGCGGTTGCCGGAGCGGCAGACGACGACGATGTCTCGATCCGACCGCAGCTCGTCAAGTCGGGCCTCGAGCTCGCCCAGCGAGATCAGCGTCGCGCCTTCGATGTGGCCGGTCGCCCACTCCGACGGCTCGCGGACGTCGAGCATCAGGGCGCCGGCTTCGCGCAGGTCGTCGGCCTCGGCGACCGAGACCTCGAGCGGCAGGGCTGCGCGATCGATCGTCGGGGCCGAGGTCGGCGCGGTCCCGCAGCCGACGAGCGCGAGCGCGGCGACGATGAGCAGGGCAAGGCGGGTCATCTTCGGTCTCCGAGTGATGGTGGCGTTTTGCATGATCGTGGGTGCCGCTGGTCGGGTTACCAAGGACCCGAGGTCAACGCCGGCGGTCCGTTCGGACCTGCGGGCCGCGTGACTCCGGATCATCAGCTGGTGAGCCGGCGGAAGGCCCATAGCGTAACGGCGTGGAGGACGAGCCCGAGCAGGCTGATCGACACGATCGCCCGGACGAGGAGCTCAGGCTCGAACCCGACCGTCATCAGCGAGCGCATCGCCTCGATGACGTGGCTGATCGGGTTCCAGGCGTTGACGACCTGGAGCCAGTCGGGCATGAGCTCGACCGGCACGAACGCGGTCGACATGAACGCGATCGGGAAGAACAGGATCGAGAGCGTGCTCGTGGCCTGCTCGTTGCGGGTCACCAGGGCCGGGACGAAGGACGTCCCCGACCAGGCGACGCCGAACGCGCCGCCGAGAAGCATGACGGCGACGGCACCCGGCAGGCCGGTCGCGATCGGAGCCCCAAGGAGGACCGACAGGACGAGGATGATCCCGGCCATGACGACGCACTCGATGAACAGCGGCACGAACTCGCCGGCGAGGATCGCGTAACGGCTGGTCGGCGCGATGCGCAACCGGTCCAGGTAGCCGCTGCGGTAGTCGTACAGCAGGTTGCCGCCCGACCACGCGACCGCGAAGAACACGGTGAACGCGATCTGGCCGGGCGCGAGGTACGCGAGGTAGCTGCCGCGGCCGAAGCCCGGCAGCTGGACGATGTCCTTGAACAGCTGGCTGAAGACCACGAGCTGGATCAGCGGATACAGGACGATGCTGAACGGGTTGGCCGGGACCCGGTAGAAGCGCCGCAGCGTCCGCCGGCCGAGGAACAGGGCGTCGTGGCCGAACAAGACGACGGCAGTCATCGTCAGCCCCACCACCCGAACTCGATGGCCTGGTCGGCCGCCTCGGTCCGGATCTCCCGGCCGGTGTAGCGGAGGAAGACGTCGGCAAGCGTCGGCTCGGACAGGGCCAGGCCACGGATCGTGACGCCGTCGCCGTCGAGACGGCGGAACAGCTCTGGGAGCGCGCTACCGGCATCGACGACGGCCAGGCGGACGCCGTTCGAGGTTCGCTCGAGGCCGCGCATTGGTTCGAACCCGGCGAGGCGTCGGGCGACCTCGTCCTGCGCGTGCGCGAGGCCGTCACCCCTGTCCTCCGCCAGCAGAAGCTCGACCGTGTCCGCCTCGACCGAGTGCTTCAGCTCGGCCGGCGAGCCGGTCACCACGATCCGACCGCGATCGATGATCGCGATGCGGCTGCACAGCCGGTCGGCCTCCTCCATGTCGTGCGTCGTGAGGAACATCGTCGTGCCCCGCTCGCGGATCCGGCGGAGCTCGTCCCACAGGGCGAGACGGCTCTGGGGATCCAGCCCCTCGGTCGGCTCGTCGAGGAACAGCACGGCAGGCCGGTGCACGAGCGCAGAGGCCAGGTCAAGCCGTCGCTTCATGCCGCCCGAGTACGTGCCGGCGTAGCGGTTCGCGACGTCGGTCAGGGCCATTAGCGCCAGGAGCTCGTCGACGCGCCGGCGGCGCTCCGGTCCGGGTACACGGTAGAGGCGCCCGATGAGGTCGAGGCTCTCGCGGCCGGTCGCCATCGGATCGATCGCCGCCGCTTGGATGGCGAAGCCGATCCGCGTCCGCACGGCGCCGGGCTCTGCCGCGACGTCGAGGCCCGCGACTCGAGCTCGGCCGGACGTCGCGCGGAGGAGCGTGGCCAGGATCCGGATCGTGGTCGTCTTTCCGGCGCCGTTGGGCCCGAGGAAGCCGAAGAACTCGCCGTCCTCCACGGCGAAGGACACGCCGTCAACCGCCCGAGTGCCGCCCGCGTAGACCTTGACGAGCTCCTCGACCTCGATGGCCTGCACTATGGCCCCCACCTTCCGGGTCTTGGTCTCTCGACCGCCTGACACCGGCGACCGCGTCGCCTCTGTCGTAGCGCGCTTCGGGCCCGCGGGTGAGGGGTCGAAGTCCCGATCGGTCCGGGAAACCCGGCCGCCCGGCGTCCTGGTGCTGGCGCGATCACACCACGCGCGCACCGGCGGCGTCCGGCTCGTCGACAGTGACGGTGCAGGTCGGGCAGTACCAACGCGCCTCGAGCGGGGTACCGCACAGCTCGTGCCGCAGCGGGTCGGCGGTATCGGATCGCCGTGCGCCCCAGTCGGCCAGCAATCGGAGGGCACCGGCCAGGTCGCGACCGGCAGCCGTCAGCTCGTACTCCATGCGTGGCGGCCGTTCCTGGTATGGGCGGCCGTGGACGACACCCTCCCGCTCGAGCCGGCGGAGTCGCTCCGCGAGGATGTTCGGGGCGATGCCGGCGACCGCCTCCTGCAGCTCGTTGAACCGTCGAGGCGCGTCGAGCAGGGCCTCGACGAGGAGCAGGCTCCACCGGTCCCCCACCCGCTCGAGGGCCAGCTCGAGCGGGGACGGCGGCTCATCGAATCGGTCGGGCATCCGGGTCATCGTACGCGACGCTGGCCTTGTCAGGGTTCCCCTGTCGTTGTAACTTGCAAGTTGCAAGTCACCGTGGATACAGTAAGCCGAGGAGATCGCCCGCATGTCCGCCCTACAAGAGCTCCAATCCACCCTCGCCGACGTCGCGCAGCGAGTCGGGCCGTCGATCGTCGGCATCGGCTCGCGCCAGCGAGGCTCGGGCGTCGTCGTGGCCGATGGCCGGATCCTGACGAACGCGCACAACATCCGCGGCGACGAGGTCACGGTGACCTTCGCCGATGGCGGGGCCGTCCGCGGCCGGGTTGCCGGAGTCGACGTCGACGGCGACCTCGCGGTGGTCACGATCGAGACGAACGGCGCGAAGGCCATCGACTGGACCGACGGCACGGCGGTCAATGTGGGCACCGTCGTCCTTGGGGCGGCGGCCACGGCCGGCGGCGGCACGCGGGTCACCCTTGGGACGGTCTCGGCGGTCGCACGGGCGTTTCGCGGGCCCGGCGGCCGGAAGATCGCCGGCAGCATCGAGCACACGGCGCCGCTGGCGCCCGGCTCCTCGGGTGGCGCGCTGCTCGACGCCGAGGGGCGGTTCCTGGGCCTGAACACGAATCGCCTCGGCGAGGGCTTCTACCTGGCGCTGCCGGCCGACGCTGCGCTGCGCGAGCGGGTCGATGCGCTCGGCCGCGGGGAGTCGCCGTCGCGGCGTCGCCTCGGCGTCGCCGTCGCGCCGCGCCGCGTGGCTCGCCGGCTCCGGCGCTCGGTTGGGCTGCCGGAGCGCGACGGGGTCCTCGTCCGCGGCGTCGAGGACGGCAGCGACGCCGATCGCGCCGGCATCGCCGAGGGCGACCTGATCGTCGAGGTCGCCGGGAGGGCGATCGCCACGCCGGACGATCTCGTCGAAGCCCTCGCCTCGGCCGGGACGTCGTTCGAGGTCAAGCTCGTCCGCGGGCTCGACGAGCGCACGGTCACGGTCGCCTCGGCCGCTCCGGCCGGCGAAGCCTGAGCGATGAACGAGACCGCCGCCTCGGCGCGGGTCCCTGATGCCCTCGTCGATCTCGTGACGACGGACGTCCTGGGCCACGTCGTCACGCTACGACCGGACGGCGCGCTCGCACCGGCGATCGTCTGGGTCGACCACGACGGTGAGCACGTCCTCTTCAACTCGCCGGTCGGTTCTCGCAAGGGGCGCAACGTCCGGGCCAACCCGCAGGTGGCCGTGTCCGTGGTCGACCACCGAAACCCGTTCCGGTACCTCGCGATCCGGGGCCGGGTCACCAGCATCCGGCCCGACGACGGGCTCGAGCACATCGACCGCATGTCGCAGCGGTATACAGGACGTCCGTACGGCTGGCGCGGCCGGCCGCGCGAGATCTTCGAGGTGACGATCGATCACGTCAGCGCCTCCGAGGGGCGCCGGTAGCGGATTGGCGAGCTCGGGGACTTCCTCGAGATCGGCGGCCAGACCACGAGGATCTGCCGCGCGACCCTGCCCTGGCCCTGATTCAGGCGGGTTTCGAGCCGAGCGGCTCTAGTCCTCCTGGCCCGCTCGCAGGAGCCTCTGCTGCCGGGGATGCTGCCGGGGCAATATGGGGGAGACGATGAAGATCCTGGTCGTGTACGCGAGCCGTCACGGCGCCACCGAGGGCATCGCCGTGCGGATTGCCGACACCCTCGATCGCCACGGTCTCGAGGTCACGCTCCGGGGTGCCGGGGAGCCCGACGACATCACCGAGTTCGATGCCTTCGTGATCGGCAGCGCCGCTTACATGGGCCGCTGGGACCGGGACGTGGCTTCCTTCGCCCGACGCCACGCGACGTTCCTGGCCACGCGGCCCGTGTGGCTGTTCAGCAGCGGCCCGGTCGGCAGGGACCGCTACGACGCCAAGGGCCGCGACCAGCTGGAGGCGTCGCGCCCGCGCGAGTTCTTCGAGCTTGCGGCGTCGATCAAGCCCCGCGACGAGAAGGTCTTCTTCGGCGCCTACGACCCCGACCGCGAGGGCGGCACGCTGGCGGAGCGGCTGGTCATGAAGGTGCCGGCGATCCGCGAGGCCATGCCGATCGGCGACTTCCGCGACTGGCCCGCGATCCAGGCCTGGGCGGATGACATCGCCCGCGAGCTGGAGGCCGTCGAGCCCGCCGCGCCTGCCTGACGGCATCCGCAGGGCACTGCCCCGAGCTTCGGCGGCACCGAATTTCGGCCAAGATGGTCTGATCGGCGCTACTGGAGGTCGACGTGGAGCTCCTGCATTCCGCCCTCGGTTACCTGACCGGGGCCGCCGTGGTCGTTGGGATGGCGTGGTCGCTGCGGCGCGCGGTCGGGCGCGACCCGGCGTTCTCGAAGGCCTGGTTCGACCGCTTCGCGCTGGCGACGCTGGCCGTCGTCGTGGCCGAGGTCGTCACCGGGGCGGCCTGGCAGTCGAGCGGCGGTGACCCGGCCCCTGAGCATGCCCTGCTGGCCGGCGTCTCGGTGGCGGCGATCCCGCTGCTCCGGATCCTGGGCGCTTCCATGGGCGGCTTCGGGCGCTGGGAGCCGTGGCTGTGGCTGGCCACCTACGCCGTCGTCGGCGGCTCGCTCATCGGGCTGTTCGTGTCGGGCTGAAGGGACCATTCCGCCATCGACCGCCTCGACACGTGCGGTAGAGTCCCTTCGCGCCCAACCGGGCGCGTGGACGCGAGGTGACGATCGGGTGCCGTACTCGCTCGAGGACAAGCTCGTCGTGGGGATCACGACCCGCGCGCTGTTCGATCTCGAGGAGGAGAACCGGGTCTTCGAGCGCCAGGGGCTTGCAGCCTACCGCGAGTACCAGCAGGCCCGCGAGGACGAGCCGCTCGCGCCCGGGACGGCGTTCGCGATCATCAGGGGCCTGCTCGACATCAATCGCCGCGCCGGCCGCAACCTCGTCGAGGTCGTGCTCGTGTCGAGGAACGACGCCGAGTCGGCGGTCCGCGTCTTCAAGTCGATCGCCCACCACCGGCTGCCGATCGAGCGCGGCGTCTTCCGTGGTGGCCGCGATCCATGGCCGTACCTCGCCGCGTTCAACTGCTCGCTGTTCCTGTCGGCCGAGTCGAAGGCCGTCGTCGAGGCCCTCTCGGCCGGCCTGCCGGCGGCGCTCGTCCTGCCGCCGCCCGAGGGCCTGGACCCGGCCGAGGAGGAGACCGAGGTCCGCTTCGCGTTCGACGGCGATGCCGTCCTGTTCGGCGACGAGTCGGAGGCCGTCTACCAGGCCTACGGGTTGGACGAGTTCCAGCGCCACGAGGTGGAGCACGTCGCCGTGCCGCTGCGGCCGGGACCGTTCGAGCCGTTCCTGCGGGCGCTGCACCGACTGCAGGCCGCTTTCCCCGAGGGCGAGGCGCCCGTCCGGACCGCGCTCGTGACCTCGCGCAACGCGCAGGCCCACATGCGGGTCATCAACACCCTGCGCGCGTGGGGTGTGCGGATCGACGAGTCGTTCTTCCTCGGCGGCGCCGACAAGACCGAGGTCCTGCGGATCTTCCGGCCGCACATCTTCTTTGACGATCAGATGTCGCACCTCGAGCGCGCCCGCGTTGTCGCGCCATCGGCCCACGTCCCCGGCCGGGCGACGCAGCTCGAGGCGTTCGGCGCCGCGATCGAGCAGGACGTCCGGATGCCGCCGCTGGTCGTCATGCCACCGCTCGAACGAGCTCCCGTGCGGGGCCGCCGACGCGGACCTGCACGTGCGAACGCGCCGCGGCGAGTTCCGGCGATGGAGCTTTCGGAGACGACGGACGAGGCCGTCGATCCCGAGAGGGTCGCGCGCTAGCCTGTCCCAATGAACATCCACGCGCTCCTGCTCGCCGACAGCGCCCAGGCCGTCGACGGCAAGCTCTACGTCCTCGGCGGCGCCTGGCGGGTGCTGCGCTTCCCCAACTTCCCGGCCCAGATCATGGTCGGCATCGCCGTCGCGATCGACGTCGACTGGAACGAGACGAACCAGCGCCACCACCTCGAAATCCACTTCGAGGATGCAGACGGCACCTCGATGGACCCCAAGATCGGGGCGGACTTCGAGGCCGGCCGGCCACCTGGCGCCGTGCCCGGCTCGGAGCTGCGGATCGTGTTCGCGGTCAACGGGCCGGTTTCGATCCCCGCGCCCGGCTCGTATGCGGCCGTCGCCAGCGTCGGCGGGGTCGAGCTCGCGCGGTCGCGGTTCGAGGCCATCGAGGCCCGCCGCGGCAACTAGGCGCGTTCAGCCAGCGGGCCGGGCGGCACCGGCCCGCAACGCTCGGGACGTGACCGCTACAGGCCAAGCCGCACGCCCGCGATAGTCCGTTGGGGATAGGTGCGGACAGCACCTTCGGGTCATGGTTCGCGGAAGCCTGCGCCTCGACCCTGTGGTCGTGCCGTTCATCGACCGCCATCCTGCGGTGCCGCCTGTGCCCCGGGGACAGCCGCAGTCACGAGCCAACCGCCGGCGCGGGCCGCTGCCGGTGCGCCTCGTCACGGCGCTCGTCACGGCACTGCTGCTGCTGACCGTCGGCTCGTACACCACGCTCGGCGCGACGATCTACACGCCGAAGTGCGACGACGTGAACCTGCGCAGCGGCAAGAGCACCTCCTTCTCGAAGGTCACGCGCGTCGATCGGGGCGACCAGCTCACGGTCGTCAAGACCGTGAGTGGCGGCAGCTACGGTGCCTACTGCAAGGGCCGCTGGCGGTACGGCTCCGCGTGGCACAAGATCAGCGCGATCAACGGCCGCAGCGTCGCCTCGCTGTATGGCGTCAGCTACGTGTTCGGCGCCAGCAAACTGTTCAAGTCGGTGACGACGACCACGACCACGACGACTGCCACGCCAAGCCCCTCACCGACGCCGAGCCCGACCCCGGCACCCACGCCAAGCCCCTCACCGACGCCCGCCCCGACGGCCACGCCGACTCCCACGACGACGATGGCCGCGAAGTGCGATGCGGTGAACCTGCGGAAGGGGCCCAGCACGACCTACGCCATCAAGACCTCGGTGGCCCAGGACACGCCGATCACGGTCGTGTCGACCGTCAGTGGCGGCAGCTGGAGCACGAGCTGTGCCGGCAAGTCGCTGTCGGGCAGCACCTGGCACAAGATCAGCGCGATCGACGGCCGCAGCGTGAGCTCGCTCTACGGCGTCAGCTACGTGTATGGCGCGTCGGGGCTGTTCTACACGGTCGCGACCGCGACCCCGACCCCGGCGCCGACCGCCGAGCCAACGCCCTCGCCCGAGCCCACCCCGTCGCCCGATGTCGGCCCGTCCCCGGATCCCTCGCCGACTCCCTCCCCCAGCCCGACGGGGCCCATCGCCCTGCCCGCCGAGATCACGTTCTACGGCCGCGGCTGGGGCCACGGCGTCGGGATGTCCCAGTACGGCGCCTACGGCCGGGCGCTCGCGGGTGAGTCGGCGGCCGAGATCCTGGCCCACTACTACCAGGACACGACGATGGGCAGCATCGGCAACCCGACCGTCCGGGTTCGGGTGCTGGCGGGCTTCGTGGCATCGTCGTCGAACCCCGTCCAGGTCTTCGGTCGCGGCGGCAGCTGGTCGATCGACGGCATCGCGAGGACCTTCCCCGCGGATGCCCGACTGCGCATGATCCCCACGACGTCCGGCGACACGACGACCTGGCGAGTCGTCGTCAACGACGTCGACGGGAAGGTCCTGTACGACGCGGCGGTGCCTCGGAAGATCATGGTTCGACCCGGCAGCGGCACCACGCTCCAGCTGTGGTCGAAGCCCTCGGCCTACGACCGCTACCGCGGCTCGCTGCGGATCATCGGCAGGAGCGGCTCGACGCCGAAGGTCAAGGTCGTCAACCACCTGCGGATGGAGGACTACCTGCGCGGCGTCGTGCCGGCCGAGGTCTCGGCCGCCTGGCCGACCGGGGCGATCCGGGCCCAGGCCATCGCCGCGCGGTCGTACGCCGCCCGCCGGCTGCATCCGTCGACTGGATCGTTCGATCTCTATGACAGCACCCGGCACCAGGTCTATCGCGGGGTGCTGGCCGAAAAGTCGGGCACGAACGCGGCCATCACCGCGACCGCCGGCAAGGTCAGGCTGACGCCGAGCGGCGCGGTTGCCAACACGCTGTTCCACTCGACCGGCGGCGGGGCCACCGAGCACAACGAGAACGTCTTCGTCTCGAGCAGCGGGGCCATCGTGTCGAGCCCGGTCAAGTACCTCCGCGGCTCGCTCGATCGCCGGCCCGACGGCAGCGCCTACGACGACGCCTCGAACCTCGCGACCTGGAAGACCAACACCTACTCGCTGGCTCAGCTGCAGGCCTGGTTCGCGAGCGATTCCCGAACGAACGTCGGCACGCTCGTCGCCCTCGACCTCCGCGACCGCGGGGTGTCCGGCCGACTCGTCAGCGTGACCCTCATCGGCGCCAACGGCACGACGAAGAAGGTCTCGGGCGCCGTGTTCATCGGCGTCTTCAACGCCAACCGGCCGTCCGGTGACCGAACCCTGCGCAGCACGCTCTTCGACCTCGCCCCGATCCCGTAACTCGGACGGGGGTTCGCCGACCTAGGCGATCGCGACAGGCGATCCGACCGCGGGCGCAGAAGGTCGACGAAGGGCCCCTGGTCGCCGTGGCGAGCGGCGTCGACGAGGTCGTGATCGATCGCCATCCCCAGCGTGGCGCCCGGTTGGGGGCGCCGTCCGAATCTACTGGTGGAGAGCGACAAGTTGTCGTTCATTCTTCACGCGGCGTCGTGCGATTATCATCCGGTCACGCTCGGGAGACCCATGGCGGCCGAGGCTCGAAGACCAGATCCCGCGACGCTGCTGGCTTTCCTCGGCGTCGCGCTGTTCGGCGGACTCAACACGATCGCCGCGAAGGTCACCGTCGCCGAGCTCGCGCCGCTGTGGAGCGCCGGCACACGCTTCGTGGCGGCCGGCCTCATCTTCGCAGTCCTGACGCTCGCGACCGGGCGTCCTTTCCCGCGTGGACGCGGGCTCAGCGGCGCGATGCTCTACGGGGCCGCGGGGTACGCGGGCGCCTTCGGGCTGCTGTATCCGGCCGTCCGTGAGATCCCGGCCGGCACGGTCGGGGTGATCATCGCCCTCGCACCGCTGACGACCTTCGCGCTCGCCGTCGTCCAGCGCCAGGAGCGCTTCCAGGCCCTCGCGCTGGTCGGTGGGCTGATCGCGGTGGCCGGAGTGGCGATCGTCTTCGTCGACCAGCTGTCCGCGTCGGCCCCACCCTGGGCGCTCGGACTCGCGCTGGTCGGGGTGCTGTTCCTGTCCGAGGCCGGGGTCATCGCGAAATGGATCCCGCGCAGTGACCCCCTTGCCACGAACGCCGTCGCCATGGTGACGGCCGGCGCCATCGGCATCGCCGCATCCATCCTCCTCGGCGAGACCAGGGCGATCCCAGTACAGACGGACACCTGGATCGCCATCGCGTACATCGTCGTGTTTGGTTCGGTCGTGATGTTCGGCCTGTACCTGTTCGGGATCGAGCGCTGGAGTGCGTCGGGGATGGCCTACTCGACCCTCCTGCTGCCGTTTGTGAGCGTGACCGCCGCGTCCCTCCTGACCGGCGAGGCCTTCAGCCCGGCGTTTGCGGTTGGCGGCGTGGTCATGGTGGTGGGCGTCTATGTCGGCGCATTCCTCGCCCATCGCCCGAAGCGCTCGACGGCGACCGCGATGCCGGAGTGCGTGCCGATGGCCGACTGTGCCGCCCAAATACCCGCGGCGCTACGCTCCGCGGGCAGCGCGGAGCGCTGACCCAGGAAGGAGATCCCCGTGGCAATCGCAGTGCTGCCGACGTTCCGGACCAAGGCCTTCATCGATGGCCGATTCGTCGACGCCGCTTCCGGCGAGACGTTTGCGACCGAGAATCCGGCGACTGGCGAGGTCATCGCCCAGGTGGCGGCCGGCGGAGCCGAGGACGTCGACCGAGCGGTCCGGGCAGCCCGGGGGGCCTTCGATGACGGCCGCTGGTCTGGGCTCGCGCCGACAGACCGGAAGGCGATCCTGCTGCGCCTGGCCGATCGCATCGAGGCCAGTGCCGACGAGCTGGCGACGCTCGACGCGCTCGAGGCCGGCAAGCCGATCAC
>DATHRO010000123.1:0-31833 GCA_035465135.1 Candidatus Deferrimicrobiaceae bacterium
GACGCGGGACGTCGTGGCGCGAGTCCAGGATGAGGGCACGGCGTGGTTCGGAGGCACGACCTATCACGACACGGTCGCGATTCGGATCTCGGTCTCGAATTGGGCAACGACCGAGGACGACGGCCGCCGGACGCTCGATGCCATCGCGCGCTGCCTGGCTGACGCGCGCGCCGGGCGCGGCCCGCGCCCGCCGGCCGAGTGACCGACGCTCAGCCGCGGTTCGCCGCAGTCATCCTCGCCGCCGGCGCCGGCAGGCGCTTCGGCGGCGCCAAGCTCCTCGCCCGGATCGACGGCGCGCCGATCCTGGCTCATGTCGTGGCGACGGCGCGCGCAGCCGGGCTCGCGCCGCTCCTCGTCGCCGCCGGGGCCGACCTGGCGGAGCACGCGCCAGCGCTCCGCATCGCGCCCGAGGAGCTCGTCGTCAACCCTGAGCCGGAGCGCGGCCTGTCGAGCTCGGTCCGGATCGGGATCGCGGCCGCTACGGCGGCCGAGCCACCGGTCGATGGCGCGGTGGTGCTGCTCGGTGACCAACCGCTGGTCCGCGCCGCGGTGATCGCGCGGCTGGTGGCGGCGCTCGAGGCCGCGCCGACCGAGGTCGTGGCGGCCGTCGCGCGCTACGCCGACGGTGGGTCTCCGAACCCCGTCGCCCTGCGCCGCGCCGGCTTCGAGCTCGCCGCCGAGGCGACCGGTGACCGCGGCCTTGGACCGGCCCTCGAGGCGCACCGCGGCATGGTCATTGAGGCCGAGGTGCCGGGTGGCAACCCCGATGTCGACCGGGTTGACGACCTGACCGCCGTGGCGGAGCTGGCCTGGGCAGAACGGGTGCTCGCGAACCGCGAGCAGGTCGAGCGGCTCCGCGAGGTGGCCGACGGCCCGGACTTCTACGCGACCGTCAGCTCGATCTTCCGCGATGACCCCGACCGGACGGGCGACGTCGTGCTCGACGCGTTGCGCGCCATGGCCCGACCAACCGATACCTGGCTCGACATCGGGGCCGGAGCCGGCCGCTACGCCCTGCCGCTGGCGAGAGCCGTCCGGGAGGTCATCACGCTCGACCCGTCACCGGCGATGCTCGCCGCGTTGCGCGAGGGGATGGCCGAGGGCGGGATCGAGAATGTTCGACGCGTCGAGGGCCGCTGGCCCGACGCACTCGAATTGCTTGGGGCGCCGCCCGTGGCCGACGTATCGCTGATCGCCCACGTGAGCTACGACGTCGAGGCGATCTGGCCGTTCGTCGATGCGATGGAGCGGGCGACGCGTCGAACCTGCCTCGCGGTGCTGATGGAGCGCAGCCCAGCCTCGCTGGCCGAGGCCTTCTGGCCACCGGTCCACGGGGAGCCGCGAATCGCGCTCCCGGGCCTGCCGGCGTTTGTCGACCTGCTCATCGCCCGTGGCCGCGAGCCGGCGGTCGAGATCCTCGAGACGCGCCGCCGAACCTGGGCCGACCGCGACGAGGTCCTCCGGCATCTCCGTCGCCAGACCTGGGTCGAGCCCGGGTCGGCGAAGGACGAACGACTGCAGTGGCTGGTGGACGAGTCGCTCGTGACGAATGACGACGGCAGCGTCGAGCTCGCGAACGCGGCGCCGCTGACCGTCGGCATCGCCGCATGGCGTCCCGGCTAGGATCGCGCGATGCAGTTCTCCGGCACCAACGAGATCGGCGCGCCGCGCGCGAGAGTGTGGGACTTCGTCAACGATCCCGAGCAGGTCGGCTGGTGCGGGCCCGGCGTCGAGTCGATCGAGGTCGCCGATGCGACGCACTTCCGGGCCCGGGCCAGGGTCGGCATTGGTGCCGTCGCCGCGCGATTCGCGCTCGACCTCGAGCTCCTCGAGCAGGAGGCGCCCGAGCGGGCCGTGATCCGAGCCACCGGTCAGGCGCCGGGCAGCGCGGTCGACGCGACCGGCGAGATGCGGCTCGAGGGCCCGCCGGAGGGCCCAACGACGATGCGCTGGATCGCGACCGTGACGATCTCGGGCACGATCGCCCGCGTCGGCGCGCGGCTGATCGAGAGCACCGCGACCACGATGATCAAGCAGACCTTCGACTGCATGCGAGCCAGGCTGGAGGCCTGACACTGGAACGGCTGCTGCGCGTCGTCGGGCCGCTGGCGACGAACCTCCACCTCCTGGCCGACGAGCGATCCGGCGAGGCGATCGCGATCGACACCGCGATCCCGTCGCTGCCGTGGCTGGCCGACGAGCTGGCCGCTCGCGGATGGACGCTGAAGCTGATCGTTTCCAGCCACGGCCACTGGGATCACATCGGCGACAACGCCCGGGTGGCCCAGCACACCGGCGCGCAGATCGCCGCGCATCCGCTCGACCGGGAGTGGTTGACCGATCCGGCGCCGATGTGGGCGCCCTTCGACATTCCGCCGTCGGTGCCGGCGGTCGACCTGGCCGAGGGCGGCGAGGTGCGGTTCGGGTCGATCCGCCTCGAGATCCTCCACACCCCCGGCCACACCGAGGGCTCGGTCTGCCTCCTGTCACGCGATGAGGGCCTGCTGTTCAGCGGCGACACCCTGTTCGCCGGGTCGTTCGGCCGGGTCGACCTGCCGGGCGGGTCGCCGGAGGCGATGGCCGAGTCGCTGGCCCGCCTCTCGCGCCTCGCCGACCCGATCACCGTGCTCCCCGGCCACGGCCTTGAGACGACGATCGGCCGCGAGCGGGCCTGGCTCGAGCTCGTTGCCCGCGAGGGTCGCCTCCCGATCTAGCGCTCGCTCCGGCCGGTACCGCCGGCAGCGCCCGCAACTGCAATCGTGCCAGCGCGATCGGGACCAACGTCCCGTAGTCGCCGGACGGGCGGCGACGTTCCATGACGCCGATCGGGCTCGTGCGCCGGACCCCGCCGCAGCCCGGCGCCGAGGAGCCTGCCGTCGCCATGCGCCGCCGACCCGCCGCCCCGCTCGCGGCCCCGACCGCCGCTGTCGTCTCGGCCCTCGTCCTGGCCATGCTGGCCCTGGCGCCCGGCGGGGCGCCCATCGATGCGGTCTTCGCTGGCGCTCCTGATGGTCGCCTCGTCGTCCTCTGGCGCGACGCGGTCCCGTCCGACCTGGCTGACGGCGGCGTCAGCGAGCATCGCCCGGCGCGCACGAACCCCAACCGCTCGGTGGTCGTCACGCGTGCCGGACAGACCGCGGCGGTTGCCGCCCGCCTCGCCGGGGACCCTCGCGTCAGGGCCGTCGTCCCGGACGCCCTCGGCTCGGTCGTGGGCTGGCCGGACGACGCCGCGCCGAATGACACGCTGTGGTCCGGCTACCAGGCCGACATGCGGCTTGTCGGCATGCCGGCGGCGTGGCGCTACACGATCGGCTCGCCAGACGTCGTCGTGGCCGTCCTCGACACCGGCTACGAGCTGACCCACCCCGACCTTCAGGGCATCCCGGTCGTCGATCCCTACAACTCGCGCAACGGCTCCACGAGCGTCACCGACGGCTATGGCCACGGCACCCACGTGGCCGGCACGATCGCCGCCGCGACCGACAACGCGATCGGAGTGGCCGGGGTCGCCCCGGGCGTGACGATCATGCCGGTCAAGGTCCTCGACTCGAATGGCTACGGCTACTGGAGCGACTTCCTCGAGGGCGTCGACTGGGCCGTGGCGCGCGGCGCCGACGTCGTCAACATGAGCCTCGGCAGCGGCCTGTCGGCGGCCCAGGTGGCCGCCTTCCAGCCGACGTTCACCGCCGCCTGGCAGGCCGGGGTCATGGTCGTCGCGGCGGCCGGCAACAACAGCAACGACACGCCCTTCTACCCGGCCTCGTTCGCCAACGTTGTCTCGGTCTCGGCGACGAACAACAGCGACACGAAGGCCAACTTCAGCAACTTCGGCCCGATGGTCGACGTCTCGGCGCCCGGCGTCGGCATCACCTCCACTTACAAGGGCGGGACCTATCGCACGATGGGCGGCACGAGCATGGCCACGCCGCATGTCGTCGGGCTCGTGGCGCTCATCCGATCGGTCCATCCCGAGTACGGCCTCGAGGCCATCGAGACCGCGCTCAAGGCGACCGCGCTGGACCTCGGCGATCCGGGCCGCGACGACCTCTACGGCTACGGCCGGATCGTCGCTCCGGCCGCGCTCGCCTGGTCGCCCCCGGACCTGACGCCGCCGGTCGCGACGCTGGCTGCGCCGATCGCGGGAACGAAGGGCGTGCCTGAGACCGTGACACCAGTCGTGGCCTTCGACGAAGCGGTCACGGGCGCCGACGCGAGCTCGATCGCGCTCCTGGACGGGGCCGGTGTGGCGGTCCCCGCGAGCGTGTCCTACGACGCGGCGAAGAAGCGGGCCACGATCACACCGGAGACCCGGCTCGCCTCGCGGACGGCGTACCTCGTCCACGTCGCAGGCACGATTCGCGACCTCGCCGGCAACGCAGTCAGCGGCACGTCGTTCGGGTTCACGACCGGCGACACGATCGATCCCATCGTGGTCAGCGTCCGTCCTGCGCCGGGCAGGACCGGCGTGCGGCGCGGGGTCACGATCCGGCTCGCGTTCAGCGAGCCAGTGACGGGCGTCTCCAAGGTCACCCTGCGGCTGAAGAACCTGCGGACCGGCTACCGCGTCTCCGTGACCGTCCGCTATGACGCCGCGACGCAGACGGCGACGATCGACCCGACGTACCGTCTCATGGCCCGCACGTGGTATCGGATCAAGGTCCGCGACGGGATCGAGGACCTCGCCGGTCACGACCTCGCGCGCGGGCGCTTCGACTTCAAGACGCGGCGCTAGCTCTCACAGGCGCTTCCGGTAGACCCGAAACGTCCGGTGGCGCGTGAAGCCGAGGCGCTCGTACAGCGCCAGAGCGCCGGTCGGGTTCTCGGCGTCCACGCCGAGCATCGCCTCGTCCATGCCGCGGTCGCGGAATGCCCGAAGCGAGGCCGCGATGACCGCGGCGCCCAGCCCGCGCCGACGCCAGGGGCGGCGGACTGAGACCTGCTCGAGCCAACCGGCCTTGATCCCGAGCCGCTCGTTCTCCTCGGCGTAGATGATGTTCATCGACAGACCGGCGACCTCGTCGCCGGCCCACGCCACTCGCCACAGGGTCGTGTCGGTATCGGGGTCCGCGAACCACGCGCGGTAATCGGCCTCGGTCCGCTCGGCCGGCTCCCAGTGATCGCGGAACGCCTCGATGTTGGCGTCCCAGATGCGGCGGTGGTCCGCCGGTCGGACCGGTCGCAGCTGGAGCCCCGGCGGCAACGGGGCGTCGGGGATCGGCACATCCAGCCGGCAGCGCATCTCGAACGTGTAGCGGATCAGGCCGAAGCCGAGCGCCTCGGCGAAGGCCGCCGATCCGGCGTTCCGATCGTCGCAGAACCCGGCGAGCTCATGTACGGCGCCGGCCGGCCCGGCGATTCCGTCGGCCATGAGACCGCGCGACCGCTCCTCGGCCCATGCGACGAGGACCGTCCCGACGCCGCGGCGCCGCCATGCCTGACGGGTCCAGACGTCCATCCTGTGGACGACCTTCCGCTCCGGCCCGCGGGTCCGCGTATAGACCCGGACGAAGCCGACGGGCGAGCCATCGACCTCGGCGACGCGGGTGTCCCGCTCGGGCTCGAACTGGCCCCCCGGAGCGACCTCGTGGCGCAGCGACGCGGCCGTCATGTGCCAATCGAGATCGTCGGCCGCGTTCGTCGTCGAGATGAGGTCCGCGATCGGCTCGTAGTCGCGCGATGGGTCGAGGGGCCGCAGGCTCAGCGCCGCGAGCGTCTCCGAGCGACGCCGTCCGGTCATCGTTATCGATCGTCGCCGTACTTGGCCTTCATGTGCAGGTCGACCGACCGGCAGATGGCCGTCCAGCGCTTGCGCTCGGCCCGCCGCGCCACGGCGTCGGTGGCCAGCGCCGCGCGCCGCGCCTCGAGCCTGAGCTTCTGGTAGCCGTCGAGGCGCGCGCTCGGGAGGGCGCCCGCGGTCACGGCCGCCCGCACCGCACAGCCCGGCTCGGCGCGGTGGTCGCAGTCAGAGAACCGGCACCCGGCCGCGAACCGCTCGACGTCGTCGAAGGCGACGCCGACGCTGTCCGCGTCGACCACGCCGAGCTCTCGCAGCCCGGGCGTGTCGATGACGAGGCCGTCGGCCAGCCGCAGGAGCTGCCGCCGTGTCGTCGTGTGACGACCGCGGGCGTCGTCTGCGCGGATCTCCGCGGTGGCGAGGATCGGCGCTCCCGCGAGCGCGTTCACGAGGCTGGACTTGCCGACGCCCGACGAGCCGACGAAGACGACCGTGCAGCCGGGCGTGAGGTGGGAGCGCACCCGCTCGATGCCGTCGCCGCTCACGACCGACACCGCCACGATGTCGACGCCGCCGCCGATCGACTCGACCTCCGCGAGGCGGGACGGCAGGTCATCGGCGAGATCCGCCTTCGAGAGCAGGATGACGGGCGTCGCCCCGGAGTCCCAGGCCACGGCGAGGTACCGCTCCAGCCGCCGGAGATTCAGGTCGCCGTTGAGCGAGCTGACGATGAACACCGTGTCGACGTTCGCCGCCAGGACCTGGGTCGGCGCACCGCGGTCCGACGGGGCGCGCCGGACGACGGCCGTGCGACGCGGCAGCACCGCATGGACGAGGGCCTCGCCGGCAGCGGGAGACGGCTCCAAGCCGACCCAGTCGCCCACGGTCGGCCACTCGACCGAGGCGTCCGCCTCGGCCGCGAAGCGCAGCTTCCCGGACACACTCCCGGACAGCTCGCCGCGCGCGGTCGCGATGAGGTAGCGCCCGCGATCCTCGGCGATGACGCGTCCCGGTTCCAGGCCCGGCGCGAGCGCGCCGTGCAGGCCGGCCAGGCGATCGTCCCAGCCGAGCGATCCGAGGGCGGCGTGGGATTGGCTCATGACTCGAGCGCCTTCCGCCACGCGGTGGCCCGCTTCTCGACCTCGAAGCCAAGCGCTTCGTACAGCCCCAGCGCGCCGTTCGGGTTGTCGGCATCGACGCCCAACGCGGCGCTCGTCATGCCGCGTTCCCGGAGTGCTGCCAGCGAGCGGGCGATGACGGCCCGGGCGACACCTCGGCGCCGCCACGGCCGGCGGGTGAAGACGCTCGCCAGCCAGCCTCGGCGGAGGCCGGTCATCTCGTTCTCGGTCTCGCTGATGACGTTCAGGGAGCCGCCGGCGACCTCGCCGCCGTCGAACACGACGACCCACAGCGAGAGGTCGGTCGAGGGGTCGGCGAGCCAGCGATCGAGCTGCTCGTCGGATCGATCGAACCCGCCCCAGTGGTCCTCGAACGCTTCCACGTCGGCCAGCCAGACCTGGCGTACCAGCTCGGACGTGATCGGCCGCACCTCGAGGCCGTCCGGCAGCGCGATGTCCGGGACGACGTCGAGCGTCGGACGAACCATGTGGAAGAACCAGCGCACCGGCTCGAAGCCGGCAGCCTGCATGATCGCGGCATGGCCGCGCTGGTGCTCCCACGACCACGACCCCAGGACGGGGCGGCCCGGGCCATGCTTGGCCGCGAGGGCCCGCGATCGGCGCTCGTTCTCGGCGGCCAGGGCCGACCCGATTCCACGGCGACGCCACGCCGGATCGACCGCGCCGTCCATGCGGTACTCGCGGTAGCCGTCGGTCGTCTCGACCCACATGCGATAGGCGACGGCGACCGGCTGGCCGTCGAGCTCGGCGATCGTGACGTCTCGGGTCGGTTCGAAGTGCTCGTTCGGATGGCCGTACTCAGCCGCGAGCTCCTCACGCGAGAACCGGTCGGGGAGCGCGTCCGCCTCGGCCTCCGCGTTGAGAATGCGGGCGATCTCGACCAGGTCCGGCTCGCCCCGGTAGGGGCGGAGCCGGAGCCGGGCGGGGGCTCGAGTCGCGGTCATCAGCCGACCCTCTTGAGCTTGCCGGTTCGCTTCGCGTAGCGCTCGGCGCGACCGAAGGCCCACAGCCCGAACGGGATCAGGACCATGCCCGAGACGATCAGCGGCCAGACGTCGCCCCACAGGCTGGCCAGGGGCAGGCCGTCGATCAGGCCGGCCCGGACGCCGTGCAGGGCGTAGGTGGCCGGCGAGAACCACGACACGGACTGCATCCAGCCCGGCAGGACGTCGATCGAGTAGTAGACCCCGCTGACGAGCAGCAGGACCGATTGCAGGACGAATGTCATCTGGGCGCCGCGCTCCACGTACAGCAGCGGCAGGATCGCGGCCAGCATCGCGATGCCGACGAAGCTGAACGAGCCGAGGACGAAGAACGCCCCAACGGTCAGCGGATCCGCGCCGCTGAGCGACAGATCGGGAAAGAACACCACCACGGCGAGCAGGATCGCGGCCGTGTGGATCAAGCCGTAGATCATCGCGTAGGCGACCGCACCGAAGAGATGGGTCGAGCGGCGGACGGGCGCCATCATCGTGTACTCGAGCGTGCCCTCCCAGCGCTCGATCGCGATCGTCTCGGCGATCCAGCTGAAGACCACCGAGAGGTAGTTCCAGAAGATCGCCCCAACGACGAGCGTCAGGATCAGGCGCGGGTCGCCGGCCTGCGCGCCGATCAGCGAGATCGACAGGGCGCCGGCGGCGGAGTAGACGAGGAACGCGACCTCCCAGCCCCAGTAGCGCCGGGACAGGAAGAAGTTCCGTTCGATGAAGGCATACGACGCCTTGAGCTCGTGGGCCAGGAGTGCCATCGGATTGAACCCTGTGGTGGTGGTGGCTGACCCGGTCATACCGACCGGGCCAGCCTGGGCTGCGGTTCCGCCGCGAGCCGAGCGCCAACCTTCATGATCGACAGCCCGACGGCCCGGCGGACCGAGGGCGACGCGGGCTTCAGGCCGTGGGCCCGGATCGCTGCGGCGATCTCGCGCTCGCGCTGGGCCTGCATCGCCTTCACGTACATCGAGTCCTGCATGGTTCTCACCTCCTTTCGTCAGTCGTCGTCTTGGCCCTCGTCCTCGACGTCGTCGTCGAGCGAGCGGCCGGTGTAGGTCATGAACACGGCGTGCATCGTCGGGGCCTGGCCGTGGTGCTCGGCCACGAGTCGCTTGAGCGCGTCGGGCGAGTCCTGAACGACGACGTAACCGTCGTTGAGGACGGCGATCCGATCGCACAGCCGCTCGGCCTCCTCGAGGTCGTGCGTGGTCAGCACGATCGACGCGTCGTGGCTGGTCCGGACGTCCTCGATGAACGCCTGGACGTCGAGCTTCGAGCGGGGATCGAGGCCCGTCGTCGGCTCATCAAGGAGCAGCAGCGACGGGCTGGTCAGCAGCGCTCGCGCGATCGCGACCTTCTGCTGCATGCCCCGGCTCAGCTGCTCGACCGGCCGGCCAAGCCGCTTCGCCGCAATCCCCAGCCGCTCGCAGATCGCCACCGTCTCCCGGCGCGCCTGCCCGACATCGATGTCGTACAAGCGAGCCGCGAAGAGGAGGTTCTCCATCGGGCTGAGCTTCTTGAAGAACGCGGCGTCGACGCTCACCCGGTTGATCAGGCGCTTGACCGCCATCTCCTCGCCGGCGATGTCGTGGCCGAAGACCTCGACCCGACCCTCGTCCAGGGTCAGCAGGCCCGAGACGAGACGAATCAGGGTCGACTTGCCCGAGCCGTTTGCGCCGAGGATCCCGAACGTTCCGCCCCGCTCCAGGCGCAGCGAGACGTCGTGGATCGCCGTGACCGGCCGGCGCTTGCGGCCGACCTGGAAGCGCTTGGTGACGCGTTCGACGGTCAGGGCCGGGATCGCCGCTGGCTCCGGTCGAACCTCGGGCTCGATCACCGGATCTCGCTCGAGCAGCTCGAGCGCGACCCGGACTGCTGCCTTCGTCGGGTCGACCGGCCGGGGGGTCGTATTCGGTTGTTCGAGCGTGGTGGTCATCGGTCTGTCCTTCAGGAGAGGCGTGAGACAACAACAAGCCGCGATCCTCATCCGCGCGGTTGCGGGTGGCTCGCGGCTGGTCGTCAGATCCCCGGTGTGCAGCCCCGAGGACAAACAAATAACCGTGGGCCCGATCTGGCCCACGGTCCGGGTCGTTCCTGGAGGGCGGTCCTACCGCCTGTCGGTTACCTGGAAGTGGGCGCAAATCTCCCGCGAACGACGAAGCCATCGGGCGCCGTCGTGCACCGAATTCGAAGTGCGGTGTTGTGCATCTGCACACCTCCGGTAACCAGCGGCGCAGTGCGCCGGCCGCGGATGGTACGGGTGCGCCGGGTGGGATGTCAACCTGGAGGGAGGACGATGTCGCGGCGGCCGCCGAGCGGGCCCCGCGGCGGCGCCCCTGGAACGATTGTCCGGCGCTTGCGGCCGTTGCTAGAGTGCGCCCACGGCACCGGACGAGGGAGTCGGTGCGATCGAAGGGAGACGGTATGTCCAACCAGCCAATGGCGCGCCCGACGGGGGTGACGATCCTGGCGGTCCTGGCCGCAATCGGTGGCTTCTTCGGACTGCTCGCGGGTCTGACCGTGCTCGGGGTCGGCGGGTTCCTCATCGGCGCAGGCGGGGGGATCTACGGCGGCCTGGCCACGATCGCGGGCCTGGTGATCCTCACGCAGGCGGTCCTCGCGCTGGCCTTCGCGTACGGCGCCTGGACGCTCAAGCCCTGGGCCTGGGTGCTCGGCGTCGCCGCCTGGGTCCTGTCCCTCATCCTGTCGGCCTACGCGGTCGTGAGTGGTGGGTCGATTGGCGACCAGGTCGTGTCGGTTGCGATCGCGGCGATCATCCTCTACTACCTGTTCACTCCCCAGGTGAAGGCCGCGTTCGGGCGAGCCTGAACCGCGAAGCGCACCCTGCGCACGAGCCGGCCGGGAGCCCTCCCGGTCGGCGCTTCGCTGCTCCGCGATAGGCTCGCACGATGCCGGAGCAATCGCAGCCCAGTTCGGTTGCGGCGGCGGGCACGGTCTCGCCGCCGTCGCTCGTCGAGCTGATCTCGAGCGGCGTCGTCGACGCCGAGCTCGCGGCCCTCGTCTGGCTGCTGGTCGAGGGCCGGGTGCCGCTCGTTGTGGCGGCGCCGAGCGGGCGGCTCGAGGCCGGCGCCCAGCTGCTTCGCGGCGTGCTCGCCAGCATCCGACCGGAGATTGATCTCGACGGCCTGGACCGCCCGATCGCCGCCGCCGCCGCGGGCAGCCTGGTTCGTGGTCGTCGCGCCGGCGGCGTGATCGAGGCTGGGTCGCTCCAGGCGGTCCGCGCGGCGCTCGCCCAGGGCCCACTTCCGCTGTCCGAGGACCAGCTCAGCTTCCTCGGCTGCGTGCTCGTTCTTGGGGCCACGGAGCCGGCGGGCCGCGGGCCTCGCCGGGGCCGACTTCGAGTCACGGCCGCGCACTACGTCCGGCCCCTGGCGCGCGATGCGCACGGCCACGCGCAGCTCCTGCCGCCGGCGATCCTCGGGTCGTGGGACGAGCGCCTTGGCCGCTACGAACACTTCGCCTGGGGCGTGCTACCCGAGATCGCCGCGCGGCTTGGCCGCCGCACCGGCGACCTCGAGCGCGACCTCCACCACCGCCGCGACGACCTTGCCGGCCTCGTCGCGGCTCGGGTCACGTCGCTGGCGGACGTCCGCCGTCTCGTGGCCGGGTACCGCATGGCGTACGGCGATCATCGGGGACATCCGGCGAGCTGACAGAAGGCCCTGAACACCGGCAGTCGGCGGTGCTAGGCTCCGGCCGGAGTTTGGGAGGTCAGCTCGTGAATCTCATCCCGTGGTTGCTGTTTGCCCACGTCCTGGGCGCGATCGCCGCGTTCGGCGCGTCATTCAGCGCGCTACCGATCCTCGGGGCCATGGGTGGCCGCGAGCCGATGCACGGCAACTTCGCCGTCCGGGCCAGCAAGGCCGTCTCGGACCGGGTCATCATCCCGCTCGCGATCCTGCAGGGCGTGACCGGCGTGGCGCTGATCCTGTCCCTCGAGCTCGACCTTCTGAACACGGGCTGGCTGCTCGTCTCGATCGTGCTCTACCTGGTTGCGCTGGGCTACGCGCTGCTCGTCCAGACGCCGGCCGCGCGACGGATGATCGAGCTGACCTCGAGCGGCCCGCCGCCTGGCGGCCCGCCGTCTGGCGGCCCGCCGCCGGAGCTGGTCGCGATCGCCACCAGGCTCCGACTCGGCGGCATCTTCCTGGCCGGTCTCATCGCGATCATCGTGTTCCTCATGGTCGTGAAGCCCTTCTAGGACCGACCGGGTCCGCCGCTCGGCAGGCGTCGCGGCGATAATGCGAGGGGCATCGGCCCCAGTTGCCTGGTCCGGACCCGCGTCCGACCGCGACCGCCCCGGGCCGACAGGAGACGCTCAGCCATGCCGTTTGCCGCCGCTTCCGCCGCCGACCTCCTCCGCCACCTCAAGGGCGCCCTCCAGCTCGACGACGGCCGGCTCGCCGTGGCCGACGCAGGTCGCGCGCGAGCGCTGATCCGCGACGTCGCCTGGACGGCGGCGTTCAGCGACGACGACGGCGCGGTCGAGGCGGCGCGATGGATCGCCTGGGAGGCCGCCCAGGCGCTAGGCGCCCGATCCGCAAGCATCCACGAGCTCTACCTGGCAAGGGGCCGCGGCGAGGTCGGCGGCTTCACCGTGCCGGCCGTCAACATCCGGGCCCAGACGTTCGACATGGCCCGCGTCGCCTTCGAGACCGCGGCGGCGCATGACGTCGGGGCGGTCATCCTCGAGCTCGCGAGGAGCGAGCAGACCTATACCTACCAGCGACCGATCGACTACGCGACGGCCTGCCTCGCCGGCGCCGTCGCGGCTGGCTGGCAGGGTCCGGTGTTCCTGCAGGGCGATCACTACCAGTTCAATGCCAAGAAGTACGCCGCTGACGCCGAGTCGATGACCGAGGAGATCCGGCGTGCCTGCCGGCTCGCCGTCGACGCGGGCTACCGCAACATCGACATCGACGCCTCGACGCTGGTTGACCTGTCAAAGCCGAACGAGGACGAGCAGCAGCGTGAGAACTACCGGCGGTCCGCCGAGATGGCGGCCCTGATCCGGTCGCTCGAGGTGGACGGCGTCACGATCTCGATCGGCGGCGAGATCGGCGAGGTCGGCAAGTCGAACTCGACCGAGGCCGAGCTGCGCGCCTACCTCGACGGCTTGGCCCGCGAGCTCGCCGGGCGGGCGCCCGGCGCGATCGGCATCAGCAAGGTCAGCGTCCAGACCGGCACGTCCCACGGCGGCGTCGTCCTGCCGGACGGCTCGATCGCGCAGGTCGCCCTCGACTTCGCCGTCCACGAGCGGCTCGGCCGCGTCGCGCGCGACGAGTACGGCCTCGCCGGCACCGTGCAGCACGGCGCGAGCACGCTGCCCGAGGAGATGTTCCACCGCTTCCCGGAGACCGAGACCGCCGAGATCCATCTCGCGACCGGCTTCCAGAACGCGCTGTACGACCACCCCGAGTTCCCGGCCGACCTGCATGCCGAGATCGAGGGCTGGTGCTTCTCGAACGCGATCGACGAGCGCAAGCCGGACCAGACCGATCAGCAGTTCGTCTACACGACTCGCAAGAAGGCCATCGGGCCGTTCAAGCGCCAGCTCTGGGAGCTGCCGATGCGCGACGCGATCCTGGCCGACCAGGCGCGCAAGCTGGAGTTTCTGTACCGCGAGCTTCGCGTCGTCGGGAGTCGCGCGATGGTCGAGCGGTACGTGACCCCGGTCGAGGTGCACCGGCCGGCACCGGAGGCCGTGACGGAGGCCGCCGCGAGCCCGACGCAGGGCTGACGCACGCTCGCGACGCGATGACCAACCTGTCGGCCGCCCTGGCGCGCCTCGCCGACGGGCTGGCCGGAGCGCCGCCGGGCTGGGGCGCCGAGTGGAGCGCCAGCCTGCGGCGCGGTTCGGAGCGGGAGTTGCGCGGTTGGGTTGACGCCGCCCTCGGCTGGTGTGACGAGGCCGATGCCCTTGCGCTTCGCCATTTCCGCCAGGCCCTCGCCCCGGAACGGAAGCCCGACCGGTCGTTCGTGACGATCGCCGACACCGCGATCGAGCAGCTCATCCGGACGCGGATCGCGGACGCCTATCCCGGCCACGGGGTCATCGGTGAAGAGTTCGGCGTGGACGGCCCCGACGCCGCGGTCCGGTGGATCGTCGACCCGATTGATGCGACCCACAACTACATACGTGGCATCCCGGTGTTCGCGACGCTGCTGGCGGTCGAGCGCGAAGGTGAGCTGCAGGTCGGGCTCGTCTCGGCCCCCGCGCTCGGGGAGCGGTGGCTGGCCTGGCGAGGCGGCGGGGCATGGGCGCGACCCACCGCCGGTGGCGCGCCCCGGCCGATCGCCGTCTCACGGATCTCCGAGCTTGCCGACGCCCACGTCCTGTACGGCGCCCGAACTGACCTCGAGCGGACGGGCCGCGTTCCTGGCCTCGCCGGCCTGTTGGACGACGTGTGGCGCGAGCGTGGCTTCGGCGACTTCTGGGGCCACGCCCTCGTGGCCGAAGGCGCCGCCGAGGCGATGATCGAGGCTGACCTGTCGGCCTGGGATGCCGCCGCGCCGCTGGTGCTCGTCGAGGAGGCCGGCGGCCGGGTCACCGGCCTCGACGGCCGCCGGGCCGCAGGCGGATCGGCGTTTCTCTCGACGAATGGACGTCTTCATGACGTGATCCTGGCGCGGTTGCTGAACCGCCCTGGGAGCCGCGGCGGCTGAGGGTCAGGCCCGGGCGGAGCGGCGCTGGAAGACGACCGAAAGCGCGACCAGTCCGACCGCGATGAGGAAGATCAGCGTCCCGATCACGTTGACCTGGGGCGGGATGCCGATCCGGTAGGCGCCCCAGATGTACATCGGGAAGGTGACCGTCCGCCCGGCCGTGAAGTTCGTGATGACGAAGTCGTCGATCGACAGGCTGAAGGCCAGGAGCGCGGCGGCCACGATGCCCGGCAGGATGAGCGGGAAGGTGACCTTCCAGAACGTCGTCCACTCGTTCGCGCCGAGGTCCATCGCGGCCTCCTCGTAGTGGCGGTCCAAGCCGGTCAGGCGAGCTCGGACCGTGACCACGACGAAGCTGATGTTGAACATGATGTGGGCGATCAGGATCGTGAACTCGCTGAGTGGGAAGAACGGCGCTTGGCCGATCGACACGTACATCGTCAGCAGCGACGCCCCGAGGACGATCTCCGGTGTCGCCATCGGCAGGAAGATCAGGATGTTGGCCGGACCGGCCCCGCGGAACTGGTAGCGGACCAGCGCCAGCGCGATGAGCGTGCCGAGCATCGTCGAGGCGATCGTCGACAGGAACGCGACGCGGAGGCTCGTCATGACCGCGTCGAACAGACCCGGCGCCCCGAACGGGGATAGCCAGTGGTCGAGCGTGAACGAGCGCCAGGCGAAGTTGCTGCGGCCGATCGGGTCGTTGACCGAGAACAGGGCGATGACGACGACCGGCAGCATCAGGTAGGCCACCGCCATGACGACGTACAGCCGCAGGACGTAGCGGTCGAGGAAGCGCCGGATGCTCGTCGAGAGCCCGGGTGCCCTGGCGGATGCAGCGACCGCTGTCATCTCAGATCCGCCGCCCTTCGGTCAGGCTCTCCGTTCCGAGCAGCCGGGCGTAGACCGCCACGGCCGCGAGGATCGCGACCATGAGGATGAAGCTCAGGGCTGAGGCCGTCGGGTAGTCGTTGTTCACGAGGAAGCGGCTCTGGATGACGTTGCCGATCATGTTGGTGCCGGGGTTGCCGAGCAGCGCCGCGTTGACGTAGTCGCCGAGGGCCGGGATGAAGACCAGCAGTGAGCCGGCGAACACACCTGGCAGTGACAGCGGCAGCGTGACCCGGACGAAGCCCTCCGACAGGAACAGCGTCCCGACGATCGCCCCGATGACGGCCCCGGCCGCGGCCATCAGCGGGATCGAGTAGCCGAAGGCGACGGCGAGAAGCGCGAACAGGCCGCCGCTGGCCACCGCCCCGGCGATCGTGCCGCCCGGCCTCCACGGTCCTGCGTACAGGTCCTCGGCCGCCTCGACCAGGCGCTGGTCGATCTTCTCCAGCGACACGTAGATCGGCAGGACCATGAATGGCAGGAAGTTGTAGGTGATCCCGGAGATCACCGAGATCGGCGTCGCCAGCACCCGGAAGCTCTCGTCCACGACGCCGAGGCTCTTCAGCGGCCCGAACACGAGCCCGTCGTCGCCGAGGATGATCTTCCAGCTGATCGTCCGCAGCAGGAAGCTCGTGAAGAACGGCGCGACGACCATGAACAGCAGGAGGTTCTTGAGCCGTCCGCCGCGGAACGCGATCGCGTACGCCAGCGGGTAGGCGATCATGAACGTCAGGATCGTCGCCGCGCCGGCGTACAGCACCGACCGTTCGAAGTGGGCCGAGTAGCGCTCGAGGGCCGTCGGGTAGGTGGTCCAGTTGTCGAACGAGAACGTGAACCCACGCTCAACGCTGCCGCTCCAGAACGAGCTCACGAACATCTGGACGGCCGGCCAGACGTAGAACGCGGCGAGCCACAGGAGGCCGGGGGTCAGCAGGGCGTAGGGGACGATCCAGCGATGGCGGCGCAGGAACGTCCCCATGCCGGCGCTCCTCCCTCTGACCTAGTCGCCGGGGGCGAGGCCTCAGACGCCGATCAGCCTCGAGAACTCGTCCTGCATGTACGACTCCTCGTCCTCGTTGAGGCTCCGGAACCGCCGGACTTTGGCAAGCGTCGCGTCGCTCGGGAAGATGAGCTCGCTGGCAGCGAGCTCCTCGTCGATCTTGGCCAGCTCCTCCTGGGCGCCCTTGACCGGGCAGATGTAGTTCACCCAGGCCTCGATCTGGGCCGCGATGTCGGGCCGGTACACGAAGTCGATCATCAGCTCGGCCGTGTACTTGTGCTCGGCCCCTTTGGGGATGAGCAGATTGTCGTACCACAGGACGCCGTTCTCGTCGGGCACCGTAAAGCGCAGCGACTCGCGCTCGTACTGCTTCTGGATGATGTCGCCGGACCAGGCCATGGCCAGGACGACGTTGCCGGACACGAGATCCTCGGCGTAGTCGTTGCCGGTGAAAGCCCGGACGATGCCGTCGTCGACCGCCTTCTGGAGCTCGGCAATCGCCTCGTCGAACTGCTCGCGGGTGACCGTAGAGGTTGAGTAGCCGAGCTTGTTGAGGGCAAATGCGACCGTGTCGCGCATCTCTGAAAGGTAGGTCGTCCGGCCGGCCCACTTCTTGTCCCACAGGGCGTTGACGCTCGTGAGCGGGCCGGTCACGTCCTCGTCGTAGCCCAGCCCGGTCATGCCGGCCTGCCACGGCGCGTGGTACTCGTTGTTCGGGTCGAAGTCGGGGGCCTTGTAGACATCTACCAGGTTGGCGACGTAGTTGGGGACGTTGCCGAGGTCGAGCTTGTCGGCCCAGCCGAGGCGGACGATCCGGCCGGCCATCCACTCGGTCAGGACCATCAGGTCCCAGCCCGTGTCCTGGCCCGCCTCGAGCGGTGCCCGGATTGTCCCGAAGAACTCGTTGTTGTCGTTGATGACCGTGCTGTAGTTCACGACCGTGCCGTACTCGGCCGTGAAGTCCTCGAGGGTCTTGTGCTTGGTCGGGTCGTCCTCGTCCTCGTCGATGTAGAGCGGCCAGTTGGCGAAGTTCAGCTCGGTCGCCGGGCTTGGCTTCGGGGTCGGCTCGGCCGTCGGGCCCTCGGTCTCCGGCGGCGCGGTCGGTGTCGCCGTCGCGACCGGGGTCGGCGTCGCACCGGGGGCGTTGCACGCGGCCAGGAAGGCCGCGAAGCCGGCCATCGACGTGCCGACGAGGAACGTCCGTCGGGTGACGGTCCGCTCGGGGCTCAAGAGATCGGTCATCGGGGTCCTCCTCGTGCGGTCATCCGACCGCGTCACGCTCATCTGGCGGCGCTTCGTTCGCGCCGTTCTCTTCCTCCACGACGAAGCAATGGTCGGGCGACCAGGCCATGACGACCTCCTCGCCGCGAGCCCACAGCTCGGCCTTCGTTGCCCGCTCGACGTTCTGCTCGTAGACCGTCACGCGACTGCCGTCGCGGAGGGCCACGATGTACTGCGTGCTGACGCCCATGTACGAGGCGTCGACGATGACGCCGGGCGCCCGGTTCAGGCCGTCCGGCACCTCCTCGCTCGGTTCCAGCAGCCGGATCTTCTCAGGCCGCACGCCAAGTGACACGGCGCTCGCCCCGGCCTCGACGAGCCCGGCCGGCACGTGGACCGTCGAGCCGTCCGAGAGTCGGAACCCGACATGGCCGTTCGAGGCACCGTCGGTCGTCGCCGGCAGGAGGTTGCTGACCCCGAGGAACCCGGCCACGAAGCGGGTCTGCGGCCGCTCGTAGAGCGCCTCGGGATCGCCCAACTGCTCGTACCGGCCGCGGTTCATGACCGCGATCCGGTCCGACATCGTCATCGCCTCTTCCTGGTCGTGGGTCACGTAGATGAAGGTGACCCCGACCTCCTTCTGGATCCGCTTGAGCTCGACCTGCATCTGCTTCCGGAGCTTGAGGTCGAGCGCCCCGAGGGGTTCGTCGAGCAGGAGCACCGCCGGCCGGTTGATCAGGGCCCGGGCGAGCGCCACGCGCTGTGCCTGGCCACCCGAGACCTGGCTCGGCTTGCGCCGCTCGTAGCCCGGCAGCTCGACGAGCTCCAGCATCTCGAGGACGCGCTGCTTGATGTCCGCGTCGGGCACCTTCTTGCGCCGTAGCCCGAAGGCCACGTTCTCGTACACGGTCAGGTGGGGGAACAGGGCGTAGTTCTGGAAGACCGTGTTGACGTTCCGGCGATACGGCGGCAGCCAGGTCACGTCGACGCCCTGCAGCTCGATCCGGCCTTCGGTCGGCTGCTCGAAGCCGCCGATCATCCGGAGCGTCGTGGTCTTGCCGCAGCCGGACGGGCCGAGGAGGCTGAAGAACTCGCCGTCCTCGACCTCGAGATCGATGTGGTCGACGGCCGTGACCCCCTCGCCCTTCTGCGCACCCTCGACATACTGCGCGACGCGGCGCCCGGTGGCATCGGCGCCGAAACGCTTGGTCAGCTGGGTGAGGCGGACGGCAACGTCGGCCACAGGCGAAGGCGCCTCCCAAGATCCTCCGGTCGCGCGGCCCATAGTCGCGCCGGAGGTGATGGCGGCGAGGATACGAACTGGCGGCGAATCCTGCAAACCGCGGATTTCGTGGAACGAGCCCACGGCGTGCCCGCGAGAATCGTCTCCAAAAGTGGCTGGCTCCACGAATCGCCGATGTGGGGCGCCCTCCGCCGACGCGTCGGCTCGGCGGACCCCGCGAATCGGCCGCACGACCTACGATATCGACGCGCCCGCCGTCAGAACTCCCGCCCACAGGAAGGGACCGACCCGCCCATGACCGCGATCACCGAAGCCACCGTCCTCGACGCCCTGCGAACCGTTCAGGAGCCGGAGCTCGGCGGCGACCTGGTGACCCGCAACATGGTTCGCGACCTCCGGATCGACGGGACGACAGTCGCGTTCCAGATCGAGCTGACGACGCCGGCCTGCCCGCTGAAGGACGAAATCGAGACTCGCGTCCACGCCGCCCTCGACCCGATCGGCGTCGAGACCGTGGAGCTGACCTGGGGCGCGAGTGTCCGACGGGCGACGCCGCGCGCGCCGGAACAGCTGCTGCCGGGCGTCAAGAACGTCATCGCCATCGCCTCGGGCAAGGGCGGGGTCGGCAAGAGCACGGTCGCCGTCAACCTCGCGGTTGCGCTGGCCAACGACGGCGCCTCGGTCGGCCTGCTCGACGCCGACATCACCGGCCCGAACATCCCGCTGATGCTCGGCCTCGACGGCCAGCCGACGAAGTCGGAGCAGAACAAGATCGTCCCGCTCAGCCGCCACGGCGTGAAGGCGATCTCGATCCAGTTCTTCGTGCCGCCCGGCCAGCCGATCATCTGGCGCGGCCCGCTCGTCGGCGGCGCGATCACCCAGTTCCTGAGCGACGTCGACTGGGGCGAGCTCGACTATCTCGTCGTCGACCTGCCACCGGGCACGTCCGACGCCCAGCTGACGCTCGCCCAAGCCGTCCCGATCTCGGGCGCCGTGCTCGTGACGACGCCACAGGAGGTGTCGTTGCTCGACGTCGAGAAGGCGCTCGCGATGTTCAAGCGCATGAGCGTGCCGGTTCTCGGCGTCGTCGAGAACATGACCGCCTTCGTGTGCCCGCACTGCGGCGAGGCGGTCGAGATCTTCGGCCGCGGCGGGGGGCAGCGGTTCGCCGAGAAGTTCGGCCTGGAACTGCTTGGCGGGGTGCCGCTCGACATCACGGTCCGCCAGGGCGGCGACGTCGGTGTGCCGGCCGTCGCCCAACGCGAGCCGGGCCCGGCTGCGCGGGCTCTCAGCGACGTGGCCCGGACGATCGCGGCGCGGATGAGCGTCCGTGCCGAGACATCCGCTCAGCCGGTGCTGACCGTCTCCTGAGCCTCGCGGGCGGCCCGCCGCGGCCTGGCCTGCGACCCGCACTCGATCTCGATGATGAGGCCGGGCACGGCCGGCTCGACGGGCACGCCCGACGCCGTGCACAGCGCCTGGATCACGCCTCGCCGCTCGCTGGGATAGTGGACCAGGAAGGCGCGCGGCACCCGGGCCAGGGCGGCGTGCTCGATCGCCTCCTCGGGGGCCAGGTGGCCGCGCCGGGCATCGTCGAAGGCCGTCGACTCGAGCGTCGCCTCGAGGATGAGTGCGTCCGCCCCCCGAGCGAGCTCGACCAGCGTCTCCGACGGCCCCATGTCTCCGGCGTAGACGATTCGCCTGCCGTCGCGGCAGGCGATATCCATCGACCAGGCCGGGACGTAGTGACCGACCGGATGGGGCGTCACCGTCAGCGACCCGATCTGGTACGGGCGGCGATCTTCGTACTCGGTGACGTCGAATGCGGCGTCGAAGAAGCCCGGCCGCTCGGCCATCGCCGCGGCCAGGTGCTCGAGCTTGTCGCGCCCGCCCGGCGGCAGAAAGACAGGCAAGGGCCGCGGCGCCCGCTCGCCCCACGGGAACCGATAGCGCAGCGGCGCGATGTCGATCCAGTGGTCGGCGTGGAAGTGGCCGACGACGAGGCCGCTGAGGCCGGCCGCCCCGACCGTCGTCTCGAGCTTCGAGGCGATCCCGCTGCCGATGTCGAACAGCACGGCGGTCTCGCCGTCCTGGACGAGGACGCCGGACGCGGCGGTGTCGGGCAGCGGCCGGGCCGTGCCCGTGCCGAGGAATGTCAGGCGCACGCGAGCTGGCTGCGGGCGGCCGCCGGGCAGCGGCAGGGCTGGCTGGTCATGTCCGCGACACGGTAGCGGGTCGCGCAACCCCGCGCCCGCCAGGCCGGTTCCGAGGACGCTCGTCGAGGTAGGCGAGCAGCACTGCCGCGGCCGCCAGTGCGGCCCGGCCGCGCCCGATCGGCCCGGCCGTGAACACGACCCGGGTCTCGCGCCGGGCGCCGAGCGGACCGTCGACCGTGACGGTCACGGCCGTATCGTCGCCGCGAGCCCGGGCCTCGGCGCCGAGGCCGACCTCGGCGCCGCCTGCCGTTCGCGCCGCGGAGGCGAGATTCGCGGCTCCGCTTGACCGAGCCCGGGCCCGAGACGGCCGGGACTCCGCCAGCACGAGACGGTCGCCGAGCCCTTCGCCCAGCAATGTCAGCAGGGCGCCGCGTAGCCCGATCTCGGCGACCGCCAGCCGCCAGCCTCGACGGTCGAGGGCGTCGGCGACAGCCTCGGCCCAGGTCGTTCGGCCGCGGGCCCAGACGTGGTCGCGCAGCAGCTCCACGATCCGCTGCGCGGTCGCGGCGACGAGCGCCGCCGCGTCGTCGCCGCCCGACCCGTCCTCGAGCGCCGAGATCCGCACGTCGACAGCCTCGGCCCGCGCGTAGGTCGCGACCGCCGGCCGTGCGGTGGGATCGAGCAGCGGGCCGAGCCGGTCGGCCACGGCCGACTCGCCGATGCCCGTCAGCCGGAGCGTGACGACCGCGGCCGGCGTGCCGAGCCCGATGGCCTCGAGCCTCGGCAGCACGGCATCGCGCCACATTGGTGCCATCTCCCGTGGTGGACCGGGCAGCGCGACCAGGACATTCCCGCGGCGGTGGCGAACGAACCAGCCGGGCGCGGTGCCGTTGGCGTTCGGAAGCGCCTCGGCCGACGGGATCCGCCAGGCCTGCTTCCGGTTCGCCTCCGGGAACGGCAGCCGCCGCCGCTCGAACAGCCCTCGGAGCCAGCGCTCGAGATCCGGGTCGACCTCCGGCGTCTCGCCCAGCGACGCGGCGATGGCTTCGCGGGTGAGGTCGTCGGGGGTCGGGCCGAGGCCGCCGGTCGAGACGACGAGGTCGCTCCTCGCCGCGGCGGTGGTGAACGCCGCTCGGAGCACCTCCAGGTCGTCCGGCAGGGCCGAGATCCGGCGCACGACGACGCCGCGACCGGCCAGGTCGCGAGCGAGGTCGCCGCCGTTGGTGTCGCGGGTCTCGCCGACCGTCAGCTCCGTCCCGATCGACAGCAGCTCGGCGGTACGAATCGTCACCGGGGCAGGGTAGTCGGGCGGTCGGCGTCCGCCAAACGCCGGATCGATCGAGGGGTCGTGCCGGGGCCGCTGGTACCATGCCCCGTGCTCCCCACCACAACCGGAGGCGGCACCGTGGATCCTGACGGGCCGGCGGCGGAGACAAACCGCGCCGCGCCGACCGACGAGCCCAACGCCACCTACGCGGACCCACCGGGCCTGCGCGCCCAGATCGGTGCGACCGTGGCGGCCGTCAAGCGGCTCATCCGTGCCCACCTCGACCTCGCCCGGGCCGAGCTGGCTGACGTCGTCGACGAAGTCAAGCGGATGGTCGCCCTGTTCGGAGCGGCGATCGGAGCGGTGGTGCTGTTCGGCCTGCTGTTCCTCATCGGCGGCCTGCTGTTCCTCGGCGAGTGGCTGTTCGGATCGATCGGCTGGGGCGTGCTGCTGGGCGGCTTCCTGCTGCTGGACATCGCGGCGGTCGCGATCCTCGCGGCCCTCGACGCGGGCACGGGCCGGATCGGCCGCGCGTTCGTTGCGGCCTTCGTCGTCGGCATCGTCGTGGGGCTCGTCTTCGGCTTCGACCTGACGCACCGCGGCTGGGTCAGCGTCGGGGAGCAGGTCCTGCCTTCGGTTGACCCCGGGCTGCGGCCGGTGCTCGTCGCGGTCGCGACCCTGGCGACGATCTTCGGCCTCCTGGGCTTCGTGCTCGGGGGGCGAAGCGGGCTCGGCGCCGCGATCGGCAGCCTGATCGCCGGCGCCGTCCTCGGGGCGGTCGTCGGGGTCCTGACCGGCATCAGCCTGCCGCCGACCGTCGGAGCCGCGCTCGGCGTGCTCGTTGGCCTCATCACGTGGCCGCTGATCGCTGGCCGCGACCTGGCGCGCAAGGGCATCGACGGCGAGGCGATGAAGCAACGCTTCACCCCGAGCCAGACCATGGAGCTCACGAGGGAGACGATCGAATGGGTCCGCGCACGGATGCCGCTCGTGCCGAAGTCCTAGCCGCGCGCGAGGGTCTCGACGAGGAGCTCGTGCGGCTCGAGGCTGCCGGTCGGGCGGCGGTCGACATCCCGGCGCGCCTCCGACGGGAGCCGGTCAAGGTCCTGGGCACCGCGGGCGGCGCCGCGTTCCTGCTGCTCGGCGGTCCGCAACGCCTCTTCCGGCGGGTCAGGCGGGCGATCTTCGGGCCGACGGCCGACCTGCCGAAGTCGATGCTCCCGAAGGAGATCGAGAGGACGCTCCGCAAGCTCGGCGACGACGGCGACCACGTGCGCGCCGCCCTCGAGCGCGAGTTCGCCGACTACCTCGACGAGAAGGCCCCGGCGCGCCGCGAGCGCGATCTCGGGACGATCGCCGGCGTCGCGATCGGCAACGTCCTCAGGCCGGTCACCGAGCGCCTCGGGCGTCGGCTCGCAGAGCAGCTCGGCGACGTCGACGCGGCGGGATTCGCCAGCGGACTGCGGCGGGCGCGCGAGCGCCGTGCGTCGTCAGATGCCGAGGCCGCGGGCCCAGACAAGGTGAAGCCACGGTAGGCCGCTGCCCGGTGGGCGCGGAGGGACTCGAACCCTCACGCCCCTTGCGGGGCACCGGCTCCTAAGGCCGGCGCGTCTGCCGTTCCGCCACACGCCCGGCGGTAGTGTGGCAGGTTGCCTCGATGGCGCGATCTTGTGATCCGGAGTTCAAGCGACGCCCAAACACGCGCTTGCGCCGGCTAGCCGAAGTGTTGGCCTGAAGCGGAGGAAGAAACCATGACCAAGCGGACCATGACTGCCGCCCTCGTCCTGACCCTGGCCGTCGCGGCGTGCAGCTCGGGAAGCACCCCGGCCCCGACCTCGATGGGCTCGGAGATGCCGATGGGCTCGGATCACATGGACGAGCCGACCGGTGCACTCGGCGAGGCGGGCGACCCGGCTGCGGCCGATCGAACGATCCACATGACCGCGGACGACCAGCTCAAGTTCGACCCGGCTTCGATCGAGGTCAAGGTCGGTGAGACGATCGCGTTCGAGATCGAGAACGTCGGCATCGTCGACCACGAGTTCGTGCTCGGTTCTGCGGAGTATCAGGCGCATCACGAGGAGGAGATGCAGGCCGGCGGGATGGAGATGGGCATGGAGCCGAACGAGGTCGAGGTGGCGGAGGGCGAGACCGCGTCGCTGACCTGGCACTTCACGGAGGCCGGAACCACGCAGTTCGGTTGCCACGAGCCGGGCCACTTCCCGGCCGGCATGTACGGGACGATCACCGTCAGTCCGTAACGAGGCGGCCTCGAGCCGTGGCGCCTCCGCGGTCGCGGTAACGTCCGGCGCGACGGGCTTCGATGTTGCGGCGGACACGCACGACCGGGGCGCGTTGGGGAGCGCTGCCGGGCGCACCTGGTCCGGATGGCGCTCAGCGCCGGGCGGACGCTTCCCGGGCGACGTCTCGAACGGTGTTGGCAAAGATCGAAACGGGTCCGCCCAGGTGCATCAGGAACAGCACCTGCAGGTAGCCGAGCGAGCCAACGGCGACGTTCGCCAGCTCGGCGACGGCCAGGACAACGGTGAACGTCACCGCCCTCTGGCGATGGCGATCGTCGGGCCATGCCGGCCCGGGACGCGCTTCCCACGGCATCGGGGCGAGGGTTAGCGCGCCCAGGAGCAGGCTCGCCAGGCGGACCGTCAGCGTCAGGTCCTCGCTCGTTACGGTGTACAGCGCGACCGTGCCGAACCCGGCGAACGTCACCGCGAAGCCACCCATCACGATGTTTCGGATTCGCCAGGCGGCGACCGGGGTGTGACCTTCCGGCCTTCGGTCGAGCGCCGAGATGAGGCCCGCGAAGCCGGCCAGCGAGACCCCGAGACCGCCGAGCCCCATGAAGTAAAACTCGTTCGGCACGCCGGCCACCGTAGCACCACCGGGCAACGCCCACGGACGCTCGTCGGGTTCGGGAACCTATACTCGGGTTGACCATGGAAGTGACCGTCACTCCGGCCCCCCGGAGCTCCCTGACCGTGCGCGTCGAGCTGCCGCCCGAGCGCCTCGACGCCGCCATCGCCGAAGCGGTGCGCCACCTGTCGCAGCGGACACGGATCGCCGGATTCCGACCCGGCAAGGCGCCCCGAGCCGTTGTCGAGCGTGTCGTCGGTCGGGAGGCGGTCCTCGAGGAGGCGATGGATCACCTCACGCAGCGGGCCTACCGGGACGCCCTCGTGCAGCACGACATCCTGCCCCTGACCCCGGCCGAGGTCAGCGTGGAGCAGGCCGAAGAGGGCAAGCCGGTCGTCTTCAGCGCGACCGTCCAGGTGCGGCCCGAGGTCGAGCTCGGGGACTACCGCAACTTCAACTTCAAGCCCGAGATCGAGACGGTCGACGACGCCAAGGTCGACCGAGTCGTGGAGGAATTGCGCGACCAGAACGCGACGCTCGCGCCAGTCGAGGATCGGGGAGCGAAGACCGGCGACTACGCCGTGATCGGGTACGAGGGCACGCGGGATGGGACCCTGATCGAGGGCGCCAAGGCCGAGCGGATGCCGCTGATCCTCGGCGACGAACGGCTGATCCCGGGGTTCGAGGACAACGTCGTGGGTCTGCGGCCCGGCGAGACGAAGGGCTTCGACCTGACCTTCCCGGAGGACTACCCGGAGGCGAGCCTGGCCGGCCAGCCGGCCCACTTCGAGGTCGAGCTCAAGGAGCTCCGGGAGAAGATCCTGCCCGAGGCCGACGACGCGTTCGCCCAGTCGCTCGGGCGGTTCGACGACCTCGCCGCCCTGCGGGCCGAGGTCAAGGCTCGCCTCGAGCGGAACGCCCTCGACCACGCGCGCCACGACTTCGCCGACAAGATCATCGAGTACGCGACGGCCAATGCGACCCTCGACCTGCCGGACGTCCTGGTCGACCAGGAGATCGAGATCATGCACGACGAGCTGCGCGGGGCTCTGGCGCGGCAGGGCGTCACCGAGGACGCCTACCTCAAGGCGGCTGAGAAGTCCGAGGCCGACCTGCACGCCGACTTCCGGCCGCGCGCCGAGAAGCGGGTCAAGGTCCTGCTCGTCCTCTCGAAGGTCGCCGAGGCCGAGGGTGTCGAGGTCCCGGACGCCGACGTCGAGGTCGAGGTCAGGCGGGCCCGCGAGCGCTACGGCAGCGACCGCAAGACCGTCGCCTACTTCGAGTCGGAGCGCGGTCGCGGTTTCATCCGCAGCACGCTTCGCCGTAGCCGCGTCGTCGAGAAGCTGATCGACGAGTGGCTGTCCGCGCACCCGGAGCACGGCCCGCTGCCGCACATCGAGGACGACGAGCCGGCCGGCCTTGAGCCGCCGGCCGAGATCCAGTTGACCGAATCACCGGAAACCAGCGCGGCCGGCGCGAGCTGACCGCCCGCCCACAGGAGATCGCCCCATGCTCGTGCCGATGGTCATCGAGTCCTCCAGCCGCGGAGAGCGCGCCTACGACATCTACTCGCGGCTGCTGAAGGAACGGATCATCTTCCTGGGCGACGTCATCGAGGACCATCTCGCGAACCTCGTCATCGCCCAGCTGCTGTTCCTCGAGTCCGAGGATCCCGAGAAGGACATCAGCCTGTACATCAACTCGCCCGGCGGTGTCGTGACGGCCGGGCTCGCGATCTACGACACGATGCAGTACCTGCGGGCGCCGGTCAGCACGATCTGCATCGGCCAGGCGGCGTCGATGGCCTCGGTCCTGCTGGCGGCCGGGGCGAAGGGCAAGCGCTACGGCCTGCCGCACTCCCGGATCATGATCCACCAGGGTTCCGGCGGTTTCCGTGGCGCGCCGCAGGACGCGCTGATCCAGATGAAGGAATGGGAGACGCTCGTTGTGCTCAACCACCAGATTCTGGCCAGGCACACCGGCCAGCCGCTCGAGAAGGTGGCCCGCGACACCGAGCGCGACCGGTTCATGTCGCCCGAGGAGGCGAAGGACTATGGCATCATCGACGCCGTCTACAACCTCCAGGGGTCGTCGCTGATCGCCCAGGCCCACGACGCCGGATTGAGCGGTGGTGAGGGTCCAAGCGTGACGGAGCCGTCCGACACGGCCAAGGCAGCCCCCGAGGCGCAACCGAAGAAGAAGAGCTGAGCCCCGCCCACGCCGGGCGGGCACCACGGGCGCGGCGCGGTCGAGTCGCGACGGGGCAGGGAAGGACGCAGGCGAGGGCGAGCTGTGAGCACGACGAGCGGCAGCAAGGGCACGAAGGTGCCGTACCGCTGCTCCTTCTGCGGCAAGAGCCAGGAGCAGGTCCGGAAGCTCATCGCGGGCCAGGGCGTCTACATCTGCGATGAGTGCATCAACCTCTGCCAGGAAATCATCGAAGAGGAGATGCTCGAGCAGCCAAAGGCCAAGCCGCAGGCTGCCAAGCTCCCCAACCCCCGCCAGATCAAGTTCGCCCTCGACCAGTACGTGATCAGCCAGGAAAAGGCCAAGAAGGTCCTGTCCGTGGCCGTCTACAACCACTACAAGCGGGTCAACGCCGGCCATGCCGTCGACGAGGTCGAGCTGCAGAAGTCGAACGTCCTGCTGGTCGGCCCGACGGGCAGCGGCAAGACCCTGCTGGCCCAGACGCTGGCCCGCATCCTCGACGTCCCGTTCTGCATCGCCGACGCGACCTCGCTGACCGAGGCGGGCTACGTCGGTGAGGACGTCGAGAACATCCTGCTGCGGCTGATCCAGGCGGCCGATTTCGACGTCGCCCGGGCCCAGCGCGGGATCATCTACATCGATGAGATCGACAAGATCGCGCGCAAGGCCGACAACCCTTCGATCACCCGCGACGTCTCCGGCGAGGGCGTCCAGCAGGCGCTCCTGAAGATCCTCGAGGGGACCGTCGCCAACGTCCCGCCCCAGGGCGGCCGCAAGCATCCCCACCAGGACTTCATCCAGATCGACACGACCAACGTGCTGTTCATCTGCGGCGGTGCCTTCGACGGCCTCGAGAAGATCGTCGAGGAGCGGACCGGCAGGCGGACGATCGGCTTCGGATCGGATTCGATCTCGAGCCCGATCGAGCGCGGCCGGATCCTCGAGAAGCTCATGCCCGAGGACCTGCTCAAGTACGGCCTCATCCCGGAGTTCGTGGGCCGGCTGCCCGTCATCGTCACGCTCGCCGCGCTGACCGTCGACGACCTGGTGCGCGTCCTGACCGAGCCGAAGAATGCGGTCGCCCGTCAGTTCCAGAAGTTCCTGTCGCTGGACAAGGTCGAGCTGGTCTTCACGCCCGGTGCGCTGACGGCCGCAGCGGAGGTCGCGCTGGACCGCAAGACCGGCGCGCGGGCCCTCCGCTCGATCGTCGAAGAGGCGCTCCTCGAGGTGATGTACGACATCCCGGAGCGGGCCGACGTGCGCAAGTGCATCATCACCGAGGAGACGATCCGCTCCGGCCGGCTGCCCCTTCTGCTGACCAAGGCCGAGATGGACAACGGCGTCGACGAGACCAACTACGAGGAGTGGCTCGCCTCCCAGCCCGCGTCGGCCTGACGGCCGGCCGCGTCGATCCTCGAACTCTCTGGCGCAATGCGAGTGCTAGACTGCGGCCTCCACGGCGACGACCGAGAGGAGTAGCGTCCGCTCGGCCCACGGAGCGAGCGCGGGACGGTGCGAGCCGCGCGGGGACCGGGACGTGAAGGTCGCTCGCGAGCCGTGCGGCTGATGCCCGATAGCGCATCGAGAGGAGACTTCCCGGGCCCGCCGATGGTGGACCGGTCCGCGATGAGCGAGCCGGCGGGAGCTTGAACCAGCAGGTGGTACCACGACCCCGTTCGTCCGCTGGACGAGCGGGGCATTCGTTGTTCGAGGGCACGATGACGACAGAGACTCGCGCGCTGCCGAAGGCCTACGAGCCGGCCCGCTTCGAGGCCGCCGTGTACGAGCGCTGGCTGGCGGCCGACGTCTTCGCGCCCGACGGCGCGGGCGCCAGGCCGGAGCCGGACCTCGAGCCGTTCGTCATCATCCAGCCGCCGCCGAACATCACCGGTGCGCTGCACCTGGGGCACGCGCTCACCTCGACCATCGAGGACGCGATGATCCGGCATGCCCGGATGCGCGGCCACCCGACGCTCTGGCTGCCCGGCCTCGACCACGCCTCGATCGCAGCGCAGTACGTCCTGGACCGGATCCTCGCCGCGGAGGGCGAAACGCGCGAATCGCTGGGCCGCGAGCGCTACCTCGAGCGGATGTGGCAGTTCATCAACGAGACCCGCGAGGTGATGCTCGGCCAGCAGCGCCGGATCGGCGCCTCGCTCGATTGGAGCCGCCTCAGGTTCACCATGGACGAGGGCTCGGCTCGGGCCGTCCGCGAGAGCTTCGCCCGACTGTATCGCGACGGCCTGGCATACCGGACCGAGGCGCTCGTCAATTGGTGCCCCGGCTGCCGGACCAGCGTCTCCGATCTGGAGGTCATCCCGACCGAGGAGACCGGCACGCTGTGGACGGTTCGCTATCACCTCGTCGACGAGTCGACCCATCGGCCGCTCGAGGACGAGTGGATCGCGGTTGCCACGACCCGCCCGGAGACGATCCTCGGCGATACCGCGGTCGCGGTGCATCCCGAGGACGAGCGGTATCGGACGCTCGTCGGACACAAGGTTCGCATTCCGTTCGTCGAGCGCGACGTGCCGATCATCGCCGACGAGGTGGTCGACCGCGCCTTCGGGACAGGAGCGGTGAAGATCACGCCGGCCCACGACCGCGACGACCACGAGACCGGCCAGCGCCACCGCCTGCCGGCGATCACGGTCCTGAACGACGATGCGACCGTCAACGAAGCCGGCGAGCGCTTCGCCGGACTTGACCGCTACGAGGCGCGGCGGCACATCGTGGCCGAGCTCGAGGGCATGGGCGACCTCGAGGGCAGCCGGCCGCACGAGATGCTCATCGGGCGCTGCCAGCGCTCGAACGACGTCATCGAACCGCGCCTGAAGACGCAGTGGTTCATCCGGACAGAGCCGCTCGCTGCCGCCGCACTGGCCGCGACGCGCGGCGGTGAGACGACGATCGTCCCGTCGCGCTTCGAGAAGGTCTGGGAGAGCTGGCTCACCAACATCCACGACTGGAACGTCAGTCGCCAGCTGTGGTGGGGCCATCGCATCCCGGCCTGGTACTGCCCCGACGGCCACATCACGGTGACGGCAGATGCCGAGGGTCCGTCTGCCTGTGAGGTCTGCGGCCGGCCGGCCGACGAGCTGACCCAGGATCCGGACATCTTCGACACCTGGTACAGCTCCGGGCTGTGGCCGTTCTCGACGCTCGGCTGGCCGGATCGGACCGACGAGCTGCGGCGCTACTACCCGGGCTCGGTCATGGAGACCGGCTACGACATCATCTTCTTCTGGGTTGCCCGGATGATGATGCTCGGTATCCATCTGGCCGACGCCGTGCCGTTCCGCAAGGTCTATCTCCACGGGCTCGTCAAGGACCCCCACGGCAAGCGGATGGCGAAGACCAAGGGCAACGTCGTCGACCCGCTCGAGGCGATCGACGCGGCCGGCGCCGATGCCCTCCGGTTCGCGCTGCTCAACGGCACCTCGCCGGGCAACGACCAGAAGTTCCGGACCGAGAAGCTCGAGGACGGCCGCAACTTCGCCAACAAGCTGTGGAACGCGACACGCTTTGTCGTCGGGGCGCGGCCGGCGTCGATCCCGTCGGGAGCGGCGCGGACGGCGCCCGAAGCAGCTGCCCTGGGCCCGGCCGAGCGCTGGATCCGGTCGCGGGCCGCGGCGGCGGTCGAGGCCGTCGACCGGGCCTTCGCGGCCGACAACTACGGCGAGGTCACGCGGGTCCTGTACGAGGCCATCTGGAGCGAGTTCTGCGACTGGGGTCTCGAGCTGGCCAAGGTTCGGCTCGCCGACCGGGCACTGTCGAAGTCAGAGCACGAGGCGACGTGGTGGACGCTCGTGGAGGCGCTCGACACGTACCTCCGGCTGCTGCATCCAGTCATGCCGTTTGTGACCGAGGCGCTATGGGACGCCATCCCGCATGCCGATGTCGACCCGGAGCTGCTGATCGTGGGCCGCTGGCCGGCGGCCGGCCCGCGCGACCCGACTGTCGAGGCCGAGCTGGAGTCGATCACCGAGCTCATCTCGGGGATTAGGAACGCCCGGGCGGAGGCCGGTATCGAGGTCGGGGCTCGCCTCCCGGCGACGATCGTCGCGCCGGGTGATCTGCACGCCACGATCGCGGCGTTGCGACCCGCCATCGAGCGCCTCGCGCGTGTCACGGCCGACGTCCGGGACGGGGCCGTCGAGGATGTCGAACGGCCGGGCATGCTGACGGTCCTCGGGCGCGGCGTCACGGCGCTCCTGACCCCGGAGCGGGATCCGAAGGCCCTGACTCGCGAACGGGAGCGCCTCGGCCGTGAGCTCGCGGAGGCGGAACGGCTGCTGGCGGCGACCAACGCCCGGCTCGCCGACACGGCGTTCGTGGAGCGCGCCCCGGCGCACGTCGTCGAGGGCGTCCGGGCGCGGGCGGCCGAGCTTGCCGCGCGGGTCCAAGAGCTGCAGGCCCGCCTCGAC
>DATHRO010000124.1:0-8017 GCA_035465135.1 Candidatus Deferrimicrobiaceae bacterium
CGGCATGGATCCGGGTAGGCGTTGTTCGGCCGCCGGCCGGCTGGTTGGTCACCAGGGGATTCTGCGCCATCGCCCGAAGGCCGTTCGGCAGGGCCCAGGCGATGACCGGCGACGGCATCATGGAGGCGATGAATCCCCTTGGCCTCGTCGATGCCCATCGCCGCGGCGTTGATGCCGTGGCGGCCGAGCTCGGGGTCGACCCGGCCGTCGGCCTGGCGTCCGCGGAGGCAGCGCGGCGGGCGGCGGCGGTTGGGTCCAACGAGCTCGAACGCCACGAGCCGACCTCGGTCTGGCGGCTGGTGGTCGGTGCCGCGACGGAGCCGTTCATCCTGCTCCTCGGCGCTGCCGCGCTCGGGGCGATCCTGCTCGGCGAGGTCCGGGACGGGCTGCTGATCCTAGTCGGCCTCGTCCCGATCGTCGGCGCCGACGTGGCGACGGAGTTCCGCGGCGAGCGCGCTCTCGAGGCCCTGCGCAGCGCCTCCGCGCCCCGCGCGCGGGTCCGTCGGGACGGCACGGTCGCGAACCTCGCCGCGGCCGGGCTCGTGCCCGGTGACGTCGTGGTGCTGCGCGCCGGCGACGTCATCCCGGCCGATCTGCGGCTCTCTCGCGCGGATCGATTGAGTATCGACCGGAGCGTGCTGACGGGTGAATCGGTCCCCGAGCCGGGCCGTGCCGAGCCCGATCCCGCCGACGCCGGCGTCCCCGATCGCCGGGCCATCGGCTACGCCGGGACGAGCGTCGTCGGGGGGCGCGGCGAGGGGATCGTGGTTGCGATCGGGGGGGCGACCGAAATGGGCCGCATCGCCGAATCGATCGGCGAGCGCCGACGCCGGCGGTCGCCCGTCCAGTTCGAGCTCGACCGGCTCGTCCGGATCCTGCTGGCCGCCGCGATCGCCCTCATCGCGATTGTCACGACGCTCGGCTTCGTCCGTGGCCGGTCGCTCGGCGAGAACCTCCTGGCCGGAATCTCGGCCGCCATCGCCGCGATCCCCGAGGAGCCACCGATCCTCCTGGCGGTGATCCTCGGTCTCGGCGCGTATCGACTCCTGAGGCGGGGCGTGCTCGTTCGCCGGCTGAACGCCGAAGAGGTCCTCGGGGCCATCGACCTGATCGTCACCGACAAGACCGGCACGCTGACGCAGAACCGGCTCGAGGTGGCGATGATCGCCGACCTCGACGGCGAGATCCGTGAGCCTGAGCGCCGTCGTGAGCTCCTCGTCTCGGCGTTGCGGGCCGAGGAGGACGCCTGGGCCCGCGCCGACGGCGTTCCGCCGGACTCGTTCACGACCTGTCTCGAGCGCGCGGTCGAGGCTGCCGGGGGTGTGTCGGACCTGGACCACTCCGAGCTGGTCGAGGCCGAGCCGGTATCCGACGAGCGGCCCTATGCGATGACGACGAGTCGGCGCGACGGCCATGTCGAGCACCTTGCGATCGGCGCACCCGAGGCGGTCTTCGGCCTGCTCGACGTCGACGCCGCAGCCGCCCCGTGGCGCTCGATGGTCGAGGACGCGGCCGGCCGGGGCGTGCGCGTCGTCGCGCTGGCCAGGCGAGGCGACGGCGAGACATGGCGGATCGCGGCCCTGGTCGGCTTCGCCGACCCAGCGCGGCCGGGGATCGCCGACGCGCTCGGCGAGGCGGTCGGCGCCGGCATCCAGACCCTCGTCGTGACCGGCGACCACCCGGCGACCGCGCGCGCGATCGCCAGCGCGGCCGGGATCCCGGCGGACCGGATCGTCACCGGCAGCGAGGTCGACGCGTGGACCGACGAGCGCCTGCGAGGGGAGCTGGCGGACCTCCACGTCGTCGCCCGATCCGCCCCCGAACAGAAGGACCGGATCGTCCGCGTTGCCCGCGAGGCAGGGCGGATGGTCGCCGTCACCGGCGACGGGGTGAACGACGCGCCGGCCCTCCACCGCGCCGACGTGGCGGTCGCGATGGGCAGCGGCACGGCGGTTGCCCGGGAGGCCGCCGACCTCGTCCTCGGCGACGACTCGTTCGCCACGCTCATGTACGGGTTGCGGGAGGGTCGCCGCATCGTCGACAACGTCCAGAAGGGCCTCGTGTTCCTCATCTCGACCCACGTCGCCTTCCTGGGCTTCATCCTGATCGCCACGCTGGCCGGCTTCGACCAGCCGCTGCTGCCAATCCAGATCCTGTGGATGGAGCTGTTCATCGACGCGTCGGCGTCGTTCGCCTTCGAGCGCGAGCCGGCCGAACCGGACGTCATGCGGCGTCCGCCCCGGAAGCACGGTTCTCCACTCCTGCCGTGGCCGCTGCTCCTGCGCCTCACCGGCGCCGGGGCGTTCTCCGCCGTCGCGGCCCTGTGGCTCATGCTCAACACCGGCGGATCCGCGGAGCACGCCGCGTGGGTGGCGTACACGGCGCTCGTGGCCGCCCAGGTCGTGCGCGCCTACGCGAACCGCAGCCTCCGGACCCCGGTCGTGCGGCTCTCCCGCAACGGCCTCTTGCTCGCCGGCGGCATCGCGGTCCTCGTCATCCAGTACGCGATGCCGTTCATCCCCGGGGTTGCCGAATCGTTCCGAGCCACGGTCCTCCAGCCCGGGGAGTGGGTGCTGGTGGCGGCAATCGCGCTCGCTCCGGCGGTCGTCGCCGAGCTCGTCCGCGCGACGAGACGGACCGCCTGGGTGGCCTGAGCCGGGCTGCCTTTGGGCTGATCGGCCCTACCGGCGCCGCGCCGCAGCTGCGTAGCGTCGGCCCGTGCGAGCGATGACGATCGACGAGCGGCAGCTTCCGCCGGCGTCGGCGGCCCACGAGACCCGGGTCAACTCCGTCCTCCGGCCGATCGTCTTCGGCGCGAACGATGGGCTCGTCTCGAATCTCGCCCTCGTGATGGGCGTGGCTGGCGCGACCTCCGACGCGGCGATCATCGTCCTGGCCGGGATCGCCGGGCTGATCGCCGGGGCGTTCTCGATGGGCGTCGGGGAGTACATCTCGGTCCAGAGCCAGCGCGAGCTGCTCGACTACCAAATCGCGTTCCAGCGGAAGCAGCTCCGCGAGGCGCCGGAGCAGGAGCGCGCGATCCTTGCCGGGCTGTACCTCGAGCGTGGCTTCAGCCGCGAGGAGGCCGATCGCTTCGTCGACGCCGTGTTCGACGAGGAGGACCACGCCGTCCGGTTGCTGATCTTCGAGGAGGTTGGCCTTGACGAGCGATCGATCGGCTCACCGTTCGCCGCCGCCGCCGGCTCGTTCGTCGCGTTCACGATCGGCGCGTTCGTGCCGCTGGCGCCGTACCTGCTGCTCGTCGGCGCCGCGGCGTTCGTCGGCAGCCTCGGGCTCAGCCTCGTGGCGCTGGCGCTGCTCGGGACCGGCATCGCGCTGCTGACCCGGCGGCCGATCCCGTACGGAGCGGTGCGCCAGGTGCTGCTCGGCGGGGCCGCAGCGGCCGTGACCTACGGCGTCGGGACGCTGCTGGGGGTCACTATCTAGGACCTTCGGGCGACCGACCCTCCGCGCCACCCGGTCTATGCTCGCCGCGGCATGTCGCTCGCGGTGGAGGGTCTGGTCAAGGACTTCGGGCCGGTGCGCGCCCTCGACGGGCTGACCATCGAGGCGCCGCGGGGCCACGTCTTCGGCTTTCTCGGCTCGAATGGTGCCGGCAAGACCACGACGATGCGGATCGCGCTCGGCGTGCTGCGCGCCGACGGCGGCCGGATCAGCTGGGGCGGCGTCGACCATCGGTCCCTGCCGCGCCCAACGTGGGGCTACCTCCCAGAGGAGCGTGGCCTCTACCCGAAGATGACCGTCCTCGACCAGCTGGTGTTCTTCGCCGGCCTCCAGGGCGTGCCGCGCGACGTCGCGACGAGGGAGGCCCGCGCCTGGCTGGCCCGGTTCCGGGTCTCGGACTTCGCCGACCGCCGGGCGGAGGAGCTGTCAAAGGGCAACCAGCAGAAGGTCCAGTTCCTCGCGGCCGTGCTGCACGACCCGGAGGTGCTGTTGATGGATGAGCCGTTCACCGGCCTCGATCCGGTCAACATCGTGCTGCTGCGCGAGGCCATCCTCGAGCTGCGGGACTAGGGCAAGACGATCGTGCTGTCGACCCACCAGATGGAGACCGTCGAGGCGATGTGCGAATCGGTCGCGATCGTCGATCTCGGGCGGACGGTCGTGAGCGGCTCGCTGCGCGAGGTCAAGCGCTCGACCGGCCGGCGGATGGTCCTGCTGTCGGTCGAAGGCGATCACCGCCTGCCGTGGCTGCGCGGCGTGCGCGGCGCGCGGCTGCTGCGGCCGGGCGTCGAGCGGGCCGAGATCGAGCTCGAGCCGGACGTCGAGCCGGACGTGGTCCTCGCGGCCGCGCTCGCCTCGGGAGCGCGCGTCAGCCACTTCGAGGTGGCCGATCCGTCGCTCGAGCAGGTCTTCATCGAACACGTCGGCCATCCGGCCGACGTCGACGACGATCCAGGCCGCGGTCACGCGACGACGTCCCGCGAGGCGCCCGGTGCGGGCAAGCCGAGCACCCCGGTCGACACGGAGGTGCCGGCGTGAGCGGCCGGCCCAGTCGCGACGATCGACTCGTCGCCAACACCTGGCTCGTGGCGCGCCGGGAGTTCGGCGAGCGGGTCCGGAGCCGGATCTTCTTCGCTTCGACGGTCTTCCTGGCCGTACTCGCGATCCTCGTGGCGCTCATGCCAGTCCTGATTCGGCTGGCCGACCGGGGTACGACCACGACCGTCGCGATCGTAGCGGCCGATGACGCGCTGGCCGAACGGACGGCGCTGACGATGGCCGGCATCCTCGGCCAGCCCTCGGCCGCCGGGGAGCGACCACAGTGCACGTTCGAGCGGGCCTCGCCAGACGAGGACGTGGCGCTCGCGGTCTCCGACGGCCGCTACGCCGGCGCCCTGATCGTGGGCCGCCGGGACAGCGGCGGCCTCGAGTTCCGGTTCCTGACCGGCGAGGCGATCGGCGCCGACCGGGCCCAGCTCGTCCAGGTCGGCGCCCTGGCCGTGGCGATCCTCGAGTACACCTTCGAGAACCGCGGCTCGGACGGAACGCCGTTCGTCGCGCCGGAGGTCGACATCGCCGCCGTCGCCGGGCCGTCGGCCGGCGGTCGCCCGATCGCGGCCAGCGAGTACGCCGGCCGTCGGATCGTCGGCGTGGTGTTCGTGATCCTCATCTTCATCACGCTCGTGATCTACGGCATGTGGGTCGCCGCGGGTGTCGTGGCCGAGAAGTCGTCGCGGGTCATGGAGCTGCTCACCAGCGCCGCAACGCCGGCCCAGCTCGTGCTCGGCAAGGTCATCGGGATCGGGCTGGCCGGGCTGGTCCAGTACGTCGCCGTGCTCGTGCCGGCCCTGCTCGCGCTGTTCCTCGAGGACCGAATCGCGACTGCGGTCCTCGGTCCCTCGGCCGGGATCGGTGTCTCGCTCGGCATCCTGACGCCGGGCCTGCTGCTGGCCTATGCGGGCTTCTGGGCGCTCGGGTTCGTCCTGTACGCGCTGATCTACGCCGCCGCGGGCTCACTCGTCTCGCGCGCCGAGGACCTTCAGGTCATCGCGCTGCCGCTGTCGATCATCGCGATCGGCGGCTACCTCCAGGCCGTCATGGCCCTGACCGGCGGCATCAACCCGCTCCTGCGGATGGCCTCATACGTTCCGTTCTGGAGCCCGTTCATCATGCTCACCCGGCTGACCGTCGGCCGGGCCGAGCCGTGGGAGGTCGGTCTGGCGTTCGCGCTGCTCGTCCTCGCGATTGCGATCGTCGGGATCCTCGCCGTTCGCGTCTACGCCGCGGGCGTGCTGCTGTACGGCCAGCGACCTGGCCTGCGCGCGATCAGCGCAGCGATCCTGCGCCCCCCGGCCTGAGCGGCAGCGTCAGTCAGTCGGGGGTCTGCTCGTCCTCGAACTCGAGCGGCAGGCGGCGGATGAGTGCCAGGACCCGGGCCTTCTGGGCGGCCGAGGGGCCGACGGCCAGCGGCTCCGTGTCGACAGCGTCGGTCGCCGGTCCAGCGTCGGTCCGTGCCCCTTCCGGGGTTGCCGCGACGATCCGCCAGAGGCGGCTTCGCACGCCCGGCAGGTAGGGGCTGCCGCGCTGCCGCGCGCGCACCCCGAGCAGGCCCTGCGCCGCGACGGCCTCGAACAGCGCGCGGCCCTCGCCTTCGATCGAGGGCACGGCGACGACTTCGTCGCCGGGCCGGAGGACCCCCCGCAGCAAGGCGCGCCGCCGCTCCAGCCCGAGCCCGAGAAGGCTCCGGCCGTCGAGGTGCAGGAGATCAAAGGCCAGGTACGACAGTGGCCGCCCGGGTTCGCCGGCCAGCCGTGCCCGCAATGCCGACGGATCCAGGCGTCCCGCGGCATCCACGACGACGACCTCGCCGTCGAGGATCGCCGACCTGGCAGCGACCCGCATCGCGAGCCCCGTCAGGTCGATCGGGACTGGCCGGATCTCGCCGCCGTCGTCACGGACCAGGGCGACCACGCCCGTTCCGGGGGTCGCCGCGGGCCCGATCATTGCCAGCGCCCGGACCCCGCCCCACACCGGCTCGAACAGGTGGGCCGCCGAGTCGAACGGCTCGGCCAGCGGGCGGGCCAGCATCGGTCGCAGGCCGCGGGGCAGCTCCGGCAGCTCCGGCTCGAGCCGGAGCGACAGCTGATCGCTCATCGAGGGCGATGGTATTCGCGGGGTCGAGGTGTATCCTCGCCGTCCCATGGCCGTCCAGCAGCCCGGGACCGCTTCCGGTTCGGTGCCTCGACGCTCGTGAACGACGTCCTGATGCAGCTCCAGGAGGAGCGCACCGGCCGCTACCAGGACCCCGACGACCTCACGATCGACTGACCGACGGGTTGACGAGCGGTCCGAGGTGAAACCGCGCGGACTCGCCTGGCGTCTACCCGCCGTGATGCCTCTTCGGCTCGCCGTCCTCGCCCTCGCCGTCGTGGCTGCCGGCTGTGGCGGAGCCGGCCCGAGCCCGAGCCCGCGCGGCGATGGCACGCCAGGCCCAACGCCCGGGGCGTTCACGCCGGGCGAGCTGCGGCTGCGATTGATCGACGTGCTCGGCCCGCGCTGGTGGTGCGACCCGGACGAGTATCCGGTCGGGCGCGACGAGCAGCAGTCGGCGATCGACCGCTGGAACGAGATCGTCGAAGATGGGACCGGTGTCTTCGCAGCCGTCCTCGATCGTCTTGGCTTCACGCTCGGACAGGACTTCGACCCTTCCGAGCAGCTTGCCGTGTACAGGCTCTGGAAGGTCGCCGCGTCGATCTCGTTCGAGGCCGTCCCGAGCGGCGACGGCTATCGCTTCGACTACCTCGCACGGCCTGTCGGCGGCGCAGCCGAGGGCGTCCACACGATCGGCCTCATTGCCCAGGCGGGCGAGATCACGGTGGAGTCACGCACGACCGCCGGCGAGCCGATGTGCCCAATCTGCCTGGCCCGCGGGACGCCGATCGACACGCCAGCCGGGCCGGTTCCGGTCGAGCGGCTGCGCGTTGGGGACGCGGTCTGGACCGTCGATGGGGAAAGACGTCGCGCGGTCGTCACGGTGCTGGCGATCGGCAGCATGACGGCCCCGGCCTCGCACCGCGTCATCCGGCTTGAGCTGGCCGACGGTCGAACGCTGACTGCGTCGGCAGGCCATCCGCTGGCCGACGGTCGAACGCTTGGCGAGCTGCGCGTTGGCGACCTCCTCGACGAGAGCACGGTCGCCTGGCTCGCGTGGCTGCCCTACGACGGCGGCCGGACGTTCGACATCCTCGTGTCGGGCGAGACGGGCGTCTACCTCGTGGATGGGATCCCGATCGCCTCGACCATCCGCCCCGCCCCGGTCGTGCCGGGCAACTGAGCCCCGTCGACCTCGTCGCGCACCGCACCGACGCCCGGCAGGCGGCGGATCCCCGGCACTGTTCGGGCCAGGAAGTCCAGGATCACCCCGATCTGGCGGGTCCGCTCGTCGACCTCGAAGCTCGAGTGGCCCGTCGAGAAGACGTACAGCTCGTGCGGATGACCGCGAGCCTTCAGACGGTCCGTGTAGATGAGCACCTGCCGGAGCGGGCAGCGGCTG
>DATHRO010000125.1:0-1885 GCA_035465135.1 Candidatus Deferrimicrobiaceae bacterium
CAGCTCGAGGATCTCGCGCGGCACGATCTGGCCGTAGTCGGCCAGGACCCCGAGGTCCGGCTGCAGCCGGGCCAGCTCGGCGACCGCGTCGGCGGCTCGAAGGCGCGGCGGCTGCAGGACCGGCAGCCCGAGGGCTAGGGCGCGCTCGGCCACGGGCGTCCGCCGCAGCGCGCGACCCCGGCCGGCGGGTCGGTCCGGCGCCGTCACGACCGCGGCGATCACCAGGCGAGGGTCCTCCGCGACGGCATCGAGGATCGGGACGGCGAACGATCCGGAGCCGAAGAAGACAGTCCGCGCGGGACCGCTGGCCGCCGTGTCGGAGGTCAGGCCCGCCTCGACGGCCGCCGGGGCCACCGCGGTCACGCCAATGCCGGGGTGCGGACCTTCGCCTCGTCCTCCGCCTCGGCGTCGCCGCCCTCGGTCTCGTGGTCGCCCAGACCGACCGGGAGGAGCTCGTCCATCGACTCGAGGTAGTCGATGTACAGCTTGCCGTCGAGGTGGTCGAGCTCGTGCTGGAAGGCCCGGCTCAGAAGCCCCGAGCCGGAAACCTTGAAGCGCTTGCCGCGTCGATCCTGCGCCACGACCCAGACCCGCTCGCGACGGGTGACGTAGGCCGCGAAACCCGGGATCGAGAGGCAGCCCTCGAGATCCCGGTCGTCACCGGTCGCCTTGACGATCCGTGGGTTGACGAGCTCGAACAGCCGGCTCTCGATCTCGACGACCGCGACGTTGAGCGGCTCGCCGAGCTGGGGAGCCGCGAGACCCACGCCGGGCGCCGCACGCATGGTCTGGGTCAGGTCATCCAGCAGGCCGTGGAGGAACCGCCCGAAGCTGTCGACGGGCAGGCCCTTGAGGCGCAGCCGCGGGTCACCGAGGGTGATGATGGGCCGGACGCTCATGCGCGTCGAGTATAGGACCGCCGAGCGCCGCGACCCACCGCCGAAGGTTGGCGGTGTCGTCCGTCAGGACGCGCCGGCAGATCCCTGTTCGGACGTCTCGGCCGCCGGCTCCGGCGCCGACTCGGTCGCCGGGTCCGCGTCCGCCTCCTGGTCACGGCGCAGCTCTACGGCCAGGCCACGGGCTCGCTCGGCCAGCTTCTTGCCGGCCTGCCCGGTGACCTCGGCCGTCTTGACCGCCACCGGCCCGGCCTTGTCGCCGGCCGCCGCCGCGAGCTCGGCGGCCTTCGCGCCGACTTCGCGCACGACCGGGGCGGCCTGTGTCGCCAGCTGCTCGATCATCCCCTGGAGCTGGGCCAGCCACTCGCGGGCCTTCTCGCCGCGGTCGGCCGCCGCCTCGGGCTCCGCTGCGGTCGTATCCCGATTTGCCATGTCGTCGGTCATCTCGATCCTCCCGTCGTCATCTCACGTGGTGAGCCCAGATCGTACGACCGATCGCCGATCTGGGCTCGCGCAGGGGTCAGAGCAGGGACTCCGGATCGACATCGACCGACCATGGCGGGCCGGGCGGCTCGTCGAGCAGGCGGACTGGGTCCGTCCCTCGAAGGACGACGTTGAAGCGCCAGCGGTCGGACCGGCGGGCGATGAACGCCGGGGCCGGGCCGGAGACGGCGATCGCGACCCCATTCGCCGCCGCGCGCTCGCGCAAGCGCGTCGCCATCTCCCGCCCCGTGCTCTCGGCGGTTTCACGATCCGGCAGCGCGACCGTGAGCTTGACGAGCTCCCCGAACGGGGGTGAGCCGAAACGCCGCCGCAGCTCCAGCTCGGCGTCGTAGAAGCCCGTGGCGCGATCCTGCGCGATCGCCACGATCGCCGGATGGTCCGGCTGGTAGGTCTGGATGACCGCCCGGCCGGGGCGGTCACCACGGCCGGCGCGGCCGACGGCCTGCGCCAGCAGCTGGTAGGTCCGCTCGGCGGCTCGCTCGTCA
>DATHRO010000126.1:0-8654 GCA_035465135.1 Candidatus Deferrimicrobiaceae bacterium
ACCGAGCGATTCCGTGGCATCGGCGTCCGGGCACAGAAGCCGCGAGCCTGGCGTGCCGTGGAAGAGGACGACCGGTCTTCCACGGGGGGCGCCCCACTCGGCATAGGCGACGGCCCTCCCGTCGCCGAGCCTGACGACGCCTTCGGACCGGGGGACGGCTGTGACTCGAGCCATCGCACATGCCCCCTGGCGGACCGGCGCGGACAACAGACGGTCGCGCTGAACGCCGGCGACGGATCAGGGTACCGCCACCTGCCCAATCGCCCTCGACATGAACGCTTCCCGGCGCAGCTCGCAACAGCGGACAAACACCGTCACACCGGACACATCCGCTACGCTTTGTGCCCCTCGGAGCGCGATGGAGGATGGCGGGGTGAAGGAGGCATCGGGCGGGACGCGCCGTCGTTCGAGCGCATCTCCGGCGCGCGCCGCGTCCGACGGGCCGGCAAAGCCCCGAGCATCGAGGCGCGGGCCAGCGCGCAAGTCTGGCCCACCCACCAGGCGCACGGGTCCCAAGCCGCGCCCCACGCTCCGCATCCTCGAGACCCGCGTCCTCCGCGGCTCAAACTACTGGTCCCGGGCCCCGGTCGTGAAGATGACCGTGGATCTCGGCATCCTGGAGCAGTTCCCGTCGAACACGATTGCCGGCTTCAACGAGGCCCTCCTCGAGTGGCTGCCGACCCTGTCCGACCACGCCTGCTCGCTCAACCGTCGCGGTGGGTTCGTAACCCGCCTCCGGGACGGGACCTGGCTGGGCCACGTCGCCGAACACGTCGCCCTCGAGCTCCAGAACCTGGCCGGGACGGCCGTCCACCACGGCAAGACCCGCGGGACCGGCGTCGAGGGCCACTACAACGTCATCTACGAGTACCGCGAGGAAGCCGTCGGGCTGGCGGCCGGCAAGCTCGCGATCCGGATCGTCAACCACCTCGTCGCGCCGCGCGACCCGGAGCACGCCCTCGACTACCTGGCCGAGCTGGAGGACCTGATTCGGCTGGCCGAGCGCCAGGCGTTCGGGCCGTCGACCCAGGCGATCCTCGACGAGGCGGCGTCGCGCGACATCCCGTTCATCCGGCTGGATCGCCACTCCCTCGTCCAGCTCGGCCAGGGCGTTCATCAGCGGCGCATCCGGGCAACGATGACCAGCGCGACGTCGGCCATCGCGGTCGACATCGCGAGCGACAAGAACCTGACCAACCGACTGCTCGACTCGGCCGGCCTGCCGGTCCCGAAGTCGGAGGTCGTCCGGGACGCCGACGCGGCCGTCGCTGCGGCCCACAAGATCGGCTTTCCGTGCGTCGTCAAGCCGCTCGACGGCAACCACGGCCGAGGCGTCCACCTCGACCTCCAGTCCGACGACGACATCCGCGTGGCGGTCGAAGGGGCGCTGACCGAGAGCCGCTCCGGCGATCTCGTGGTCGAGACCTTCATCAGCGGCAATGACTACCGCTGCCTGGTCATCGGCGGGAAGGTCGCCGCGATCGCCGAGCGGGTGCCGGCCTCGGTCGTCGGTGACGGCCGGCAGACGGTCGCCCAGCTCGTCGAGCAGACCAACGCCGACCCGCGGCGCGGCATCGGGCATGAGAAGGTCCTGACCCGGATCAAGGTCGATGACGCTGCGGTTGTGCTCGTCCGGGAGCAGGGTTTCGAGATGGACGCTGTCCCGCCGGCGGGGACCCGGGTCAAGCTGGCCCTGACCGGCAACATGTCGACCGGCGGCACCTCGATCGACCGCACGGTCGAGGCTCATCCCGACAACGTCGAGATCGCGGAGATGGCCGCGCGGGTCATCGGCCTCGACGTCGCCGGCATCGACTTCATCTGCCCGGACATCACCGTGCCCGTGCGCGAGACCGGCGGCGCGATCGTCGAGGTCAACGCGGCGCCCGGCTTCCGGATGCACAGCCACCCGACCGAGGGCGAGCCGCAGTTCGTCGCCAAGCCGGTGATCGACCTGCTCTTCCCGTCCGGCGCGCCGTCGCGGATCCCGATCGTCGGCGTGACCGGAACGAACGGCAAGACCACGACGGTCCGGATGATCGCCCACGTCAACAAGCTCATGGGCCGCCGGGTCGGGATCACCTCGACCGACGGCATCGTCGTGGACGGCCGGATGATCAAGCGCGGCGACATGTCCGGCCCAAAGTCGGCCCGAATGATTCTCCAGAACCCGACAGTCGACACGGCGGTCTTCGAGGTCGCTCGAGGCGGCATCCTGCGCGAGGGCCTGGGCTTCGATCGTTGCGACGTCGCGGTCGTGACCAACGTGACCTCGGACCACCTCGGCCTCGGCGGGATCGAGACGCTGCGCCAGCTGTCGGACGTGAAGGGCGTCGTGGTCGAAGCGGTCCCGCGCTCCGGGACCGCCGTCCTCAACGCCGACGACCCGTACGTCGCCCGCATGGCCGGGATGTGCCGCGGCGGCGTCATCTACTTCTCGATGGAGACCGAGAAGGGCCAGCCCGGCTTCGACCGGGTCGACGGCCACTGCGGGCGCGGCGGCGCAGCGTTCGTCGTCCGGCCCACGCCGGAGGGCGACCAGATCGTCCTGCGCCACGGCCCGCGGACGATGCCATTGCTGTACACGCACCTCATCCCGGCGACGTTCGGCGGGCGGGCCAGGATGAACGTCGCGAACGCCCTCGCGGCCGCGGCCGCGGCGTGGGCCGGGGGCGCCCACCTCCACGACATCCGCCAGGGCCTGCGGACCTTCACCTCGTCGTTCTTCCAGGCACCCGGCCGGCTGAACTACCTCGAGGTTGGCGGGGTCCGCGCGATCATCGACTACTGCCACAACGTGGACGCCATGCGGAACCTCGCCGACTTCGTCCGGCGGATGGTCGCCGACGCCGGGAATGGTGCGGCTCGCCATGGCCGGGCGATCGGGGTCATCGGGATGCCGGGCGATCGGCGCGACGAGGACATGCGCGAGTACGGCGCCCTGGCCGCTACGGCGTTCGACGAGATCGTCATTCGTGAGGACCGCAACCTGCGGGGCCGACAGCCCGGAGCGTCGGCGACGCTCGTCGCCGACGGTGTCCTCGCGGCCCGCGCAAACGCGACCGCCCGGACGACCCGCGTCGACCGGATCCTCGACGAGCCGGCGGCCGTCAAGGCCGCGCTGCGCCGGGCGAGCCCCGGCGACCTCGTCGTGATGTGCGTCGACGACGCGGTCGGCGTGCATCGCGAGGTCATGGCCCTGGCCGGCCAGCCGGACGGCGCGACGGCCTTTGCCGACCCGGGCGAGCTGGAGGCGCCGATCGGCTGAGCGGCCTTGCGCTGCAGGTCAGACGCCCAGCAGGGCCGCCAGGCGGTCGGCGTTGGTCACCGCCTCGAAGCCGCGCTCGCCGAGCAGTGCGAAGACGCTGAGCCGGTCCTCGTGGACGGCGATCGCGACCACCCGCGGACCGTCGTCGACGCGGTCGAGCTCGGCGGCCAGGGCGAGCGCCTCGGTCTCGTGGACCGGGATCGCGTCGGCATACCCGGACTCGGCAGCCCCGGCCCGGATCTCGCCGACGACGGCCTCGCGCGTGCGTCCTCGGAGGTAGTGCAGCAGCTCCTTGATGACGACCCGCTGGGCGTGCCGCCCGACGATCCGGCCGACGCCGCGCATCGTGTCGACCGGCCGATCCCCGGCCAGCCCGACGATCGCGGTAACAGGGGCTGGCGATCCGCCGCGGCGCGTGCCGCCGAGCCCTCGGGCAACCGCTGCGGCGACCTCCATCAGGACCTCCGCGCCGGCCTCGTTGTGGGCGAAGTCGACGATCACCACGCGCTCGCCGCGCTGAAACAGGTTGAGTCGCCCCGGCGACGCGTCCGAGGTCGGGCTGAACGTCTCGAGCCCGCGCCTGACCTCGTCAGGCGTGGCACCCAGGGCAACGGCCGCGGCGGTCGCGGCGAGGGCGTTGGCGACGTTGTGGCGCGCAATTCCGCCGAGCGTCACCGGCGCGTCGCGCAATGCGACGATCGGCCGCCACGCAGCGCCGTCAGCCTGCCCGATCCAGCCGTCCCGGACGAGGTAGCCCCGCCCACCGCGGCGGAGATGCCGCCGCAGCCGCGGCGAGCCGTCACCGGCAAGGCTGAACAGCGCAACGTGGGCACGGACCGAGCGGGCGATGCCGGCGAGATGGTGATCGTCGGCGTTGAGGACGACCCAGCCGTCGGGTCGCGTGATCCGGCAGATGACGCCCTTGACCTCGGCCAGCTCCGGCAGCGTATGGATGCCCTGCACGTCAAGGTGGTCTGAGGAGACGTTGGTGATCACCCCGACGTCGTTCGATTCGTACCCGACGCCGCGCAGGAGGATGCCGCCGCGGGCCGTCTCGAGGACGGCGACGTCGAGATCGGTTCGGCCGAGGATGGCGCCCGCGCCAGCGGGCCCGGTCCAGTCACCGGCCTCGACCAGCTCGCCGCGAACCACGATGCCGTCGGAGGTCGTCGCGCCGACGCGGCGCCCGGCAGTCGCGAGGACGTGGGCGATGAGCCGTGTGGTCGTGGTCTTGCCGTTCGTGCCGCTGATCGACACGACCGGCAGCCGCCGGTCGGCGTCGGTCACCCACTCCGGGCCCCGTCCGATCGCGGTCGCGATCCGGTTCTCCAGCCGTGCCAGCAATCGCGCCGCCGCGCTGCTGTGCAGCATCGCCGATGCCGAACCACCACGCGGCAGCACGACCTCTCGCTCGGCGAGCGTGACGGCGGCCTCGGCGATCGCCCGAGCCCGGTCCGCGTGGGCCCACGGCCAGGCCACGATCCAGTGACCCGGGTCGGACGAGCGGTGCACGGTCAGGCGGCCGGGCGCGTCGCGATGGCGGCGCCGCAGGGCGCCGACCCACGAAGTGAGCGCCACGACGGCCGGCGGCTGCTGGCGGCGCGCGACGTGGACCCTGAGGCGGACGACGGCGTGGCGCGCCGGCTCGCGGCTGCCGTACCACGACCGGCGCCGGCCGACCGCGACCTCGAGCTTGACCGCCGGCTCGAGCCGGTAGAGGTTCGGTCCGTCGAGCAGTCGGATCTCGATCAGGCGCACGGTCCGGCGAGGATAGCAATGGCCCGACAGCGCCCCACCTAGACTGCGCGCCATGACCGGCGACCAGGCTGCGATCGGCAACGCTCGAATGGCAGACCTCGTATCAGACGCAGAAATCGGCGAACTGCGGGCCTCGCTGGAGGCCGGCCTGCCGGCCTTCCTGGCCGACCTCGAGCGGCTTGTCAACGTCGACTGCGGGAGCTACTCACCGGCCGGGGTCAACGAGGTCGCGTCGTGGACGGCCGTGTTCCTGCGGCGCCTCGGCGCCAGCGTGGAGCGACGCCCTGATCCGAACGGGCGCTTCGGCGACACCGTCGTCGCGACGCTTGACCGCCCGGGCGGCGGGCCGCGAGTCCTGCTCATCGGTCATACCGACACGGTCTTCCCCGACGGGACCGCAGCCGAGCGCCCGTTCCGGGTCGAGGACGGACGAGCGCTCGGCCCGGGCGTCAGCGACATGAAGGGTGGGCTCCTCACCGGCCTGTACGCGATCGCCTCGCTCCGCGGCCTCGGAGCCGAGCAGGGACTCGGCGGGCTGGGCCGGATCACGTTCATCGCCAATCCCGACGAGGAGGTTGGCTCGCCGTCGTCGACGCCGCATATCCGGGCGGCGGCGGCCGAGGCCGACGTGGCGCTCGTCCTGGAAGGCGCCAGGGCGAATGGCGACGTCGTGTCGTCGCGCAAGGGCATCATCGACGCGCGCCTGACGATCCACGGCCGAGCCGCCCATGCCGGCGTCGAGCCGGAGAAGGGCCGCAGCGCGATCCTCGCCGGGGCAGAGCTCGTCCGCGGCATCCACGCCCTCAACGGCCGCTGGCCGGGCGTCACGGCCAACGTCGGAGTCTTCCGCTCGGGGACCCGCCCGAACGTCGTGCCCGACCGTGCCGAGCTGGAGGTCGACATCCGGGCCGTCACCGCAGAGACGCTCGCGGCGGCCTCGGCCGCGCTGGCCGAACTCGCGTCCACGCCGGCCGTGGCCGACGTCACGATCGAGCTCGAGACGACGCACAGCTGGGCGCCGATGGAGAAGCTCGAGCGATCCGGGCGGCTCGTCGAGGCCGCGATCGAGCTGGCGCGCCGGATCGGCTTCGAGACCCGGGACGCGGCGACCGGCGGCGCCTCCGATGCCAACACGACCGCGGGCCTCGGTGTTCCGACGATCGACGGGCTGGGGCCCGTCGGCGGGGCCGATCACTCGCCGTTCGAGTACCTCGAGATCGCGTCGATCGTGCCGCGCGCGACGCTCGTCGCGACCCTGATCCTGGCCGTTGCCCGCGACCCGGTCGTGGCTGCCTGGCGAACCGGCTAGGGCAGCGGCGCGAGGCCCATCGCGCGGAGCACAGCCGCCAGGCCGGCGGCCACGAGCAGGCCGGTGAGCAGGCCACGGCGCGAGGCAACGACGATGATGCAGGCCAGGACGGCCAGCCATTCGACGCCGACGTGGAGGCTCGGCTGCCGGTCGGCGTCGAGGACGACGCTGACGCCGACGGCGGCGAGCGCGCCGAGCACTGCCGGGCCGACCAGCCGGAGGTACTCGCGAATCGGCGGCGCGAGACGGTCGATCCCTGGGGCGAGCAGCGGCAGCGCGCGCCACGGATAGGTCGCGAGGCCCATCAGGACGGCGAGCTGGATGAGATCGGTCTTCACGGTTCGGTCTCGGCCTGTGGATCGGCGGCCACGGGCGCATCTGCCCGCGGCGGCGGTCCGAACAGGATCACGGCCTCACGCGCCAGATCCCCCGGGGCGCGTGGCGTGGCCATGCCCGCCAGAGGCCCGAGCAGCCCGCCCGCGACGATGCCGGCGGCCGGGTCCCAGGCCAGCGACACCCCGACCGCCGAGACGGCCCCGACGATCGTCGCGACCAGCTCACGGCGACCGCTGATCAGCCCCACGGCAAGCCCGGCCATCGCGGCCGGGAAGATCACGTCCAGGCCGAAGCGCTCGGGCTCCGGGATCTGCCCACCCAGGACCACGCCGGCGAGCGCGGCCAGGTTCCACGGGATGAACGTCGCGACGATCGCGCCCCACCAGTAGCCCCACAGATCAGCACGGCCGATCCGCCGGAAGTGGGACAGCGACAGCGCGAACGCCTCGTCGGTCAGGAAGTGCGCGAGCAGCGCGCGCAGGCCGAGCGGACGCCGGGCGAGGTAGGGCGCGAGGGCCGCCGCGTACAGCACGTGGCGGGCGTTGATGAACGCGGTCAGGAGCACGACTCCGAGCCACGAGAAGCCGCCGAGGACGTAGCCGACGGCGGCGAACTGGGCCGCCCCGGCGAAGACGAGCACGCTCATCGCCCCGACCTCGAGCGGCGAGAAGCCGGCTGCCCGCGCGGTCAGGCCATAGACGAGACCGAATCCGGTTGCCGAGCCGACGATGCCGAGCGAGTCGAGCATCAGCCGCCGGCGGGAGGCTTGGAGCTCGTTCTGGGATCCGGGCGGCGTGCGCCGAGCCATCGCTCGGGAAGGTTAGCGAAGGAAGGTTCGGCCGCAGGTGTCGCAGACGACGTAGACGGCGTGCAGGTCTCGGGCGTAGCCGGCGGCGTGGAGCAAGCCTGGGCAGCCGGGCGTCGGGTCCTTCCAGACCCACCAGCGCTCGTTCGCGTCGAGCGGCGTCGTCTCGGCGGCGATCTTGTCCCTCAGCTCGGGGTGCGCCGCGATCGCGGCCTCGACATTCGAGGCGCGCATGGCCTCGGGCTCGCTGGAGTAGGGGTAGTTCTGCCCGACGTTCGAGGTCACCGATTCCTCCGGACGTGCGCGCTCCGGGCAAAGAAGGCCGGTGACGGCTTCGTGTGAGCGCGGCGCGTCACCGGTGGAGGCGAGTATCGCATACGGCCCGGCTAGTCAACCACTGCCGGCCGGGCCGGCCCGCCGAGGTAGTGCTCGTGGCGGCGCAGCGCGACGAGCGGCGCGACCGCGATGCCGAGGAGGACCAGCGATGCGGCGAAGATGCCGTCCAGCCCGAACGCGTCGGCCACGACGCCGGCGATCAGCGAGCCGCCGATCTGGCCGAGGCCCAGGAAGACGCTGTACAGGCCCATGATCGCGCCGCGATCTTCGGGGTAGGCCTCGGTCACATCGGCCAGCAGGCCGATCGCCGCGGGTGTGGCGCCGGCGAGCACGAACAGGCCGAGCACCGCCGGGATCCCGAAGATCGCGATCCCGACCGACGCGAACCCCGCGCTGTGATTGATCCCGATCGCACCGACGACAAGCACGGCGCCTCCGCCGAGGCCGTAGAGGATGATCGTCGTCCGGCGGAGCGACTTGAAGCGGTTGCCCCAGTAGATCAACCCCGCGAAGAACAGCAGCCCGCCGATCGCCAGCCCGATGCTGATCTGCACGGGCTCGAAGCCTCCCATGAGCAGCTGGTCGGCGAAGCGCGGGTCAGGATCCTCGCGCTGAACCAGCTGAAAGATCGTCTGCGGCGTGAACAACCCGAGCACCGCATTGATTGCGATCCACGTCGGAGCCAGTAGCCAGACGTGGCTCTGGCCGAGGATCCGGCGGTATCGGCCGAGATCGAGGCCCCGTCCCTCGAGGGCCTGCTCGTCGGGTGCGGCATCGAGTCGTCGATCGACCCCGTAGCGGTAGATCGCCAGCGACACGCCATAGAACAGGCCGTTGAGCAG
>DATHRO010000127.1:0-2666 GCA_035465135.1 Candidatus Deferrimicrobiaceae bacterium
CGGGCCGGACTCGATCCTGCTCGAGGCCACCTCTGGCAACACCGGCATCGCGCTCGCGATGCTCGCCAAGCGGCGCGGCTACCGCGTCGCGGTCGTCGTGCCGGACAACGTCACGACCGAGCGCCGACAGCTCCTCGCCCTCCACGGGGCGGAGGTCATCGATTCGCCGGGCCACCTGGGCTCCAACGGCGCGATCGCGCTGGCCCGCGACCTCGTCGCCCGCGATTCGCGCTTCGTGATGGCCGACCAGTACGCGAACCCGGCCAACCCCCGGATCCACGAGGCGACGACCGGCCCGGAGATCCTGGCCGCCGTACCCGAGATCGACGTGTTCGTCGCCGGCCTCGGGACCGGCGGCACGCTGATGGGCGTCGGGCGCTACCTGCGGCGCGCCAAGCCCGGCGTGCGAATCGTCGCGGCCGAGCCGATCCCCGGCGAGAGCGTCCAGGGCCTGCGCTCGATCGAGGAGGGCTTCGTGCCCGAGATCTTCGACCCGGCGCTGCTCGATGCGCGGTACGTCGTGTCGAACCGCGACGCGCTGGCGATGACCCGCGAGCTGCTGGCCCGCGAGGGCATCTTCGCCGGACCGTCGTCGGGCGCGATCCTGCTCGTCGCCGCCCGCGTCGCGAAGGAGATGGATCGCGGCACGATCGTCGCACTCCTGCCCGATGGCGGCTGGAAGTACCTCTCGGCCGGCGCCTACTCGACCCCGCTCGACGAGCTCGAGGACGAGCTGGAGGGTGGCGTCGCCTGGTGGTAGGTCCGGACGCCTACTACCCCGGGGACGCCGGACGCGTGCACCCGGGGCCGGCGCGAGTCGTGCTCCCGGCGGCGATCCGGCGGGCGATCGTGGAGCATACCCGGGCCGCGGCGCCGAACGAGGCTTGCGGCCTGATCGTCGGTGACGCGCCCGCAGCCGAGGGTGGCCGGGCCGTGCGCTGGGAGCCGGCCCGGAACGCGCTGGCCTCGCCCTACCGCTACGAGATCGATCCCGACGACTTGCTGCGCCTCACGATCGAGACCGACGACGCCGACGAGGTCTTCTGGGCCATCGTCCACTCGCACGTTGCCTCGCCGGCCCGGCCGTCGCCGACCGACCTGCGCCAGGCTCACTACCCCGAGGCCCTGTACCTCCTCGTATCGCTCGATCCGGCCGAGGCGGATCCGGCCACCGGCGCCGAGAGCGTGCGCGCCTGGCGGATCGTGGACGGTGGCGTCCACGAAGTCGCGCTCGCCGTCGACTGACGGCGGCGCCTCGGGCGTCTCAGCCGAGGGCCAGCGACAGGAGCGAGCTCAGCGTCGCGATCGAGCCGTTGGTTCGGGCCTCGTCCCGAACCTGGATTGTCTCGGGCACCACGAGGACCGAGCCTGCGGCGTGCTGGAGGACGTTGCGGGCCACGCCGCCGAGGAGCAGCTTGGCGAGCCCGCCGTGAGCCCGGCTGCCGACGACGAGCAGCGCATGCGGCCGGGCCATCGCGAACGACACGAGCTCCGCGGCCGCGTCGCCCTCTACGGCAGTGGCCTCGGCGCGGACGCCAACCTGCTCGAGGCGGGCGACCACCGAGTCGGCCACGGTGCGCGCTCTGGCGAGCGCCTTGCTGGCCTCGTACGCTTCGGCCTCGAGAGCCTCGGTCGTGACGACGCCCGGGAGGGCGTCGATCCACGGCACGTAGGCCGCCGCGACGGACACGACCGACGCCGGCAGGTCGTGGAAGACCGGCCAGCCAACGACCGTCTCGGCCTGGCGCGCCGCCATCGACGTGTCGGCGCCGAGGATGATCTCCTCGACGACCGCGTCGCGCGCGACGAGGACCGGACAGTGGGCCCGCGCGACGACCTCGGCCGAGGTCGAGCCCAGGAGCATCGAGGCGATGCGGCTGTGGCCGTGGCTCCCGAGGACGATCAGCTGCGCGCCGTAGCCGCGGGCCTCCTCGATGATCGCCGACGCCGGTCGGCCCTCGAGCACGATTCGGTCGATCGAGCGACCCGGCTGATCGAGTGCCGCGACGGCTCCGTCGAGCGTGAGCGTGACGTGCCTGGCCAGCGCGTCGTCGACCGCCTCCAGCGCGTCGAGCGGTTCCTGGAGGCGTGGCAGGACGTGGCGATCCTCGACGACCGAGACGATCCGAATCCGGGTGTCCTCGGGCCACGGGAGCGTGGCGATGAGATCGCGCGCAAGGTCGGCGGATCTGGAGCCGTCGGTGGCGAACAGGACACGCATGGCGAGGACCTCCGGTGGTCCGGTCCACGATCCGTCATCGGGAGCCCGGCGCGACCGAGCCGGATGACCCGTAGCTGCGGTCCGGGGGTCCCGAAGGTGGGCCCATCGAGCTCAGCCCGGACCCGACGACCGGTAGCTCGATGGGCGCCTGCCCAGTTGATCGATGAGCTCGCCGACGCTCAGCGGGGTGGGCTCGAGGCCGAGTCGTGCGGCGATCCTGGCGGCGAACGGCATTCGGACGCCGGCTTCCGCGAGCGCTGCGGAGCGGCCCGCCCCGAAGACGACACGCGGCGGTCCGTCGGCCACGAGCCGGCCGTCGCGCAGGACGACGACCCGGTCGAAGTGGCGCGCCGCGAGCTCCATGTCGTGGGTCACGGCGAGGACCGTCCGCCCGGCCAGCCGGAGGGCCTCGATGAGCGCCCCGATCTCACGGGCAGAGGCGGGA
>DATHRO010000128.1:0-12304 GCA_035465135.1 Candidatus Deferrimicrobiaceae bacterium
GAACCGCGCTCGGGCGGCTGGCCCAGCGCCACGCGACGCGCGAGCTCGAGGTTGACCGGTTGCTGCGTGGCGGCGTGCTCGTCGACCTCTACCGGGCCGTCCGACAGGGCCTGCGGGCGAGCGTCGAGAGCTATTCGATCAAGCGCCTCGAGCCGCTGTACAACCTCCAGCGCGAGGTCGAGCTGCGCGATGCCGGCGCCAGCATCGTCGCCTTCGAGGCGTGGCTGGAGGGCGGGGTCGCGGAGGGCGGTCAGGCCGGCGAGGACATCCTGCGCTCGATCGCCGGCTACAACCGCGACGACGTCGTCAGCAATCTCCGACTGCGCGACTGGCTGGAGGACCGGCGGGCCGACCTGGAACGCCAGGTCGGGTCTCCCCTGGCTCGCCCGCTCCCGCCCGACCCCGGCGCGCCGGCGGCGCTGAGCGAACGCGACCAGCGGGTCGCGGACCTGGTCGAGCGTTTGACCGACGGCGTTCCTGCCGATCCGGCAGGGCGGGCGGACGTCGAGCAGGGCCGCTGGCTCCTGGCCCAGCTGCTCGGTTTCCACCGGCGCGAGGACAAGGCCTCTTGGTGGCGGTTCTACGCGCTGGCCGCGATGACCGACGACGAGCTGGTCGACGAGCGCGAGCCGCTCGGCCGCATCGAACTCACGGCCGACCTGGGGCCCGTCAGCCGTGCCGGCAGCCGCCTCCAACGGTTCCGGTTCCCGCTCCAGGACCACGGCCTCAAGGTCGGCCGCGCGGTCATCAATCCCCGCACGGTGCACGACACCGGGACGAAGGCCTGCGGGACGGTCCACGAGATCGACGAGGTCGGGCTGACGGTGACCTTGAAGCGCTCGCCGGCCCAGCTCCGGATGCCGCTGCCGGAGGCGCTCATCCCGTACGACTTCGTCGGCAGCGAGGAGATCCAGGCGTCCCTCGTCCGGTTGGCCGAGTGGATTCTGGAGCACGGGCTCGACGGCACCGGCGAGCACGCGGCGGCCCGCGACCTGCTGCTCCGCCGCCCGCGCCGGCCCGAGGGAAACGACCCTGCCCTCCGGCGTTCGGACGAGTCGCCGCTCGAGGCAGCCGTTCGACTCGGCCTCGTCCTCGACGATGCCGCCCTTGCGATCCAGGGGCCGCCCGGCAGCGGCAAGACCTACACCGGCGCGCAGATGATCGTGGCCCTCGTCCGCGCCGGGCGCCGGGTCGGCGTGACGGCGACGAGCCACAAGGTCATCGGCAACGCGCTCGACAAGGTCGCCGATGCGGCGGCGCGGGACGGCCTGGCCGTTCGGCTGGGGCAGAAGGCGGGTCAGGAGGAGGATCCGACCTGCTCCCGCGCTCGGCCGCTCGGCACAACGGAGGCGCGCGACGCCCTGGCCGCACGCGAGGTCGACGTCGTCGGGGGCACCGCCTGGCTGTGGTCCCGAGAGGAGCTGGCCGGGAGCGTCGACGTCCTGTTCGTCGACGAGGCTGGGCAGCTGTCGCTGGCCAATGCCGTGGCGGTCGCACCAGCGGCCCGCTCGATCGTCCTGCTCGGAGATCCGCAGCAGCTGGAGCAGCCCCGCCAGGGCACACACCCGCCGGGTGCCGAGCGGAGCGCCCTGGGCCACGTCCTCGGCGACGCGGCGGTGATGCCGCCCGAGCGAGGCCTGTTCCTGACCCAGACCTGGCGACTGCATCCCGACATCTGCGACTTCACCTCCGAGGTGTTCTACGAGGGTCAGCTGACATGGGAGCCCACACTGGCCCGGCAGGACCTCCACGGATCGTGGCCGGCCGACGGCACCGGCGTCCGGTGGATGACCGTCGAGCACGCCGGCAACGCCACCGAGTCACCCGAGGAGGCCGCGGCCGTGACCGCGATCGTTCGGTCCCTGCTGGAGGGCGGCGGGCGGTGGACGGATCGCAAGGGCGCCGAGCGACCGCTGACCCTCGGCGACATCGTGATCGTGGCTCCCTACAACGCCCACGTCGAACGCATCGCGACCACGCTCGCCGGCGCCGGCTATGCGGCCGCTCGCGTCGGCACCGTCGACAAGTTCCAGGGCCAGGAGGCGCCGATCTCGATCTACGCGATGGGCAGCTCGTCGGCCGAGGAGGCGCCGCGCGGCCTCGAGTTCCTGTACTCGCTCAATCGCCTGAACGTGGCGACCTCGAGGGCCCGCTGCGCCGCGCTCGTCGTCGCCTCGCCGGCGCTCGTCCGCGTCCAGTGCCACAGCCCGCGGCAGATGCGGCTCGCGAACGCCCTGTGCCGCCTGGTCGAGGTAGCCGACGACCAGGCGAGCGCCGCGGGCTGAGCGACCCGGGAACTACTGTCCGCGGAAGCCCCGCCACCGGCGCGGCGGCCTCCCCGAGTCCGGAGCGGCTCAGGCCTCCGGCGGGCCAGTCCGGGGCGGGCTGCCGATCCAGACGTGGCCGTCGGCGAAGCGCTCGGCCTTCCAGATGGGCGCCCGCGCCTTCGTCTCGTCGATCGCGTAGCGCGCGGCCGCGAAGGCTGCGCCGCGGTGCGGGGCGCAGGCCACGATCGCGACTGACGGTTCGCCGAGCGGGACGATTCCCTCGCGATGGGCGATCGCCAGGCGCTCGACGCCGAAACGCGCTGCGACCTCGTCGGCGATCTCGGCCAGGATCGCGAGGGCCATCTCGCGCAGGGTCTCGTACTCGAGCGCCTCGACCCGCCGGCCGGCGTGACGGGCCGCCTCGGCCTCCTGGCCCGGCGCCGGCGTTCCAGGGGTCTCTCGGGTCAGGCCGAGGAAGCCGACGACGGCCCCATCGGCCGGGACCGCGAGCCGTTCCGCGAGCTCGGCCAGGATCGCTGGTCCGAACGGCGCCTCGCGGAGCTCCAGGATTCGGGCCGCCGACGCACCGCCGCTGACCGGCGGGATGACCGCAACCTCGTCGCCGTCGGCGACGGGCTCGGTCGCGTCGACATAGGCGCCATTGCGAGCGAAGCGCACTGACGGCCTGCCCGGCGCGAGCTCCGGGTAGCGCTCGACGAGCGCCGCCCAGACGTCCTCGACCGAGCCCCCGGCGGGCGGCTGGAGCGTGACCTCGCGGGCGCCGACGAGCTCGCGCTGCATCGCGAACAGCCGGACCCGGATCCCGATCCGTTGCCTCATACGAGGAGCCCTGCACCGAAGTACAGGCCGGCCGCGACGATGGCGCCGGCCGCGATCGTGCCGACGTTGATGTACAGCAGCCCGGTGGCGGATTCCATCGACCGCGACCGGGCCGTCTGGACGGCCGCCCAGCTGACGATCAGTGGGAAGACCAGCCCGACGAGCAGGCGGAGCCACACGAACAGCGCCCACTCACCGGTCAGCGCCGCGAACCCGGCGGCGCCCGACGGGCCGGCCCCCGACGCCGTCCAGGCCACGAACAGGGCGACCTGCGCCGCGAGGACGAGGGTCAGCCACCGAGCGAAGCGAACCAGCGGGGCCTCCGGCAGGCGCGGTGTCACGAGGTACCAGTGCCCGAGCACCATCGCCGCCCAGACACCGCCAAGCGCCGCGAAGACGGCCGCGAGCTGGATCGCGAGGAGCAGGCTGCCGAGCGGGCTGCCACCCCAGGCCACGCCGGCCGACACGACGACGGTCGCGCCGCAGGCGAGGCTCGCGATGGCCAGTGGGACGTTCGCTCGGGCCCGACTGACGGCGACGGCCTCGACCAGGGCCAGGACCGGCAGCGCCGCGAGCGCCAGCCGGCGGGCGCCTTCCCAACCCGGGTCGGGCCGGATCCCGAGGTCGCCCTCGAGTGGCGGCAGGGCCCCGTCCGACAGCGCGGCCAGCGCCCCGAAGGCCGCCGCGCACAGGGCGATGAACACGAGGTAGCCGCGCGTCGCTTCGGTCAGCAGGCGGCCCGCGACGACCGCCGCCAGCGACCCGACGGCCAGGCCGCCGAGGATGGTCCAGTTGATGTAGGCGAGGCTCTCTGCGATCCGCTCGGCGGGCACGTCGCCGAGTGTAGTCGCGGGGAGGCGCGGCCCACGGCAGCGCTACGATGGCGGCCTGGAGGTGGGTCATGTCCGATCGCCGCACGACGATCACGTGGTGGGGTCACGCCAACGTCGAAGTCCTCACGCCGGGCGGGGTGACGATCCTCTTCGATCCGTGGTTCGGCAACCCCAGCAGCCCGAGGCCAGTCGCCGACGTGCAGCGATGCGAGGTGATGCTGGTCACCCACGGCCACCACGACCATCTGGGCGCCGCGCCGGGCCAGGTTCGACAGGCTGATGCGCTCGATATCGCGCGCCGGGCCAAGCCCGTCTGGCCGTGCATCCACGAGATGAGCCTGTGGCTCGAAGATCGGCTGGCCGGCGCTGGCGTCGAGGTCGTCGGCTTCAACATCGGGGGGACCGTGGACGCGCGCGGGCTCAAGGTGTCGATGGTCAGGGCCGATCACTCGGCGGGCGACTGGTCGGCGGAGGGCGAAGGCCCGCTGTTCCTCGGCTCGCCCGCCGGCTTCGTCGTCGAGCTGGAGGACGGCAGCCGGCTGTACCACGCCGGCGACACCGCGGCCTTCGGCGACATGCGCTTCGTCGGCCAGCTGCACCGGCCGGACCTGGCGATGCTGCCGATTGGCGGTCACTACACGATGGGCCCGCGAGAGGCTGCGCTGGCCGTCGAGCTGCTGGGCGTCCGCGAGGTCCTGCCGATCCATTTCGGGACGTTCCCGATTCTCGCCGGTCGACCGGCCGAATTGCGCGACGCGCTGGCGGAACGCGGGCTCGCCGACGTCCTCGTCCACGAGCTGGAGCCGGGCGGGTCGATCACGCGCTGACCCGAGGGTCACGCTCACCCCCGGACGAACGGGGGAGTGCCGGGACGCACCGCCTGCGGCGTCATGGAGCCTCAACGCGCGACGAGGTTCCATGCACGTCGAGCCGATCCACGATCTTGCGCACGATCCGATCCTGGACGGGCGGGACAGCCTCCGAATCGTCCGGTTGCGGCTGGCCCTCACCCTGATCACGGTCGCCCTGCTGCCGATCGCGGCGTTCGCCCCGATCGTGCGCGCCGTCTCGGGCGATGCGACCCTCGCCCATCACCTGCGCCTCGACACGGATGCCGGCACGGTGGCCTCGAAGCTGGCCGTCGAGCTGGGGGCCGTTGCCGCTCTTTCGGAGTCGCTGCTCGACGACCCGGCCGTCGTCGATGCTGCCGCGGCCGACCCACTCGCCGATGCATCCGCTGCGGCGTCGGCGCGGCTGAGCGCCCTTGTTCGGCGTTCATCGGGCGCCGTCAGCGGCGCCTCGCTCGTCGCGGGGCGCGTCGTGCGTGCGGCCTGGGGACAGCCGCTCGACCTTCGTCGCCTGCCACCGGAGCCGAAATCAGGCCTCCTTCCCGGGACGGGCGCGAGCGCCGGCACGGTGCTCGTCGTTGCCGCCGCGGCCGCGACCAAGAACTGGCCGAGCCGGGCGCTGGTCGTGACCGTCGATCTCGATGCGCTCCTGGCATGGGCGACACCGGCGACGGCGCTCGCGGGTCGCGTGGTCGAGCTCATGGACCCGGAGGGGGAGCCGATCGCGGAGGCGCGAGGCGCGTTCGATCCCGCCATGATCCCGGGTCAGGTCCTCGACCTTGCGACGGACACGATGCATCGCTCGGAGGGAGAGGCCGTCGTCCTCGCGCCCGGGCTCGAGGGCTGGTCGGTCACGGCGACCGCGCCGCTTCCCCTGGCCGACCTCCCGGGTAGCGCGGTCGCCGCCCTTGCGGCCGTGCTCCTGGTGCTCGTCGGCCTGACGATCTGGATGGCTCGCCAGATCCTTCGCCCGGCCGCCCAGCTGGAGGCGTCGAGATCTCGCCTCCGCGAGCTGTACGAGAGCGCCCGCGAGGCGGCCCTGCGCGACAGCCTGACCGGGCTCGGCAACCATCGGTCGTTTCAGGAAGCCCTGGAGCGCATGGTCGAGGTGGCGCGACGCTATGGCACGCCGTTCGCGCTCGTCCTGTTCGACGTGGACGAGTTCAAGCGGATCAACGACTCCCAAGGTCACGCCGTCGGTGACCAGCTCCTCGCCGAGCTCGGCGATCTCATCCGAGCCACGGTCAGGCACGCGGATGCCGGGTACAGGGTCGGCGGCGACGAGTTCGCGATCCTGCTGCCGCACACCGATGCCGACGGGGCGGCGGTGATGACGAGGCGTCTCCTCGGCCGCGCGCTCGAGGGTCGGGGCCAGGGCTTCGCCGGCCCGATCTCCTTCTCGGCCGGGATCACCGCCTGCCCCGAGTTCGGGACGACCAGGCTCGCACTTACCTCCCAGGCGGATGCGGCCCTGTATCGCGGCAAGCGTGGCGGACGCACGCTCGTGACGGTCTTCGATCCGGTCCTCGACCACGGCCACGTCGACGAAGGCATGCGGGCCGAGCTGTCGAGCGCGATCTCGATGGTCATCGAGGCGGGGATGCTGAGGCCGGTCTACCAGCCGATCGTCGACCTCGCGACCGGGGTCATCGCCGGCTACGAAGGCCTCGTTCGCGTGCCTCCGGAGTCGACGTTCCCCCAGGCCGGGGCGATGTTCGATGCGGCCGAGGTGTCCGGGCGCGTCGTCGACCTCGACCGCGCCGCGCTCGACGTCGTCCTCGCCGGCGCGCGCGACCTCGACCCCACCCTCAGCATCAGCCTCAACGTCTCGCCGCGGACGCTCGAGGCCGAGGAGTTCAACGCGACGGTCGTGCAAGCGATCCTGCGTCGACACGGCATCCCTCCGGGGCGCGTGATCCTCGAGCTCACCGAGCGCCAGGCGGCTCGCGATCCCGATCGGCTGGCCGGCGCGATCCGCGAGCTCCAGGCGGCCGGCGTCCGGGTCGCTGCTGATGACGTCGGGGCCGGCAACGCCGGGCTCCGCCTGCTCACCCAGTTCCGGTTCGACGTCGTCAAGATCGACCTGTCGCTCGTCCAGGGTTCCGGGCAGGACCAGGGACTCTCGGTCCTGACGTCGCTGGTCCAGATGGCCGGCCGCCTGGGCGCGGTGACGATCGCCGAGGGCGTCGAGACGGTGCAGCAGCTCGCGACGATCCGGCGGCTCGGCGTAAGCGCCGGCCAGGGCCATCTGCTGGGTCGGCCACAGCAGCAGCACCCGCCGGGCCGGATCGACCTGATCGCGCTGTCGGACCCCGCGCCGGTCGAGGATCAGCCGGCCGAGCCGGGCGCCTCGCCTCGGACGCGCTCGATGGTCGCCCTGAACACCTCGAACGTGTCGAAGGAGTAGAGGACGAACGTCGCCCGGGCCACCGTGGCGCCTTCGGCCAGTGCCCCCGCCACGGTGCGCAGTGCGACGAGTGACCCCTCGTCGAGTGGATACCCGTAGACCCCACAGCTGATCGCCGGCAGCGCGACCGAACGCGCGCCCAGCGCCTCCGCCCTGGCCATCGCCGCCCGGTACGCGGCCGCCAGGAGGCCCGGCTCCCCGGTTGCGCCACCGCGCCAGATCGGGCCGACCGCATGGATCACCCACCGGGCCGGCAGGATTCCGGCCGTCGTCACGACGGCCTCCCCGGTCGGGCAGCGGCGGACCCGGCCGTAGCGGGCCTCGAGGTCGCGCAGGATCGCCGGGCCGCCGGCGCGATGGATCGCCCCGTCCACGCCCCCGCCGGGCGCAAGCGCCTCGTTCGCGGCATTGACGATCGCATCGGCGGCGACCCGCGTGATGTCGCCTTGGGTGACTTCGAGGACGCGTCCCGTGCGCACCTCGAGCCAGGTCCCCGCGGCCACGTCAACCCGCCTCGACGCTCACGGCCACGTGAAGGCCCACAAGTCGTCGCGCTCGTCGGCTGCAAGTCCACCGAACAACAGCATCCGACCCCCCGAGGGATCGTGGATCAATGTCGCGCCCGATCGCGCCGGCGGCACGCGGCCGTCGGCCTCGAGCCGCACGAACGTCGCCGTCCCATCGACCAGTTGCCATGCATCGTCGAGCGGCTGGCCCTTCAGGCCGCGCCCGCCGACGACGACGGTCACGCCGGGCAGCCGGGCCACCGCGGCCAGCTGGCGGGGCCGCGGCAGGTCGCCCGCAACCTCGCGCCAGCGGTGTGAACCCGGCGAGGCCGGCTCGAGCAGCCACAGGTCGCCGAGGGCCGGGACGCCGGTCGTCTGTCCGCCGTACAGGGCGAACTGCCCGTCGTCGGTCCACCAGCAGGCGTGCAGGCATCGCTCCACCGGGACCTCGGAACCGGCGAACTCGTCGCTCCAGCTCTCGGCCGTGAAGTCGTAGGCAGGAGTGTCGCTGAAACGGACGCCGTCCTCGGTGAAGCCATGCGAGATCCACAGCCGGCCGTCGGGACCGACGCCCGAGCAGGTCCCGTACCGCGGCACCGGCGCGTCGGCGCTGCCCGGCAGCTTCGCCCAGGTCCTCGCCACCGGGTCGAACAGCCAGAGATCGTTGAAGAAGCGCGGACCGGCCTGGCCGGCGAACACGGCCAGGCCCCGCCCGGGGATCCACGCCGCCTCGTGTCCGAATCGCGCATCCGGGGCCGGCCCCGCGGCGTCGATCCGGGCCCAGCGATCGGCCGTCAGGTCGTAGACCCACAGGTCTGCGAAAACCGTCCCGCCGTCGCGCCCGCCGAACAGGTACGCGTGCCCACCCGCCTCGTCGACCGTCCAGGTGTGGTCCTCTCGCGCCGCGGGTGATGGGCCCGCGGGCTCGAGCCGCGCCCACGAGCCCGTCGGCAGCGGACCGCGCGTCGCCGCCGGCGTGGCCGTGGCCGCCGGGCCGGCGGACGGCGCGGGCGTCGGGGTCGAACCGGGCGGCTGGCTTCCAGCCGGGCTCACGGCGGGCGTCGCGGTCGGACCGCCCGCGATCGGCGAGGCGGCCGGTGACGGGCCCGGGCCGCAGGCGGCGACGAGAGCGAGCGAAAGGCCGGCGCTCAGACCGGCTCTGAAACCCACGGCCACGTCACGCAATCCCCGAGAGCGCCCCGAGGTGCTCGGTCAGGCGCAGGTTCTCGGCATAGTCGATGGGCACGTCGACGACGCTCGGGCCGTCGACCTCGAGGGCGCGCATCAGGGTCGGGTAGAGGTCCGACGCCGACTCGGCGCGGAAGCCGGCGATCCCGAACGAGCGGGCGTAGTCGACGAGGTCCGGGTTGTCGAATTCGACCGCGTACGGTCGGCCGAACTCGTTGCGCTGCTTCCAGTCGATGAGGCCGTAGCCGTCGTCCCGCCAGACCACGACGGTGACGGCGACGCCGATCCGCCGCGCGGTTTCCAGCTCCTGCGAGTTCATCAGGAAGCCGCCGTCCCCGCACAGCGCGACGACCTTCCGCTCCGGATGGACCAGCTTGGCGGCGATCGCGCCGGGCAGCGCGATGCCCATCGCGGCGAAGCCGTTCGAGATGATCACGGTGTTCGGCTCGTAGGCCTGGAACATCCGGGCGACCCAGATCTTGTGGGCGCCGACGTCGCTGACGACGATGTCCTCCGGGCCCAACGCGCGCCGGAGCTCGTGGATCGCGCGCTGCGGCTTGACCGGGTAGCCGTCGTCCTCCTGGCCGACCGCGAGGTCGCGCAGCAGCTCGGTCCGCAGGTCGGCGTGGACGAGCGTCTCGCGGGAGCGGTGCCGTTCGCTCGCGTCGTGGCCGCCGACGCCTCCGGGCAGGGCTGCCGCCAGGAGGCGCTCGAGCGAGCCCCCGATATCGCCGACGAGCTCGACCTCCGGCTGGTAGGCGGCATCGACCTCGGCCGGCTGGGTGTCGACGTGGATGATCCGCTTCGTTCCGTCGGGGTTCCAGCGGGCCGGGGCGTATTCGACCAGGTCGTAGCCGACCGAGACGATCAGGTCGGCCCGATCGAAGCCGGTCAGGACATGGTCGCGGGCCTGCAGCCCGACGGCCATCAGCGACAGGTGCGAGCGATCATCGATCGCGCCCTTGCCCATGAACGTCGCGGCGACGGGCAGATGAAGGCTTCGGGCGAGACCGCGAAGCGCGCCCGAGGCGCGGCGCCGCAGGACCCCGTTGCCGGCCAGGACGAGTGGCTGCTCCGATTCGTTGATCAGCCGGGCGGCATGGGCAATGGCCTCGTCAGTCGGCTCCGGGAAGTAGGTCCGTCCGGGCCGCAGCGGCCGGAGGGCCTCGTCATCGACCACTGCGGCAGCCACGTTCTCCGGCAGCTCGACATGCGTGGGCCCGGGCTTCTCGAGCGTGGCGACCCGGAAGGCCTTGCGGATGACCTCGGGCAGGACCGCCGGCCGCTCGACGCGGGTGTTCCACTTCGTGACGGGCCGGAACATCTCGACGACGTCGACGACCTGGTGGGCCTCCTTGTGGAGCTTGTCGGAGCCGGCCTGGCCGGTGATCGCCACGAGCGGTGCCCGATCGAGGTACGCGTCGGCGATGCCGGTCAGGAGGTTCGTGGCGCCGGGCCCGAGGGTCCCCATCGCCACGGCCGCGCGACCCGTGAGCCGACCGTGCACGTCGGCCATGAAGGCCGCGCCCTGCTCGTGCCGCGTCGTGATGTGGCGGATCCGATCGCTCCGCGACAGCGCCTCGAGGACGTCCATCGTCTCCTCGCCGGGCACGGAGAAGACATACCGGCAGCCCTCGGCCTCGAGGCACTCGACGAGCAGGTCCGCGACGGTTCGGGGTCTCGTGGTCACGATTCGGCAGTCTACCGGTCGCCGCTCGGGTCTCCGAATGGCATCCCCGCACGGTATCGTGCCGCCAGTGAGCGGGCCCGGCCATCTGGGCCGGCAGCGTCGATGGAGGTGGAGACCGTGTGGGCTGAGTTCAAGGCGTTCCTGCTCAAGACGAACGCCCTCGCGCTGGCGATCGGCGTCATCATCGGCGCCGCCCTCGGATCGGTCGTCAGCTCACTCGTCAACGACATCATCATGCCGCCGGTCGGATTGCTCCTCGGCGGCGTCGACGTCGCCGAGCTCAAGATCGTCCTCCAGGCGGCGACCGGCGGCGACCCGGCCACCGAGGTGGCGATCCGCTACGGCGCCTTCGTCAACGTCGTGTTCGCGTTCATCGTCGTCGCGTTCGTGGTGTGGCGGCTCTCCAAGATGTTCATCCGCGAGGCGGCGCCGGCGCCAGAGCCACCCGGGAAGACGTGCCCGTACTGCAAGGAGGCGAACGCCGCCGACGCGACCCGCTGCCGGGCCTGTACCAGCGAGATCTGACCCCGCCTTCGCGACCCTAGGTCGGCTGGGCCAGGACCATGATCCGGAGCTCGGTCATGTCCTCGATCGCCCAGCGCAGGCCCTCGCGCCCGAGGCCCGAGTCCTTGACCCCGCCGTAGGGCATGTGGTCGATCCGGTAGGTCGGGATGTCGTTGACGATGACGCCCCCGACCTCGAGCTCACCGAAGGCCCGCCAGGCGTGGCCCAGGTCGTTCGTGAAGACGCCCGTCTGGAGGCCGAAGAAGCTGTCGTTGACGGCGGCGATCGCGGCCCCGAAGTCGGTGAAGCCGAAGACCACCACCAGCGGCGCGAAGGCCTCGTTCGAGCAGACCTGGGCGCTGACCGGCACGTTCTCGAGGACCGTCGGGGCGAAGAACGTCCCGTCGGCCGTGCCGCCGACGGCGACCCGGCCGCCCAGCGCGACCGCCTCGTCGACCCAGCGGGCCGTCCGTGAGGCCGCGGCCGCGTCGACCATCGGCCCGACGTCGGTCGTCGGATCGGCCGGGTCGCCCAGCTTGAGCGCCGCGACGCCGGCCAGGAAGCGCTCCATGAACGCCTCGCGGACGGCCTCGTGGACGAACAGCCGCTGGACGCTGATGCAAACCTGGCCGGAGTACGCGTAGGCCCCGACCAGGATCCGCCGGACCGCCCAGTCGAGGTCGGCCGTCTCGTCGACGATGACCCCGGCGTTGCCACCGAGCTCGAGCACGACCTTCTTCTTGCCGGCCCGCTCCTTCATCCGCCAGCCCACCGACGGGCTGCCCGTGAAGCTCAGCAGCTTGAACCGCTCGTCGGCCACCATCCGGTCGCCCAGCTCGCGGGTCATCGGCAGGATGCTGACCGCGCCCTTCGGCAACCCCACGCCGTCGATGATCTCGGCCACGGTCAGCATCGTGAGCGGGTCCTTCGACGGCGGCTTGAGGACGATCGAGCAGCCCGAGGCGATCGCCGGGGCGAGCTTGTGCGCGGCGAGGTTGAGCGGGAAGTTGAAGGGGCTGATGCCGGCCACCGGCCCGACCGGGAAGCGGCGGGTGATGCCGACCCGGCCCTTCGAGCTGGCCAGCAGGTCGAGCGGGATGACCTCGCCGACCATCCGCTCCGCCTCGTCCGCCCCGAGCCGGAAGGTCAGCGACGCGCGGTCGACCTCGACGACGGCATCGCGGATCGGCTTCCCCGCCTCGAGGCTGATCAGCCGTCCGA
>DATHRO010000129.1:0-12948 GCA_035465135.1 Candidatus Deferrimicrobiaceae bacterium
CTCGTGCGTCGGTTTCATCGCCCGACGCGACGGCCATCCCGACCTCGTCGTGGCCGTGCGGATCGGCGAAGCTCGACCGGCGCGATCCGGCGGCGACCTCATCCTGCCGATCACCGCGACCGAGCTGTTCCGGCGCGTGGCGACCGACGCGATCGGGACGCCCGGACTCCTGCCCCCGCTCCCGCCGCAGCCGGCCGACGTCGCGCGGTCGGGGTGGTGACGGGTGTGGCCGGGGCGGCGGCGGCCCAGGGCTGTGCCACACTGCACGCCGTGACCGTGGAGGGCCCGCCCCCAACGCCCGCGGGCGCCGGCTCGCACGACGTCGGCCGTCACGCACTTTATGCCGAGGACCTGCGCCGCCTGGCCGGCGGGCGCCTCCTCCGGCGCGCGGAGCAACCGATCCGCGGTGCCGCGGTCGACTCCCGGGTGGTCGAGCCGGGCAACCTGTTCGTGGCGCTGCCGGGCGAGCGAACCGACGGCCACCGTTACCTCGCCGCGGCCGTCGCCGCCGGCGCCGCCGCCCTCGTCATCACGCGGCCGCTCGGCGCCGCGGACCTCGATCGGCTCGGGGACGTGACCGTGCTCGCCGTCCCCGACGGGATCGTGGCTCTCGGCGCCATCGCCGCCGGCTGGCGGGCCCGGTTCGACCCGCTGGTCGTCGGCGTCACCGGCAGCTACGCCAAGACGTCGACCAAGGAGGCGGTTGCGGCCGTCCTCGGCGCCGCCTACCGCACGCTCCGAACGGAGGGCAACCTGAACAACGAGATCGGGCTCCCGCTGACGCTGCTTCGCCTCGGGCCGGAGCACCGCGCCGCCGTCCTGGAGATGGGGATGTACGGCGGCGGAGAGATCGCCGACCTGGCTCGCCTGGCCCGACCCCGGATCGGCGTCGTGACCGCCGTCGCGGGCGTCCACCTCAGCCGGATCGGCTCGCTCGCGGCCATCGAGCAGGCCAAGGGCGAGCTGATCGAGGCGCTGCCGTCGAACGGCGCTGCCGTTCTCAACGCCGACGACCGACGCGTCCGGCGGATGGCCGACCGCACCGCGGCCAGGGTCCTGCTGTACGGCTTCGCCGGCGATGCCGACGTGACCGCGACCGAGGTGAGCTCCGAAGGCTTCTCGGGGATGCGCTTCCGGTTGCGCCTCCCACCGGCGCGCGGCGGCCGGCCCGCTGAGATCCCGATCCGGATCCCCGGCCTCGGCAAGCTCGCGGTCCACAACGCCCTCGCCGCGGCAGCTGTCGGCCACGCGGCCCGGGTTCCGCCGCCGGCCATCGCCCAGGCACTCGGCCAGGGCTGGTCGGCGGCGCATCGCGGCCAGGCCGAACGGGTCGGCGACGTCACGATCATCGACGACGCCTACAACGCCTCGCCGCCGTCGGTCACCGCGGCGCTCGACATGCTCGCCGGGCTGCCGGGCCGTCGGGTCGCGGTGTTGGGCGAGATGCTCGAGCTCGGCCGTGGCTCGGCCAGCGGCCATCGCGACGTCGGGATCGCGGCCGCCGCGACGTGCGACCTGCTGGTGGTCGTGGGCCAGGGTGCCGCCGGGATCGCCGCCGGGGCGCGCGGCGCCGGCCTCGACACCTCCCGGGTCGTCGAGGTACGCGACCGCGAGGCGGCCCTCGATGCCCTCCGAGCCCGCCTCCGCGACGGGGACGTGGTCCTCGTCAAGGCGTCGCGCGGCGTCGAGCTCGACCGACTCGCCGACGCCCTCCGGACCGAGCTGGCGGGACGCGGCAGGCCGCGTCGATGACATCGACCGTTGAGCTGATCCAGGCCGTCCTCCTCGCCTTCGCCGTGATCGTGATCCTGATGCCCGGCTACATCCGCTTCCTGCGCTGGCTGGGGATGGGCAAACAGATCCGTGTCGAGGGCCCGGAGACGCATTTCCAGAAGGCCGGGACGCCGACGATGGGCGGCCTGCTGGTCATCATCGTCGTGCTCCTGCTGTTCGTCTTCATGAAGGGCCTGCCTCCGGGCGGGATCATCGCTCCCCTCGCGACGCTCCTCCTCGTCGGCGGCCTCGGGGCGTTCGACGACTACCTCAACGCCAAGACGGGGGAGGGCATCCGGGCCCGCCAGAAGATGCTGTGGCTGGTCGTCGTCGGCGGCTTCGCCGCGTACCAGATCCAGACGACGTACGCGATCGACCGGATCGCCGTTCCGTTCGTCGGCGACGTGATGATCGATCCGTGGCTGTACGTCGCCTTCGCAGCCTTCGCGATCATCGCCTCGGCCAACGGCGTCAACATCACCGACGGCCTCGACGGCCTCGCCGGCGGGACGCTGGTCTTCGCGTTCGTGGCCTTCCTCATGGTGGCCCTGCTCAACGAGCCGACGCAGCCGAACCTGGCCGTCCTGTGCGGCCTGGTCGTCGGCAGCCTGCTCGGCTTCCTGTGGTTCAACGTCCACCCGGCCCAGGTGATCATGGGCGACTCCGGCTCACTCGCCCTCGGCGCGACACTGGCCGTGACGGCGCTGATCACGGGCCAGATCCTGATCCTGCCGATCGTCGGCCTGATCTTCGTCATCGAGACGGGCTCGGTCGTGCTCCAGATCGGCTACTTCAAGCTGACCGGGGGGAAGCGGATCTTCCGGATGAGCCCGCTGCATCACCACTATGAGCTCCTCGGCTGGAACGAGGAGAAGATCACGCTCCGCTTCTGGATCATCGGGATCATCGCCGGGCTCATCGGCGTGACCCTCTTCCTCGCCTCGATCAATCGGCTGTCGTGAGCACGATGACGGTCGAGCGCGCTGGGACCCCGATCGATCCGGCCGATCTATCGCTCGGCGCGATTCGCGCCGGCCAGCTGCGCGGCCGGGCGATGGCCGTGCTCGGCCTGGCCCGCACGGGCATCGCCCTGTCCCGCTTCCTGGCCGACGCCGGCGCGAAGGTCAGCGTCTACGACGGCCGGCCGGCCGGCGAGCTCGGTCGCGCGATCGCGGCCCTCGAGGGCCGGGCGGTGCGGTTGCTGCTCGGGCCGGCGGTCGATCCGGCCGACGCGTGGGCCGGCGCGGCGCTCGTCGCGACGTCACCGTCGATCCACCCGGACTTCCCAACGACAGAGCCGCGCCTGCGGGCCGCCCTCGCCGGGCTCAGGGCCCGCCGAGCGTCCGGTGACCCTCGCGCACCGGCCATCCTGTCCGAGGTCGACCTGTTCCTGCGGCTCTGCCCGGCGCCAACGATCGGGATCACCGGGACCAAGGGCAAGACGACCACCGCGGCCCTGGCCCACGCCCTGCTGGCGGCCGACCCACGCCACCCGGCCGTCGTCGGCGGCAACATCGGCCTGCCGCTCGTGGAACGGCTCACGGAGCTCACGCCCGAGCACCGAGTGGTCGTCGAGCTGTCCGAGCTGCAGCTGCCGACGCTGTCGCGGGGCACGACCGTCGCCGTCTACACCAACGTCACGGCCGATCACCTCGACCGCCACGGGAGCCTCGAGGCGTATCGCCGGGTCAAGCGTCGCCTTGCGGAGCTCGTCGATCCCGCCGGTGCGCTCGTGCTCAACGCCGACGACCCGGTCACCGCTTCCTATGCGACCGGTGCTCGCGCTCGAATCGCGTGGTACGGGCTCGGGCCGCCCAGGCCGGGCGGCCTCGGCCTGATCGACGGACGGATCGTCGTCCGCGGGCTCACAAGGCTCGACGGCGCGGCGGTCGCAGACGGACCGCTGGCAGACGTGACCGAGCTGCGGATTCCGGGCCGGCACAACGTCGCCAACGCGATGGCCGCCGCGAGCGCCGCGCTGCTGTTCGGCGTCGACCCGCTCGCGATCCGCGCGGCGCTCGCGGCGTTCGCCGGCGTCGAGCATCGCCTCGAGGTCGTGACGACGGTCGACGGCGTCCGCTTCGTGAACGATTCCCAGGGCACCCAGCCGGACGCGGTCGCCGCGGCCCTCCGGGCGTTCGAGCCACCGATCGTCCTGATCGCCGGCGGCCGCGGCAAGGACGTCGACCTGTCCGGGCTCGCCCGGGTCGTGGCAGAGCGGGCCGCGGCCGCGGTGCTCATCGGCGAGACGGCCGAGGAGCTGGCCGGCCTGTTCGAGGCCGCCGGCGTCGGGCGGATCGAGCGAGCCGCCAGCCTCGAGGCCGCCGTCGATGCCGCCGACGCCATCGCCCGCGCGCTCGAGACCCCGGGCGCACCGGCCACCGTGCTGCTGAGCCCGGCGGCCGCAAGCTTCGACATGTTCGTCGACTACGAGGCTCGCGGCCGGGCCTTCAAGGCCGCCGTCAGCGCACTGGCCGAACGTCGTGCGACGGAGGCCGGGCGATGATCGACGCGCTGCGCGGACCGCACGGTCGCCGCAGGGCCGAGGGCGGGCGCCCGATGAAGGACGCTCGCGTTCGGGGCGGCCGTCGCGAGACCGCCGAGGCCGGCCAGCGCGGATCGGGGCGCGGCAAGACCGACGTCCTGCAGCGCGAGCGGCACCCGGCCGACTACTCGATCCTGCTGGCCGTCGTCGCCCTCGCCGCGATCGGGATCCTGATGGTCTATTCGTCGTCGGCGATGCGGGCCTACATCGAGCGTGACGACACGCTCGCGATCGTCGGGCCCCAGATCCTGTGGGGCGCCCTCGGGCTCCTCGCGATGCTGCTGATGATGCACCTCGACTACCGGCTGCTACGCCTGATATCGGTGCCCGGCTACGCCGTCGCCGTTGCCCTGCTGATCCTGGTCTTCGTGCCGTCGCTCAACCGCGTCGTGGGTGGCTCCGCCCGCTGGCTCGTCCTGGGCCCACTGCCGGCGATCCACCCGGCCGAGATCGCGAAGCTGGCGCTGATCGTCTATCTCGCCCACTGGATGGCCAGCCGGGGCACGAAGATCAAGAGCCTCCGGAGCGGGACAGTGCCGTTCCTGCTGATCACCCTGCCGGTTCTGGCGCTGGTGTTCAGGGAGCCGGACCTGGGGACGACGACGGTCATCGGCCTGGCGGCCTTCTCGATGTTCTTCGTCGCTGGCGCCCGCCTGTGGCAGTTCGCCGCGATGGGCGGGCTGGCGCTCGCGGGCATCCTGATCGTCGGCCTGCGCGGCTACCAGCTTGAGCGCATCCGAACGTTCCTCGACCCATGGGCCGACCCGCTCGGCACCGGCTTCCACACGATCCAGGGACTGCTGGCCCTCGGCCTCGGCGGCCTGTTCGGGAGCGGCCTCGGCGAGAGCAAGCTGGCCGGCGGGCTGTACCTCCCAAACGCCTGGAACGACTTCATCTTCGCGATCATCGGCGAGGAGTTCGGGTTCCTCGGCGCGGGCCTCGTGATCCTGCTGTTCCTGTTGCTCGGCTACGCCGGCATCCGGACCGCGCTCCGGGCCCCGGACACGTTCGGCGCCCTGCTCGCCGCGGGGATCACCGCATGGCTGTGCCTGCAGGCGTTCGTCAACATCGCCGTCGTGATCGCGCTGATGCCCGTCACCGGCATCACGCTGCCGTTCATCAGTGCCGGCGGCTCGTCGCTCATCGTGAGCTTCGCCGCAGCCGGCGTCCTGCTGTCGATCTCGCGCGAGACCGTCGAGCCGGGAGATCGGAGGAAGGATGCGTCTGCTGATCGCGGGCGGGGGCACCGGGGGACACATCTACCCCGCGCTCGCCGTCGCGAGCTCGCTACGCCGCCGCCCGAGCCCGCCTGAGATCGCCTGGCTGGGCGGCCATCGCGGCCTGGAATCGAATCTCGTCCCCGAAGCCGGCTTCCCGCTGCGAAGGCTGGCGCTCCGCTCGCTTCGGACCGTCTCGGCCGATGCCCACCTGGTGCTCGACCCGATCCGCCTCGGGCTGTCGGTGCCACAGGCCCTGGCCCTTCTCGTCGCCCGACGGCCTGCTGCGGTGTTCACGACCGGTGGCTACGTCGCGATCCCGGTACTGGTGGCGGCGCGCCTTCTCGGGATCCCGTCGCTGCTCTGGGAGGGCAACGTGGTGCCCGGAAAGAGCGTCCGCGCGACGGCCTCGCTGGCGACCGCGCTGGCGGTGTCGTTCGGCGCGACCTGCCGGGCGCTGCGGGCCACCCGACCGTGCTTCGAGACCGGCACGCCCATCCGCGACGTCGGCGCCGTCGATCGGGGGGCCGCGCGCGAGCGCCTGGGGGTGCCCGGCACGGAGCGACTGATCGTGATCTTTGGCGGCTCGCAGGCCGTGCGACGGTTCAACGACGCCGTCGCCGAGGCGCTGCCCGAGCTTGCAGAGCGCGGATACGTGATCCACGTCACGGGCGTCGACGGCCACGCCGCCGCCCAGGCGTCGCGGGATCGGCTGCCGACCGAGCTGCGGGGCCGCTACCGGCCGCAGCCGTACCTTGGCGAGGGTCTCCTCGAGGCCCTGGCCGCGGCGGACCTCGTCGTCGGCCGGGCCGGTTCGTCGACGCTCGCCGAGGCAACTGCGCTCGCCCTGCCGATGGTGGTTGTGCCATACCCCCACGCCGGGGCACACCAGGTCGCCAATGCCGAGATCGTGGCCGCCGCCGGCGCGGCGACGCTGATCCCGGATGGCGATTTCGATGGGGCTGCGCTGCTGGCGGCGACCTCGATCGTCACCCGGCCGGCGGAGCACGCGGCGATGGCGGCCGCGTCGCGAGCTCTCGGTCGTCCCGGCGCCGCCGCGGCGGTCGCCGACCTCCTGGTCGCGCTCGCCGAGCGGAGACCGCTGCCTGAGGCCGCGACCGTCGAGGCCCGGGCGCGGGCTGCAGCGTGACCGAGCGAAGCGGGACCGAGGGCGCCGGTCGGGGCCGCGGCTCCACGTCGGCGACGCCACTCGATCTCGCGGCCCTGGCCGGCGAGATCGCCCGGCGGGTCGGCGTCAAGGCCGAGCGAAACGCCCGGCTCGGGCGGCTGACCACGATGCGCGTTGGCGGCCCGGCCGATCTGCTGGTCGTGGCGCACAACGCCTTCGAGCTCCGGGCGCTCGTGCGGTTCGCGCGAACGCGGGAACTGCCGCTGCTGCTGCTCGGGCGCGGCAGCAACGTCGTGATCTCGGATCGCGGCGTCCGCGGGCTCGTCGTCCACGTTCGGGCCGAGGGCAGCCGCATCGAAGGCGTCGAGTACGTCGCAGAGGCAGGCGTGCCGATGGCCCGGGCGGCGACGGAGACCCAGAAGGCCGGCTTGACGGGCCTCGAGTTCGGCCTGGCCATCCCCGGCACGGTCGGCGGGGCGGTCTGGGCCAACGCCGGCGCCCACGGATCCGACGTCGCGTCGATCCTGGTCCATGCGGACGTGCTCGTGGCCGACGGCTCGGAGCAGCGGCTCGCCACGCCCGACCTGCAGTTCGCCTACCGCGACAGCCGCTTCAAGCACGGACCCCCCGAGCGACCCGACGACGTCGTCCTGGTAGCGCGGTTCCGGCTGACGCCGGCGTCAGCGCCGGACATCCGGGCGCGGCTCGACGACATCCGCCGCTGGCGCCAGGCCCATCAGCCGCTCGGCCTGCCGTCCGCGGGCAGCACGTTCCGCAATCCCGCCGCGGGACCGTCGGCCGGGGAGCTCATCGACGGGGCCGGCCTGAAGGGTTTCCGGATCGGCGGTGCGACCGTCTCGGAGAAGCACGCCAACTTCATCGTCAACGACGCCCGCGGCTCGGCCACCGACGTTCGGCGACTCGTCGACCACGTCCACGATGCCGTCCTCGCGCGCGCCGGTGTCGACCTCATGCCGGAGATCGTGTTTGCCGGCGACTGGAATGGCTGGCCGTGGCCAGCGGAGGAGGAGGCATGACCGATCGCGTCGCCGCCTACCCGCCGATCGTGGTCCTGCTCGGCGGACCGTCGGCCGAGCACGACGTGTCGGCCGTCTCCGGATCGGCCGTCGCCGACGCCCTGCTCGACGCCGGGCTCGCGGTCCGGCAGGTGCTGATCGATCTCGACGGGGCCTGGTGGTGGTTGCCCGACGGGCACCGGCGGGCCGACCGGCCGCCGTCGGCGTTCGACGACCCGGTCGCCCTCGGCGCTGACGGCCCCGTCGAGGTTGGTGCCGCGATCGATCGCCTCGCGGCCACCCGGCCGGAGCCGGTCGTGTTCATCGGCCTTCACGGCCCGTTCGGAGAGGACGGCACGATCCAGGCCCTCCTCGAGGCGGCCGGTGTGGCGTATACCGGCTCGGGCGTGGCCGCCTCGGCCCTCGGCATGGACAAGGCTCTCCAGAAGCGACTGTGGCGCGGCCTCGGGCTGCCGGTCGTGGACTGGCTCGAGATCCGCGCCGCCGCGTGGGCGTCCGACCAGGGCGCGGTCCTCGAGCAGCTCGAGGCGTTCGCCGGCCCGGACGCGCCGCGACTGATGGTCAAGCCGGCCCGCCTCGGCTCGTCGGTCGGGATGACGCTGGCCCACGATCCCTCGGAGCGCGGCCCGGCGCTCGACCTGGCGTTCCGGTACGACAACCTCGCGGTCGTCGAGCGATACCTGGCCGGCGCCCGCGACCTGGAAGTCTCGATCCTCGGGACCGAGCCGCCGCTCGATGTCTTCGGGCCCGGCGAGGTCATCTCCGGTCGCGAGTTCTATGACTACGACGCGAAGTACACGCCCGGGCTGTCCGAGACGTCGACCCGCGCCGAGCTGCCCGAGGCGACGCGACAGCTGGTCCACAAGCTGGCCCGCGACGCCTACCGAGCGGTCGGCGCCGAGGGCTTCGCGCGGGTCGACTTCCTCCTTGCCGGCGAGCGGCTCGTCGTCTCGGAGATCAACACGATCCCGGGTTTCACCCCGATCAGCCTGTTCCCGACGCTGCCCGCCGAGGGCGGCCTCGACTTCGTCGCCGTGTGCCTGCGGATCGTCGACCTGGCGATCGCGCGGCACGCCGGTCGGGTGAACCGGCGACTCCGCCCCGGAGACCTGCCGCGGTGACGAGCCGGCGCGATCACGGCCGGCCGCAGCCCTGGGCCCGGGCGCGGTCCGAGCGCGACGGGCATCCGAGCCGGCTCGCCCGGGGACGGTCGCGACTCGGCCGGATCGTCACTCCCGGTCGCGCGGGCGGGTTGCTGGGCATGCTCGCCGCCGGCTACATCTGGACGCTGATCACGGGACCGACGGTGTTCGCGATGAAGCAGCTGGAAGTGCCGGCGTTGCGCTGGACCGATGGCGCAGCCGTCGAGGCCGCCCTGGCCGGTGTGCCCGGAACGAACGCCTTCCGGCTGGCGACGGCGCCGCTCGCGGCGGCGATCGCCAGACTGCCCACGGTGCGCTCGGCCGAGGTCGGGGTGTCGCTGCTCGACGGCGCGCTGCTCGTCGTGGTCGAGGAGCGCGAGCCGATCGTCGGCTGGCAGGTCGGTGACACGGTCTTCCTAGCCGACGGCGATGGCGTCATCGTCGCCAGCCGCGGGGTTGACGCGCCGGGGCCGGTGCTGCCGACGGTCCAGGACCGGCGGGCCGACGCGGGTGTCGGGCTGGGGATCGGCGCCAGGCTCGACGCCGTCGACCTGGACGTGGCGACGCGCCTCGCGAGCCTGGTCCCGGCCGACGTCGGAAGCTCGGCCACGACCCTGGCTGTCGTCGTCACCGACCGGGACGGCTACGTCGTCCGGACCGCGGACTGGGATGCCGTCTTCGGGTTCTACGGTCCGGCGACGCGCAGCCCCGAGATCATCGCTGGACAGGTGCGCCTGCTGCGGAGCCTGCTGCTCGATCGCGAGGACGATGTTGCGCGGATCATCCTGGCCTCGGACACGGACGGCACCTATGTGCCTCGGACCACTCCTCGGCCAAGCCCGCGGTGATAGCCTTGCCCGGAACGCACCGCAGCGAGGACGGCATCGTTGCTCCTACCCCTGGCAGGCCTGCTGGTGGGCGTCCTGCTCGGGCTCGTCCTCAACGTCAACGTCGGCTTCGAGTTCAGCCGGTACTCGGCGGTGGCGATCCTCGCCGCGCTCGACTCCGTGCTCGGGGCTGTGCGGGCGGAGCTCGACGGCGTCTACGACAACCGAATCTTCATCTCCGGCTTCGTCACCAACGCAATCGTGGCCGTGGGTCTGACGTTCATCGGCGACCGGCTCGGCCTGGACCTGTACCTCGTGGCGTTGATCACCTTCGGACTCCGGATCTTCAACAACGTCGCCCTGATCCGGCGACACTTCATCTGACACGGGAGCTGAGGTAGGCATGGTCGAAGGGACGCTGGTCGCACTCGACGTCGGGACCAGCAAGGTCTGCGTCCTGATCGGCGAGATCGGCCGCGATGGACGGCTGACGGTGATCGGACACGGCACGGTGCCGTCGTCGGGCCTCAAGAAGGGCGCAGTCGTCAACATCGATCAGACGGTTCGCTCGATCCGCGACGCCGTCGAGCGGGCCGAGCGGCTGTCGGGCTGGAAGATCGACAAGGCCTTCGTCGGCGTCGGTGGGGCCCAGATCGAGAGCCGCAACTCGCCCGGCCAGGTCGCGGTCACGGCCCACAGCCGCGAGATCAGCCGCGACGACATCCGGCGCGCCGTCGAGGTCGCCCGGGCAGTGCCGATCCCGTCCAACCGCGAAGTGCTGCACGTCGAGCGGCGGGGCTTCGTGGTCGACGGCCAGGAGGGCGTCAAGGACCCGCTCGGGATGAGCGCCCTGCGCCTCGAGGTCGAGACCCACATCGTGACCGCGCCCGCGACCGCCATCCAGAACCTGATGAAGTGCGTTGGTCAGGCCGGCGTCAAGATCGACGAGCTCGTGGTCAACGCGCTGGCCGCGTCCGAAGCCGTGGCCAGCGAGACGGAACGCGACCTCGGCGTCGCTGTCGCCGACATCGGCGCCGGGACGACCGACCTGGCGATGTTCCTCGAGGGCTCGCCGTTCCACACCAGCGTCCTGCCGGTCGGCGGCAACAACGTCACCAACGACGTGGCGATCGGGCTCAAGACCTCGCTGCCGGCCGCGGAGGAGCTGAAGATCCAGCATGGCTCGGGCTACCTCCGGGGCATCGACAAGGAGGAGGAGATCAGCGTCGCCGTCCTGGGCGAGGAAGCAGGACGGTCGATCGGTCGGCTGGAGCTGTGCCGGATCATCGAATCGCGGATGCGCGAGACATTCGAGCTCGTCGGGGCGGAGATGCAGGCGGCCGGTGGCGGGATGTTGCCGGCGGGCCTCATCCTGACCGGCGGCGCGGGACAGCTGGGCGGGATCGCCGAGCTCGGCCGCGAGGTCCTCCAGATGCCGGTCCGCGTCGTCGCGCCGGCCGGCGTGGCGGGGTTGACCGACCAGATTCTGACCCCCGCCTACGCGACGGCCATCGGGCTGCTCCAGTGGGGCGCGACGATGCTCGACGAGGGCGAACCGACGCGCTACGAGTCGGCGCCCGGAGGCGGCGTGTTCGGCCGCCTGCGAGACGCGGTCAGGAGCATCTTCCCCTAAGTACAACGACCACGGAATCGTCGCGAGCGTCGATTTCGATGCTCGCTCCCGGGTCGCCCTTTGATAGACTCGGCGGCAACCTGCGGGAACTCACGAGGCGAGCGAGCGCGCCAGGGGGCCCGGTCGGAAACAGCCCCTATAGCGCGGCCGAGGGCGGCCGACGGGAGGATAGTCATGGCCCTGCGCTCGGACTCGGAGAACTTCGCGCTGATCCGGGTCATCGGGGTCGGCGGCGGCGGCAGCAACGCCGTGAACCGGATGATCCGCGCCGAGATGATGGGCGTCGAGTTCATCGCCCTCAACACCGATGCCCAGGCCCTGCTTCAGTCCGACGCGCCGCACAAGATTCGGATCGGCGACAAGATCACCCGGGGCCTCGGCGCCGGCGGCGACCCGACGATCGGGGAGCGGGCGGCCGAGGAGGACAGTGACAAGATCGCCCAGGCCCTCGAGGGCTCGGACATGGTGTTCATCACGTCCGGCCTCGGCGGCGGCACGGGCTCCGGCGCGGCACCGATCGTCGCCGAGATCGCCAAGGAGGCCGGGGCGCTGACGATCGGCGTCGTCACCAAGCCGTTCGCGTTCGAGGGCGCGAAGCGGAAGCTGACCGCCGAGCGAGCCGCGGAGTCGCTGAAGTCGAAGGTCGACACGCTGATCACGATCCCCAACGACCGCCTGCGCGACGTCGTCCAGAAGAACACCTCGATCCTCGACGCGTTCCGGGTCGTCGACGACGTCCTGCGCCAGGGCGTCCAGGGCATCAGCGACATCATCACCGTGCCGGGCCTGATCAACCTCGACTTCGCCGACGTCCGGGCGGTCATGAAGGACGCGGGCTCGGCCCTCATGGGCATCGGACGGGCGACCGGCGAGAACCGGGCCATCGAGGCGGCGCGGATGGCGATTGCCAGCCCGCTGCTGGAGATCGACATCGCCGGGGCCCAGGGAATCCTGTTCAACATCACCGGCGCATCGAGCCTGTCGCTCTACGAGGTCACCGAGGCGGCAGAGGAGATCCGGGCGGCCGCGGATCCCGAGGCCAACATCATCTTCGGTACGAGCTTCAACGATCGGCTCGGCGACGAGGTCGCGATCACGGTCATCGCGACCGGCTTCGACGGGCGCACGCCGTCGGCGTCCGCGCGCGCCGCGGCGGGCGCCGGGTCGGAGACGAGCGTTCGCGCGCCGCGCGACTTCCTCGAGGAGCTGGAGCGCCAGCGCGGCCAACTCAACGAGGCGGGTGTCCCGGAGGCCCCGACGACGATCGAGGAATCGGGCGCCGACGGTGGCGCCCGCTCCACGGCCGAGCCGGTGCCGGTCAAGCGTGCCGCCTACGACGCCGACGACCTGGAGATCCCGAGCTTCCTGCGTCGCGGCCGCTAGCAAGCGCCCCGCCGCCGCTCCGACGCCGACCCGTGGGCGCGGCTCTCTACCGACGGCCGCTTGCGAGGCTAGGATCGGGCGATGTCACCCGAATCCGGCGACGACATCCGGCGCCGCCTCCGAGCCCTGGAGGCACGGGTCGCCCAGGCCGCCCGGCGAGTCGGACGAGACCCGGACCAGGTCCGGATCGTGGCCGTCGCCAAGACGGTGCCGGCGGACCGCGTTCGGTCGGCGGTGGAAGCCGGCTGTCGGACGATCGGTG
>DATHRO010000130.1:0-7002 GCA_035465135.1 Candidatus Deferrimicrobiaceae bacterium
GATCGAGCGCCGGGTAGAGGAGCGCGCCGAAGTCGGCGCTGGCCTCGGCCGCGGCGTCCGTGCCGCAGCAGTCGGGCTCGCAGCAGGCGGCGGTCTTCGACTCGTCAAGCGTGCGCCGCGCGGCCTCGGCGTAGCGCTCGCGGACGACTTCCTGGATGGGCGTGAGGGTGGCGGGCTGGTCGGTCATCGTGGTCGCTCCGAGCATGCGGACCGGCCGGCTCAGACGAGCCGGCCGGTGGAGGAGTGTTGGATCTCAGGCTGGGCAGCTGCAGGATTCGACGGGCTTCGGCCCGAAGCCGAACGCGCCGCGAAGGCGAGTCGTCAGGTCGGTGGCCGGGCTCGCCGTTCGGATGACACGCCGTCCGGCGTCGTCACCGAGGGCCAGCCGCGCCATTGCCTCGTGGTCCACGCCGGCTCGGACGGAGGCCGGCGAGCTGCCGAGGTACATCGCGTACATGCTGTGCTCCTACCGGTGTGGTCGAGATCTGGTATCGACGGCCGTCAATATCGCACATAGATTGATGGTTGTCAATATCGAAACTTATCGATAGAGTTGGGTCATGGCGCGTACCACCAACCCCGAAGTCAAGCTCCTGGCGGCGCTCGCCGACCCGACGCGGCTCGAGATCATGCGCGAGCTGGCCGGCTCGAGCGAGGTCTGCGCCTGCGACTTCACCTCGTGCTGCGACGTCTCGCAGCCGACGGTCTCCCACCACCTGCGAGTCCTTCGCGAGGCCGGCGCGGTCGTGTCCGAGCGTCGCGGCAGCTGGGTCTTCTACCGCATCGCGCCGGACGTGCAGGAGCGCCTGGCTGCGATCGCCGGGACGATCATGCCCGGCGGCCTCGTCCCGCTCGCATCGCTGCGGCGCTCACCACGGCCGGTGCCGCTCGCTGGCGCAACGAACCGACGCCCCCAGCCCAGCGCCTGACGGTCGTCAGCCGGCGTCCGCCTCGGCGAGCAGGTCAGCCGCCAGCTCGCCGGCCCAGGCCTCGATCTCGTCCCGAACCGACCGAAACTCCCGCAGCCGCTCATCCTCGGAGCCCGCGGCCCAGATCGGGTCGCGGAATGGCCTGTGGATCTGGCGCTGCGCCCCCGGGAAGACCGGGCACGCCTCGCGCGCGTCGTCGCAGACCGTGACCACGAGGTTGAACGGCTGGCCGAGGAACTCGGACAGCGACTTCGAGCGCGCGCCCGACCAGTCGAAGCCGCGCTCGGCCAGCACCTTCACGGTCAGCGGTGAGACGGTCGACGGATGGGTGCCGGCCGAGCTGACCGCGACGCGACCGCCGCCGGCCCGCTGAAGGAACGCCTCGGCCATCTGGCTGCGGACCTTGTTGCCGGTGCACAGCACGAGCACACGAAGGGGTGGAGCGGTCACCGCAACAGCCTAGCGGTTGAGGTCTTCGACCTGGCCGGTCTCGAGGTGGACGACGTCCTCCGCGATGTTCGTCACGCGGTCGCCGATTCGTTCCAACCAGTGCGCCACGAGGACCGTTCGGGTGCCGCGCTCGACGGCCTCGGGGTTCGTCCGCATCTCGTGGACCGCGGCCTCGAAGACCCGGGCGTAGCCATGGTCGATCTCGTCGTCACGGGCAGCCACCTCGCGCGCCGCCTCGACGTCGGTCTCGACGAGGGCTCGCAGGATGCCGGTCACCAGCTCGCCGGCGAGCGCGCCCATCCGGCTGATCTCCTCGGCTGCCGGGAGCGGCACGTCGTCGGGACTCAGCCACCGAACCTGGCGGGCGATGCCAACGGCGTGGTCGCCGATGCGCTCCAGCTCGGAGGCGACGTGGTTCAGGGCCAGCAGCAGGCGCAGGTCGCGCGCCACGGGCGCCTGCGTGGCGATGGCGATGGTGATCCGCTCGCCCACCTCGCGTTGCATCTCGTTGATCTCGGCGTCCGCCGCCCGGATGGCATCGGCCGACTCGCGGTCGCGGGCCAGGAAGGCCTGGGTTGCCGTCCGGATCTGGCGCTCGACCCGCGAGCCCATCCGCAGGACCTCGTCCTTGACCTCCCGCTCCTCGCGCTCGAGGACGCCGCGTGGCCCGATCGACGGGCCGCTCCGGTCTCCGGGCTCCGGCTCGCCCGGCGCTGCGGCATCGAACGGCCGCTCGATCACCCGAACCGCCCGGACACGTAGTCCTCGGTCAGCTGCTGCTCAGGGTTGGTGAACAGCTTCTCCGTCGGCCCGCGCTCGACGACGTACCCCGCGCGGTCGTCGCCCATGGTCATGAAGATCGTCGTGTCCGAGGCTCGGGCGGCCTGCTGCATGTTGTGGGTCACGATGACGATCGTGTACTCGCGCTTGAGCTCGGCCATGAGCTCCTCGATCTGGAGCGTCGAGCGTGGATCGAGGGCCGAGCACGGCTCGTCCATCAGGATCACCTCCGGCTCGACCGCGATCGTGCGGGCGATGCACAGCCGCTGCTGCTGGCCGCCCGACAGCGCCATCCCGGACTGCTTCAGCTTGTCCTTCACGTCATTCCACAGCGCGGCGCGCCGGAGGCTGTGCTCGACGAGATCGTCGAGGTTGCCCTTGAAGCCGTTGATGCGGGGCCCGAAGGCGACGTTGTCGTAGACCGACTTGGGGAACGGGTTCGGCTTCTGGAAGACCATGCCGATCCGCCGCCGGACCGCGACGGGATCGACGCCGGCGCCGTGCAGGTCCTGGCCCTCGAAGCTGACCCGGCCGTCGGTGCGGTAGCTCGGGATGAGGTCGTTCATCCGGTTCATCGTCCGCAGCAGCGTCGACTTGCCGCAGCCGGACGGCCCGATGAGCGCCGTGACCTCGCGCGGCTGGATCTGGAGCGACACTTCCTTGACGGCGCGGAAGCCGCCGTACCAGCAGGAGACGTGGTCGAGCTCGATGACAGGCTCGAGCCCCGTCGGCTCAGTGGTCGGAGTGATCGGGACGGCGAGGCTCATCGGGCGCATGGTACGGGCCTCGTTTGGCGGGGCGGCGGGCGCTGCCGGTTCGGCTACCACTGGATATGTCTCCCGAGGCGCGCCCGGACGACGAGCGCAAGTCCGTTGAGCACGAGCATCAGCGCCAGGATCACGACGATCGCCGCGGCGGAGATGCCCTGGAAATCGGCCTGGGGCCGGGTCGCCCAGCCGTAGATCTGGATCGGCAGGACCGTGTACTGGCCTTCGAGCGGATTGGGCAGGAAGGTCACGAACGTGAAGGCCCCGATGACGATGAGCGGCGCGGCCTCACCGATCGCCCGGGCCATCGCCAGGATCACGCCGGTCAGGATGCCCGGAGCCGCGGCCGGCAGTACCGAACGGCGGACCATCTGCCAGCGTGTCGCGCCGAGCGCGTAGGCGCCTTCGCGCTGTGCGGCTGGCACGGCGCGCAGCGCCTCAATCGAGGCGATGATGACGACCGGCAGGATCAGGAGGCTGAGCGTCAGCGCACCCGACAGGACGGTCGGACCGAGCGCCAGGGCCCGCACGAACAGCGCCAGCCCCAGGATGCCGTAGATGATCGACGGCACGCCGGCGAGGTTGCTGATGTTCGTCTGGAGGAGCCGGTTGAGGCGCGAATCGGTCGCGTACTCGACGAGGTAGATCGCGGCGGCGATGCCGATCGGGAAGCTGACCAGCCCGACGATGACCCCGATCTCGAACGTCCCGACGAGGGCCGGCAGGATCCCGGCGCGGCTCGGCCGACTGGAAGGCGCGCCGGTCAGGAAGTCCAGGTCGAGCCACGGCGCCGCGCGCCCGAAGGTGTCCACGAGGAGCATCACGAGGGCGACGAGGAGCAGGCCGATCGCGGCGATGCAGGCGCCGTAGAACAGCGTCCCCGAGAGCTTGCGCCGCATGAGCGCGGGCTCGAAGCGCGCGGCGGTCCTTGCGGTCGGCGTCGCTGCGGTCATCAGTAGGCCGTCCGGAAGCGGCGCACGATCCAGCCGCTCAGCAGGTTCAGCGCGAACGTGATCGCGAATAGCGTCGCGCCGACGGCGAAGAGCGACTTGTACTCGATCGATCCCTGGGCCGTCTCGCCGACGGTGATCTGGACGATGAACGCGGTCATCGTCTGGACGCTCTCGGTGGGGTCGAAGGTCAGCTGCGGCTTGGCGCCGACCGTGAGCACCACGGCCATGGTCTCCCCGATGGCGCGGCTCATGGCCAGGATGATCGAGGCCATGATCCCCGAGATCGCGGCCGGGAACACGACGTTCCGAATGACCTCGAACTTCGTGGCGCCCATCGCGAAGGCGCCCTCGCGCAGCCCGCGCGGCACGGCCCGCATGGCGTCCTCGCTGATCGACGCAATCAGCGGCGTGATGAGCAGGCCGACCACGATCCCGCCGGACAGCGCCGAGAAGACGCCGATGTTGTCCTGGCCGAGGAGCGGTCGCAGGATCTGGGGGGCCACGAAGTTGAGCCCGAAGAAGCCCAGCACGATCGTCGGGATGCCGGCGATCGTCTCGATGACCGGCTTGACGATCGTCCGCACCCGCGGCGAGGCGTACTCCGAGAGCAGGACCGCGGCCAGCAGGCCGAGCGGGATCGCGATCAGCAGGCCGATCACCGACACCAGCACGGTCCCTGACACGAGCGCGAGCACGCCGAACGACTGCGGCCTGATGAGCGCCGACCAGCGCGTTCCGGTGAAGAAGTCGACCGGGTTGACCTCCAGGAAGAACTCGACGGTCTCGAAGGCCAAGACCGTGATGATGCCGATCGTCGTGAGCACGCCGAGAGCCGCTGCCAGGAACAGCAGCCGCTCGATGATCCGCTCGCGGATCGAGCCGCGGAGGGTGAGGCGATTCGGTTGGGTGCTGCTCGCGTCGGCCGTCATGCCTGGGGTTGCGTCTCCGAGGAGGAGTGGGGGATGCGGTCAGCCGCCCACAGCCGCCTGCCACTCGGCGACCTCCGCCGCCAGCAGGTCGTCGGGGAGGGCGATGTAGCCGACCTCGGCCGAGAACTCGTTGGTGGTCGCGAGGTAGTAGTCGACGAGGGCCTTGAGCTCCGGCCGCTCCTTCGCGGCACTGACGCTCGGGTAGATGAACAGCGGCCGTGACAGCGGCGCGTAGGTGTCGCTGTTGATCGTCTCGTCGGTTGGCGCGACGCAGCCGCTGCCGCCATCGATCTCGACCGCCGCGAGCTTGTCCTGGTTCTCGACGTAGTAGGCGTAGCCGAAGAACCCGATCGCGAAGGTGTCGCCGGCGACCCCGGTGACGAGCTGGTTGTCATCTTCCGACTGGGTCGCCCAGGTCGTGGCCGCGTCGACCTCGCCGTTGACCACCTCGGTGAAGTAGTCGAAGGTGCCCGAGTCGGCGCCGGGCATGAACCGCTGGACCTCCTCGGCCGGGAAGCCGGCTCGGACCTCGCTCCAGAGCAGGTGCTCGCGCGCGTCGGGGCCGTAGATCGCGGCGAGCTCTTCGACAGTGAGGCAGGTCACGAACTCGTTGCCCGGGTTCACGACGACCGTGATGCCGTCAATCGCGACCTGGAGCTCGACCCACTCGATGACGTTGGTCTCGCAGGCGACGCCCTCGCCCTCGTCGTCGGCCTTGATCGGGCGCGAGGCGTCGTTGATGTCGGTCTCGCCGGCGCAGAACTTCTTGAAGCCGCCGCCCGTGCCACTGAAGGCGACCGGCACCCGCACACCCGGGTTCGCGACCTGGAACTCCTCGGCGACGAGCTCGGTGATCGGGTACACCGTGCTCGAGCCGTCAATCGCAACGGTGCCGCTGAGGGCCGCCTGTGTCGGGCCGTCGGTCGCGCCCGGCGAGGTGCAGGCGGCGGCCGCGAACAGGCCACTGAGCGCGAGCGCGGCGATGTGCCGCGGCCGGGTTTGCGTCACTCGATGGGTCCTCCGCCTGGGAGCAGGGGCTGCGGCGCGCGACCGCTCACGATTTCCCGTGTTCACGAGGAAGAGGCTCGGGCGCATCGGTCAACCGCGAATCGGCGGCCCGTTAACGCCGCTTCAACATCTGGCCGGCGTCCGCGGCCCGCAACCCTCCGCCGAGCTCAGCGTGAGTGGCGGCTCCGCGCGAGTGCTGCCCGCGCCCAGTCGAGCTTGGATTCGCCCGATGGGACGAGGCCGCTCCGGACCGCGAGCGCCGCGGCGAGGGCCTCCAAGTCCTCAAGCTCGCCCTTCACGAGCTCCGCCTCGAGCTCGACGCGGCGGTCCAGGACCCGCTCATCCCGCGGGCCGGCGAGGGCCTCGAGCTCGTCGAGGCTGAGCTCGACCGTCGTCTGGCCGCGACCCAGCAGCCGCGTCTGGCGCCGCTGGCGGATGCAGGCGATGACCCGCAGCCAGGCGCGGCCCACGGCCGCCGTGACGATGTCGCGGGCGGCCGACGGCGGCCAGGTCGCCGGGTCCGGCGTCGGGCGCGCGGGCCCCTCGACCTCGAGGCGGCGGTGGATCGCGCCGCCGACGGGCTCGGCCGTCGACTTGACCGTCAGCCGGTGACGCCCGCCCTCCGATCGAATTCGGGCGGCCAGCCCGGCCGTGCGCAGCCGGCCGCCCGCCGTGTCGAGGTACAGGTCGAGGACCTCACGGCTCGTCGTCGGCGAGACCGGCCTGAACCCGGCCAGCATCGTCAAGACGGAATCGGGATCCCAGTCGAACAGGGCTTGTAGTGAAGCCGCATCGAGAACCTCGAACTTCAGCTCGACCTCGATGGGTATCGTGCCCTCGTCGCTCTGGTCGGGCATCGCCGGATCTAGCCGGACGCGCCCGCCGCCTCTCGCCGAGCGGCGGCACAGTCACTGCAGCCGCAGCGCTCGCGGAGGAGCGTGAAGGTGTAGAAGCCGGTGCTGTGGCCGTCGGCCCAGTGTGGCGCGATGGCGTAGCTCCCGACGAGGTGAACGTCGGTCAGGCGCGTCTGGTCGGCGGTCAGTGTCGGGCCGGAATCGAGCCAGCCCGGCAGGCCCGCCTCGCCGCGGCAGAACGCGCAGGGGCAGAGCCACCGCAGCTCCTGCGCGGCATACGTCGTGCGGTGGCCGTCGCCCCATTCGATGTCGAGCATGCCGGCCGCTCGGTC
>DATHRO010000131.1:0-2707 GCA_035465135.1 Candidatus Deferrimicrobiaceae bacterium
ACGAACGCGTGCTGGCCGCGGCTCGGCGATCGCGGATCCGTCTCCACGGCCAGGAGCTCCTGCCGCACCAGCGAGGCGAGGCGGGATTCGAGGGCCGTCGGCGTCTCGCCGGTCATCGCGGCCAGGGCCTCGATCGTGAACGACCTGCCGAGCACCGCCGCGTCCTGCAGCAGCGAGCGGTCCGCGGGCGGCAGGGCATCGAGCCGCGCCGCGACGAGGGCGTGGAGCGTCGGCGGCACGTCGAGGTTGGCCAGGTCCAGGCCGCGGTCGCCGGCCGCCGGTGGCGCGAGGAGGCCATCGGGCCCCTGGACGAGCCGGCCCGTGGCCACCAGCATCCGGATCGTCTCGACGGCGTACAGCGGGATGCCTTCGGCGCGCTCCAGAATCCGCGCCACGGCGCGTTCCGGGAGCCCCGGGGCCATGCCCTCGAGCAGCTCCTGCATCGCCTCGGAGCTGAGCGGCTCGAGGCGCATCGCCGTTGCGCCCCGCCGGTCGGTCCCCCAGCCCGGGCGCCGCTCGAGGAGCTCGGGACGAGCGAGCGTGAGCACGAAGATCGGGCTCGACCGGCCCCAGTCAAGCAAGTGCTCCAGGAAGTCGAGCAGGCCGTCGTCGGTCCATTGGAGGTCCTCGATGACGAGGGCCACGGTTGCCGTCTCGGCGAGGCGCTCGAAGAACGTCCGCCACGCGGCGAACAGCTCCGCCTTGCCGCCGGAAGGGGCCTCGCCGATGCCCAGCAGGTGGAGAATCCGTGGCTCGATCCAGGCCCGCTCGGCATCGTCGGATACGTACTCGGAAACCATCGCCGAGACGGCGCTTCGGGTCGTCTCCTCGTCGGCGCCCTCCGACAGACCGGCCCGACGCCGGAACGCTTCGCTGAGGGCCCAGAAGGTGACACCCTCGCCGTACGACGGCGAGCGGCCGCGGTGCCAGGCCACCGACTCGACGACGCCGTCGAGGTACTTCTCCAGCTCCCACGCCAGCCGGCTCTTGCCGATGCCCGCCTGGCCCACCAGCGAGACGAGACGCGCCCGGCGCTCGCGCCCGGTCGCGTGAAATTGCTCCTTGAGGAACCGGAGCTCCTCGCCGCGCCCCACGAACGGCGGCTCGAGGGCCTCGGGCTTCCGGGCCCCGCCGCGCTCGCCCACGACCCGGAGCGCCCGCCAGGCGCGGACCGGGACCGGGACGCCCTTCAGCTCGTGCTCGCCGGCGGGCTCGAAGGTGATTGCCTGGCCCGCGGCGAGGCGAGTCTCGTCGCCGACGAAGACCGCGCCAGGCGGCGCGATCGACTGGAGGCGCGCCGCGGTGTTGACCATGTCCCCGGTGACCATGCCCTGTCCAACGGCGCCGATCCCCACGGCGGCCTGGCCCGTCAGGACGCCGGCCCGCAGCTGGAGATCCACGCCTGCCTCCTGCCCGAGGCTCGGGACCATCTCGACGAGGTCGAGGGCGGCCCGGACCGCGCGCTCGGCGTCGTCCTCGCGCGCGGTCGGGGCTCCCCACAATGCCATGACCGCGTCGCCGATGAACTTCTCGATCGTTCCGCCGTAGCGGACGACGATCTCGCGGGCCCGGTCGAAGTACCGCGTCTGCAGCTCGCGAACGCTCTCGGCGTCGCGGCTCGACGACATCGCCGTGAAGCCGACGAGGTCGACGAACAGGACCGTGACCATGCGCCGCTCCACGGTCGCGTCGCGCGCCGTCGCGACGCCTGTCGTCGTCGCACCCGGCTCGCGGGCCTCGCCGGTCGCGGGGGGTCGCTCCGTAGCGGCACCCGAGTCGTCCGTCGCCGCACCGGCGGCAGCCGCGCCGTTCGCGCCGGCCAGCCGGGTGCCGCAGTTGCTGCAGAATTTGACACCCGGGGTGATCGCCGCGCCACACACCGGGCAGCTGGTCAGCGAGCTGCCGCAGTTGCTGCAGAAGCGCGCATCAGCGGAGTTGGCGGTGCCGCAGTTCCAGCAGTTCACGGTGCCGCCGACTGTATACCGAGGCGCAAAGACGCGGCCGCGACGCCCGGGTCGCCTACGGCTCCAGGATCACGACCGGGATCGGACGGGGCGTCGCGCGCGCGTATTCACCGAATGCGGCATGGCGCCGGACGAGCTCGGGCCACAGCCGCTCGTGCTCGGCCTCGGTCGCGAGGTGGGCGCGGACCGGGATCGACCGCCTGCCGACCTCGACGGTCGCCTCGGGCGTGGCCTGGAGGTTGAGCCACCAGGCCGGGTCGGCATCGGCCCCCGCGTTCGAGGCGACGACCGCGAACCGCGAGCCGTCATGGACGTAGTAGATCGCGTTGCGGCGGGGCTGGCCGCTGCGCCGGCCGATCGTCGTCAGGAACAGCACGCCGACCCGGCGGTCGGTCGGCCGGTACGTGCTCAACCGCCCCCCGGACAGGCGGTCGATCGCCTTGTTGGCGGCCCAGATTGCTCGAAGGAGGGGACGCGGAACGATCACGCCCCGACGATAGCCGCTTCTGGCGCCCGGCCGGCATTGAGGGGCACAATCCGCGCATCACGGTAACGGAGGAGCCAGTGGGCGAGCGATTCGTGACGCGCGGCTTCGTCGGTCGGCGCGGCGTTGCCGGTGAGGCCGACGCCGACCTGCGAGCGCGAACCCCGCCGGGCCAGTACCTGACGTCGGACTTCCCGGTGCTGTCGGACGGGCCGACCCCGCGAACGCCGCTCGAGCAATGGTCGCTGACGGTCGAGGG
>DATHRO010000132.1:0-19519 GCA_035465135.1 Candidatus Deferrimicrobiaceae bacterium
GCGGGCCGCTGATGCACGTCATCGCCGGCAAGGCGGTGGCCCTGAAGCTGGCCGCGACCGACGAGTTCCGGAGCGATCAGCGGCGGACGATCGAGAACGCCGCCGTCCTGGCCGACGCGCTTGCCGCCGAGGGCGCCCGGATCGTCTCCGGCGGGACCGATACCCACCTCGTGCTCGTCGACGTGTCGCCGCTGGGCCTGACCGGACACGAGGCCGAGGCCCTCCTCGACGAGATCGGCGTCACGGTCAACAAGAACGCGATCCCGTTCGATCCGCTGCCACCGAACACGGCGTCGGGCATCCGGCTGGGGACGCCGGCGACGACGACGCGTGGCTTCGGCCCCGACGAGATGCGCCAGATCGGGCGGATCATCGGCGAGGCGATTCGGAGGCGTGACGACCCCGGAGCGACGGCCTCGCTCGCCGCCGCGGTGGCTGCGATCGCGGCTCGCTTCCCGGTGCCGGGCCTGTTCCTCGGAGGCGAGGCCGCCGGGTGAGCTTCTCGACCATCGCGATCCAGGCGCTGCCGGTCATCGTCGCGGCGTTCGCGGCGGCTGCCCTCGTGGCCCTCGCGGTGACGCCGTGGGTCGGGCGCCTGGTGACGAAGCGCGCGATCATCGATCACCCCGACGAGCGGCGGGTCCACGCCCGGCCCGTGCCGCGGGGCGGCGGGATCGCGGTCGCCCTCGCCTTCGTCGTGGTCGGCGCCCCCCTAGCCTTCCTGGCCCGGGAGCTGCCGGGCATGCTCGTACCGCGGAGCATCACGTCGGACAATCTCGTGGCCCTGTTCGCCGGCGGGACGCTCGCCGTGGTGCTCGGTGCGCTGGACGACCGGTTCGACCTTCGGGCCCGCTGGCAGTTCGCCGGCCAGCTGGGGCTCGCCCTGGTGGCCGTCGTCGGCGGCGTCATCGTGGCCTTCGTGAGCGACCCGTTCGGGTCCGGGAACGTCCGCGTCGAGGCGGTCATCGGGATCGGCTTCACGGTCGTCTGGGTCGTCGGGATGATCAACAGCCTGAACTTCATCGACGGCCTCGACGGCCTGTCGACCGGCATTGCCCTGATCGCCGCAGTCACGCTGGGCGTGATCAGCCTCGCCGTCGGTGTCGTGCAGCCGTTCGTGGCGATGCTGTGCTTCACGCTCGCCGGGGCGCTGCTCGGCTTCCTGCGCTGGAACTTCCATCCGGCCACGATCTTCCAGGGCACCGCCGGCGTGATGTTCCTCGGCTACGTCCTCGCCGTCCTGTCGATCCTCGGCTTCGCCAAGGTCGTCGTGGCGCTGCTCGTTCTGGCAGTCCCGATCATCGACACGTTCTGGGTGATCGTGCGGCGCGTCTCGACCGGCCGCTCACCATTCAGCCCGGATCGCGGCCACATCCACCACCGCCTGCTGGACGTCGGCCTGTCCCACCGCGCGACGGTGCTCCTGATCTACGCGATCTGCGCGACCCTCGGGATCCTGTCGCTGTTCGTCTCGACGCTGGTCGGGGTGCTGACGTTCCTCGCAGCGCTCGTCGCGTTCGGAATCATGGCCTTCATGCTCCGGGGCCAGCGCGGCTCGGATCGGCGCGAGGCGACCTGATGGGCGAGACGTGGAGCGGCAGGCAGCGCCGGCGCAAGCGGCGCGACGACGCCCCGCAGCTGTCCGCCGATGACGTCGCGGCGCGGATCAGGCACGAGCCGTCCAAGAAGAAGGCCGCGGCTGGAGACGAGGCGCCGGCCGCCGCGACGGTGCCCGTCGAGGCCGCGCCGCCGCGGCGCGTCGCGTCGCACCCGCCTGACCGCCGGCGGATCCTGTGGTGGGACTCGGCGACGATCGTCGGCGGCGTGCTCCTGTCGCTCGTCGCGCTGCAGCTGTTCGGGTCGCCGGTGGCCGGCCCGCTCGCGACGGACGAGCCGACCGGGGAACCGAGCCAGGTCGCCATCCGGACACTCCAGCCGCCGGTCACGCTGCCGCCGGCCGGGACGCTCGGGCCGGTCGTCGATCCGGGCCTCGGCCTCGATGCCACCCCGACGCCGATCCCGGTCATCACCCTCGGCCCGACGCCCAAGCCGACCCCGACCCCCGCGCCGCCGGTGGCGACGTTCAGCTACACCCAGGCGGCGACGTCGCTGAAGGTGACTTTCACGAGCACCTCGAAAGGCGACATCACGAGCTACCGCTGGACGTTCGGCGACGGCACGACATCGATCCTTGAGAACCCCGTTCGCACGTACACCGCCCCCGGCACGTACACCGTGAGGCTCACGGTCACGGGCCCAGGTGGCGTGTCCACCAAGACGCGGTCGGTCACGGTCTCCGCGCCACCGACCGCGTCGCCACCGCCACCGACCGCGTCGCCACCGCCACCGACCGCCTGAGGCCGCTCGGCCGCCGCTTGGTATACTCCCGTGGCCTTGCCAGGTGGCGCGTGATCGAGCCCGGGAAGACGGGGGCCTACTTCGCCCTCTTCACCGAGATCGGGTTCATCCTCTTCGTGCCGACCCTGCTGGGCGCGCTGGCCGGGCATTGGCTGGATCAGCAGGTGGGGCTGACGTTCCCCGTCCTCCTGCTGATCGGGTTGCTGTTCGGACTGGCGGCCGGTGCCAGAGTCGCCTGGCGACTCATCAACCGGTTTCTCGCGAACATCGACTGAGACCGACCCGAGCCCGGCGCCCCAGCCGCGCCGCCGACCTGGAGGATGCGTGTCGACTGACCCGGCGGCCCCGAAGTCCGCCGCGCCCGGCACGGGCACCGAGACGGCGCCCGAAGCCGCCCTCGACGAGGCCACCACCGGCCAGCCCGCCGCCGGCGCTCGCCGCGGCCTGCTCAGACGCGCCCTGCTCGTGCTCCTCGCGATCTTCGTGATCGACGCCATCGCGTACGTGGTGGTCCCGCCGTTCCCCAAGGACCAGCCCGGGGAGCCGATCGCCGGCATCCCCGATCTCATCGAGGCCAACATCCACGTCCCGGCGCCGCATGTCATCTGGGAGCTGCCGACCGAAGGCGGCGAGAACGGCGAGCATCATGCCCCGCCGCTGATCTCGGCCGACGTGAGCATCACCGACAGCCTGTTCACGATGTGGATCGTGATGGTCGTGCTGCTGGTCGTCTTCTTCCTGGCCGGCCGGACGCTCCGGACGATCCCCGGTCGGGTCCAGAACGTCGTCGAGTTCGCCTGGGAGGCCCTCGAGAACTGGGCTATCTCGATCGGTGGCGCGGATGCGCGGCGGCACGTCCCGCTGTACGCGGCGTTCTTCCTGTTCATCCTGTTCTCGAACTGGAGCGGCCTGCTGCCGTTCGTCGGGCGGCTGGACGGGCTGCGCGCGCCGACGAGCGACGTCAACGTCACGATCGGGCTCGCGCTCGTCACCTTCGTGTACTTCAACTTCCAGGGCTTCCGGCGCCTCGGCGTCGGCGGCTATCTCGGCAAGTTCTTTGTCCTGCGCGGATTTCGGCACGGGATCGCGACCGGCATCATCGATCTGTTCGTGGGCCTCATCGAGCTGCTGCTCGAGTTCGTCAAGCCCGTCACGCTGGCGATGCGACTCTTCGGCAACATCTTCGGCGGAGAGGTCGCGCTGGGCGTGATCACGGCCCTGACGATCGCCATCATCCCGGCCGGGATCCTGATGCTCGAGGGCCTGCTGAACTTCGTGCAGGCCCTGATCTTCTCGACGCTGATGCTCATGTACACCGTCATCGCGGTGGAGAGCCACCATGACGACGAGCACGAGGCGCCTGCCCTCGCGGACGTCCCCGAAGGCGGGCTCGCACCGCCGCTCGAGGCCGCGGGAGCGACACACTGATCCCAGCACACCGCGAGCGAGCGGTGTCAACCAAGGCAATCGGACGGGACGGCGCCCAGCCGGCCCGCAGAGGAGGAAACTCGATGGAGAACATCGGCGCCGGTCTTGCGGCTCTCGGGGTCGTCGGCCCCGCGATCGGCATCGGCATCCTGACCGGCCTGGCCACGACGGCCATCGCCCGCAACCCCGAGGCGACGCCGGCGATTCGTGCCCAGTTCATTCTTGGCGCGGCGTTCGCCGAGGGCCTTGGCGTCCTCGCGATCGTCGTCGCGATCCTGGCCATCGTCCTCGGCGGCGGCGCGTAGGGCGCCGCGCTTCGAGAGCGATGAGGAGGCGCGGCCTCGAGCCGCCACGATGAACCTGTTCGCGATCGCCGCGGGCTCGCCGCTCGGCCCGATCGTCCCGGCCCAGGAGGCCGGCGGCGGCGAGGGCGTGCTCGCCATCAACTTCTTCTGGATCATCGTCGCGTCGATCAACTTCCTCGTGTTCGCCGGGCTCCTGTATCTGGCCTTCGGCAAGCAGGTCAGCCAGCTCCTGGCCGACCGCCGAGAGCGCATCGAGCAGGGGTTGCGCGACGCGGAGCAGGCTCGACGTGACCGTGAATCCGCGGAGCAGGAACGCCTCGACGCGCTGACCGAGGCGCGCCGCGAGGCCAACGAGATCCTGGCCCGGGCCCAGAAGATGGCCCAGGAGACGCGCGACGCGGACATCGCCGCGACGCGCGAGGAGCTCGAGCGCATGCGCAGCCGCGCGAGCGAGGAGATCGAGGCCGAGAAGGGCCGCGCCCTGGCCGAGCTGCGCGGCGAGGTCGCCGACCTGGCGCTCGCCGCGGCCAGCAAGGTCGTCAACGAGTCGATGACCGGCGACCGCCAGCGGCGCCTCGTCGAGGAGTTCCTGACCAAGGCCGGCTCGGCCGGCAACGGCGGGTCGCGCCGGTGATCGGAAGGCCCGCGATCGTCGCACCGGAGGCGCCGCGCTGATGGCCCGCGTGTCGAGCGCCGCACGCCGCTACGCCGAGGCCGCGTTCCAGCTGGCCGAGCGCGACGAGACCCTCGATGCCTGGGCCGAAGGCCTGGCGCTGGCCGCCGAGCTGCTGTCGGACGAGCGCGTCCTGCGGATCGTCGACAGCCCCGCCCGTCCGTACCGTGAGCGGCTCGAGCTGATCGAGCGCCTGCTCGCCGATCGCGTCCCGGAGGGCGTGGTCAAGCTCGCGGCGCTGCTGGCCCAGAAGGGCCGGATCGAGCGCCTGCCGGCCGTCGCGGCCGAGTACCGCCGTCTGCTCGATCGCCGGCGTGGCGTCGTCGTGGCGCGGGTCACGAGCGCCACTCCCTTGACCGCCGACGAGACCGAGGGGGTCCGTGACTGGGCCACCCGGTTCACCGGCCAGACCGTCGACCTCCGGGCCGGCGTGGACGAGGGCCTCATCGGGGGCCTGACCGTCCGCGTCGGCGACACCCTCCTCGACGCCAGCGTCCGCGGTCGGCTCGAGCGCCTCCGCAACCAGCTCATCGCCTCCCGCTAGGAGATCCCATGGCCATTCGCTCCGACGAGATCGTCAACATCATCAAGTCGGCCATCGACACGTTCGAGGCCGAGGCAGAGACGCGGACCGTCGGGACGGTCGTCGAGGTCGGCGACGGGATCGCCCAGATCTACGGGCTGGAGAACGCCCTGGCCTCAGAGCTGCTCGAGTTCCCAGGTGGTGTCATGGGCCTGGCCCTCAACCTCGAGGAAGAGACCGTTGGCGCCGTCATCCTCGGAGACGCCAGCGCGATCCGCGAGGGCGACACGGTCAAGACCACCGGCCGGGTCGTCGAGGTGCCCGTCGGCCAGGCGCTCCTCGGACGGGTCATCGACCCGCTCGGCCGGCCGCTCGACGACAAGGGCCCGATCAAGACGAAGAAGACCCGCCCGGTCGAGCGGATCGCCCCGGGCGTCATCGTCCGCCAGGGCGTGGACACGCCGGTCCAGACCGGCATCAAGGCCATCGACGCGCTGATCCCGATCGGCCGCGGCCAGCGGGAGCTGATCATCGGCGACCGCCAGACCGGCAAGACCGCGATCGCGATCGACACGATCATCAACCAGAAGGGCCAGGGCCTGGTCTGCATCTACGTCGCGATCGGCCAGAAGCTCTCGACCGTCGCCCAGACCGTCGCCACGCTCGAGAAGTACGGCGCGATGGAGCACACCGTGGTCGTCGTCGCCGGGGCCGAGGATCCCGCGCCGCTGCAGTACCTCGCGCCGTACTCCGGCGCCGCCATCGGCGAGGAGGTCATGGAGGTCGGCGTCGAGATCGGCGGGCAGCAGGTCAAGGACGCGCTGTGCGTCTACGACGACCTCTCCAAGCATGCCTGGGCCTATCGCGAGATGGCCCTCCTGCTGCGCCGCCCGCCGGGCCGCGAGGCCTATCCCGGCGACGTGTTCTACCTCCACTCCCGGCTGCTCGAGCGAGCCGCGCGGCTCAACGACGAGAACGGCGGCGGCTCGCTGACCGCCCTGCCACTCATCGAGACGCAGGCCAACGACGTGTCGGCCTACATCCCGACCAACGTCATCTCGATCACCGACGGCCAGATCTTCCTCGAGACCGACCTCTTCAACGCCGGCCAGCGGCCGGCGCTCAACGTCGGCATCTCCGTGTCGCGCGTCGGCTCGGCCGCCCAGACCAAGGCGATGAAGAAGGTCGCCGGGCCGCTAAAGCTCGACCTCGCGCAGTACCGCGCGCTGGCCGCGTTCGCCCAGTTCGCGTCCGACCTGGACAAGGCGACCCGCGACCAGCTGACCCGCGGCGAGAAGCTGTCCGAGGTGGTCAAGCAGCCGCAGTACCAGCCGTTGCCGGTCGAGAAGCAGGTCGCGATCCTGTACGTCGCCACGAACGGCCACCTCGACGACGTGCCGACGCCACGGGTCAAGGAGTTCGAGACGGGCTTCTACCGCTTCCTCGAGGCCGAGCACCCCAAGGTCCTCGAGGAGCTGGGCCAAACCAAGGCCCTGTCCGACGAGATCACCGCCGGCCTCGACGCGGCGGTCACCGAGTTCCGGAAGTCGTTCCTGGCATGACGTCCGCCGATGGCTAGCCAGCGTGATATTCGGCGGCGCATCAGTGCGTCGCAGAACATCAAGCAGATCACCCGGGCGATGCAGTTCGTGGCTGCCTCGAAGCTCAAGCGCGCCCAGGAGTCGACCCTCGCGGCCCGGCCGTACGCCGAGAAGATCGACGAGGTGCTGGCCGACGTGGCCGCCGTCCTGGGCGGCGAGGACCACCCGCTGCTGGCCCAGCGAAGCGAGGGCAAGCGGCTGATCGTGCTGATCACGAGCGACCGCGGCCTGGCCGGGCCGCTCAACACGAACACGATCCGCTTCACCGCCCGTGAGATCACCGAGCACAAGGGCGACCTGGCGGTCGTGACTGTCGGCCGCAAGGGCCGCGATGCGATGCGCCGGGCCCGTGTACCGATCGAGGCCCACTTCGCCGGCTTCGGGGATCGGCCGTCGTTTGCCGACGTGCTGCCGCTGGCGCGCCTCCTGACCGACGACTTTCTGTCGGGTGACTACGCGCGGATCGAGCTGATCTACAGCCGCTTCATCAGCACGCTGTCCCAGCAGCCGGTCCTCGACGACCTGCTGCCGATCACGCCGGCCTCCGACACCGAGCAGGGCATCCCCGGTCGCCAGTTCCTGTTCGAGCCGAAGCCTGCGGTCGTGCTCGAGCAGCTCCTGCCGCGCTACGTCGCGACGCGCCTCTACCAGGCCGTGCTGGAAGCCCGCGCGAGCGAGGAATCGAGCCGCATGGTGGCGATGAAGAATGCCACCGAGAACGCCGAAGAGCTCATTGACGACCTGACCCTGGCCTACAACAAGGTCCGGCAGGCCAACATCACCCGCGAGATGATCGAGATCGCGACCGGCGCGCGCGCCCGCTGACGGCGAGCGCACCGAGTCGAGCCCAGGAGGACGTCACGAACATGGCGAGCGCCGCTCCCCCCAAGACCGTCGGAAAGGTCGTCCAGATCACCGGCCCGGTGGTCGACATCGAGTTCCCGGCCGGCGAGCTGCCGGCGATCCTCAATGCCGTCGAGCTCGAGCGCGAGGGCGAGCCGCTGGTCTGCGAGGTCCAGCAGCATCTCGGCAACAACTGGGTCCGGAGCGTCGCGATGACCTCGACCGACGGCCTCGCCCGCGGCACCAAGGCGACCGACACCGGCGGCCCGATCAGCGTGCCCGTCGGCGAGCGGACGCTCGGCCGGGTGTTCGACGTCCTGGGCCGGCCGATCGACGAGAAGGGCCCGGTCAAGGCCGGCGTCCGGCTGCCGATCCACCGCGACCCGCCGGCATTCGAGGACCAGGTGACCGAGGTCGAGGTCTTCGAGACCGGGCTCAAGATCATCGACCTCATCTGCCCGTTCAAGAAGGGCGGCAAGGTCGGGATCTTCGGTGGCGCCGGCGTCGGCAAGACGGTCATCATCCAGGAGCTGATCCGGAACGTCGCCCAGGAGCACGCCGGCGTCTCGGTCTTCGCCGGCGTCGGCGAGCGGAGCCGCGAGGGCAACGACCTGATCCACGAGATGACCGAGTCGGGCGTCATCGAGAAGACGGCCTTCGTGTTCGGCCAGATGAACGAGCCGCCCGGCGCGCGCCTTCGCGTCGGCCTGTCCGGGCTGACGATGGCCGAGTACTTCCGCGACGAGGAGAGCCGCGACGTCCTGCTGTTCATCGACAACATCTTCCGCTTCACGCAGGCCGGGTCCGAGGTCTCGGCACTGCTCGGCCGGATGCCCTCGGCGGTCGGCTACCAGCCGAACCTCGCCACCGAGATGGCCGCCCTCCAGGAGCGCATCACCTCGACCAAGAAGGGCTCGATCACGTCGCTCCAGGCGGTCTTCGTGCCGGCCGACGACTACACCGACCCGGCCCCGGCGACGACGTTCGCGCACCTCGACTCGACGATCCGGCTGGAGCGCTCGATCGCCGAGCTGGGCATCTACCCGGCGGTCGACCCGCTGACCTCGACGTCACGGGTCCTCGACCCGCTCGTCGTTGGCCAGGAGCACTACGACGTCGCGCGCGAGACGCAGCGGGTCCTGCAGCGCTACCGCGACCTGCAGGACATCATCGCGATCCTCGGCATCGACGAGCTGTCGGAGGAGGACAAGGCGACCGTGGCCCGAGCCCGCCGGCTGCAGCGCTTCGCCTCGCAGCCGTTCCACGTCGCCGAGGTCTTCACCGGCCGGCCGGGGGTGTACGTCGCGATCAAGGACACCGTCGCATCGTTCAAGGCGATCCTCGAAGGTGAGGCGGACGACCTGCCCGAGCAGGCGTTCTTCCTGGCCGGCACGATCGACGACGTCCGCGAGAACGCCAAGAAGCTGGCCGGCTGATGCCGCTGCCGGGAACGGAGGCCTGAATGCCACTCCAGCTCGAGATCGTGACCCCGGAGCGGCTGGCCTTCAGCGACACCGTCGATTCGGTCCAGCTGCCCGGCTACGAGGGCGAGCTCGGCGTCCTGCCGCACCACGCCCCGCTGCTGTCGACGCTCGGCGTCGGCGAGCTGCGGATCAAGAAGGGTGGCACCGAGGAAGCGTTCGCGATCGTCGGCGGCTTCGTCCAGGTCCGGCCCGACAAGGTCGTGGTCATGGCCGAGACGGCCGACATGGCCTCCGAGATCGACCTCGAGAAGGCCCAGGAGGCCCGGCGCGAGGCGGAGCGGGCGCTCGAGGTCGGCTACCACGAGGGCGCCGACCTGTCGGCCGCGCGCGCTGCGCTGCAACAGGCGCTGCTGCGCATCCGTCTTGCTGAACGACGACACCGCGAGGGTCCCCGCCGCCGCGGCTGAGCGGCGACGGTCCCGCGCGACAGGGCGAGGATGAATGGCTGACGCGAGGCCGTTCCACTGGGAGTACGAGCCGCCGGCGGTGCCGCGTGAGCGGTTCCTCGTCACCGGCGGCCGGCCGCTCGACGGCACGGTCAGAGTCAGCGGCGCCAAGAACGCGGCCCTCAAGATGCTCGCCGCGGCGACGCTGACGGGCGAGCGCTGCCGGATCACGAACGTCCCCGAGATCGAGGACGTCCGGGCGATGACCGACACGCTGCGCGACCTCGGCGTCGTGGTCGACCACCCCGAGCCGAACAGCTACGAGATCTCCGCCGGCGACGTCGACTGGCTGTTCGTGCCGCTCGAGGCGGCGGCCAAGATGCGCGCCAGCTTCATGCTCCTTGGGCCGCTCCTGGCCCGCTTCGGCGAGGTCGTCATCAGCAACCCCGGCGGCGACCGGATCGGGCGCCGCCCTGTCGACCTCCACGTCGATGCCATGCGGGCCCTCGGCGCCCAGATCGACTACCGCTACGGCTACTACTACGCCAAGGCGCCCGGTCGCCTGCGCGGCACCGAGGTCCGGTTCCCGTTCGTGAGCGTCATGGGCACCGAGAACGCGATGCTCGCGGCGACCCTCGCCGAGGGCCACACGGTCATCCGGCCGGCCGCCCAGGAGCCCGAGGTCGACGACCTCATCGCGTTCCTCCAGAAGATGGGCGCCGTGGTCGAGCGGACCGGACCGGACACGATCGAGATCGACGGCAAGCGCCGCCTGCGAGGGGCCGAGCACGCGGTCATGCCCGACCGCATCGAGGCCGGGACGTTCGCGATCGCCGCCGGTGTCACCGGCGGCCGGGTCGTCCTCGAGGATGTGGCCTGCGACACGATGGAGGCGCTCGTCGAGGTGCTCGGGCGGGCTGGTCTCGCGGTGTCATGCCAGCCGACCCGGATGGAGGTCGACGCCACGGCCGCCGGGCCCGGCAACCTGACGGCCATCGACGTCGAGACGGCGGCCTACCCGGGCCTCGCGACCGACATCCAGCCGCCGGTGACGGTCCTCCTGACCCAGGCCCGGGGCGAGTCGCACGTGCATGAGGCGATCTTCGAAGATCGCCTCGAGTGGACCGCCGAGCTGGCCAAGATGGGCGCCCGGATCGAGCTCGAGGACCCGCAGCGGGCAGTCATCCACGGCCCCGCGCGGCTCCACGCCGCCGAGCTGGACATCTCCGACCTGCGAGCGGGCGCGTCGCTGATCCTCGCCGCCCTGGCCGCCGAGGGCACCTCCTCGATCATCGGCGCCCATCACGTCCGGCGAGGGTATGAGAACATCGAGCGCAAGTTCCTGGACCTCGGCGCCAGGATCGAGCGCGTCCAGGAAGAGGAGCTCGTCAGCCCCGCATGAACATCGGCATCGATCTCGGCACGGCGAACGTCCTCGTCCACGTCGAGGGCAAGGGCCTCGTCATCCAGGAGCCGTCGGTCGTGGCGGTTGACGACGAGGGCCGGATCCGGGCCGTCGGCGAGGACGCCCGCGAGATGATCGGGCGGACGCCCGGCAACATCCAGGCCATTCGCCCGATGAAGGACGGCGTCATCGCCGACTACGTGATCACCGAGGCGATGCTGCGGTTCTTCATCAACAAGGCGATGAGTGGCCGGATGAAGCTCCGGCTGTCGGGGCCGGCGGTGATGATCAGCGTCCCCGCGGGCGTGACCTCGGTCGAGAAGCGGGCCGTGAAGGACGCGGCGCTGAAGGCCGGTGCGCGCGAGGCGTACCTGATCGAGGAGCCGCTGGCGGCCGCGATCGGGGCCAACGTCCCGATCTCTGGACCGTCGGGCAACATGGTCATCGACATCGGTGGCGGGACGAGCGAGGTCGCGGTCATCGCCCTCGGCGGGATCGTCGTCTCGAACTCGTTGCGAGTCGGCGGCAACAGCTTCGACGAGGCGATCGCCTCATACGTCCGCAAGAAGTACAACCTGATGATCGGCGAGCGCACGGCCGAGGAGGTCAAGATCACGATCGGGACGGCGCTGCCGCTCGAGCGCGAGCTGTCGATGGAGGTTCGTGGCCGCGACCTCATCGCCGGCCTGCCGCGGACCATCCCGATCACCAGCTCGGAGGCCATGGAGGCGATCGAGCTGCCGCTCCAGCAGCTCGTCGCGGCCGTCCGCCAGGTCCTCGAGCAGACCCCGCCCGAGCTGTCGGCCGACATCATCGACAAGGGCATGGTCATGTCCGGCGGCGGCGCGCTGCTGCGCAACATCGACAAGCTGCTGACCCAGGTCACCGGGGTCCCGTGCCACGTCGCCGAGAACGCCATGAACTGCGTCGCGCTCGGCACCGGCGAGGCGCTCAAGCACTACGACTTCTTCAAGAAGTCGCTCGTGCAGACCGTCTAGCGAGCCTCGCCACGACCGGAGCGCGAACTGCCGAACGACCGACCGAGGATCGAGGTGACGCCTCCGCGAGCCAGCGGTCCGAGGTCTCCTTCGTCGACCTCCACTGCCACACCTCGGCGAGCTTCGATTCGCTCGCCTCGCCGGCGGCGATGGTCCGGGCCGCGGCGGCCCGCGGCGTGACCCACCTCGCGATCACCGACCACGATCGGATCGACGGGGCGCTCCGGGCCCGCGACGCGGCCCCGAGGATCGCCCCGGGCCTGGCCGTCCTCGTGGGCGAGGAGATCCGGACGCGTGAGGGTGACCTGATCGCGGTGTTCATCGAGCGGGCCGTGCCGCCCGGGCGGTCCGCGACCGAGACGGTCGCCGCCGTGCGCGAGCAGGGCGGTTTGGTCGGCATGCCTCATCCCTACGATCGGCTCCGCGGCTCGCTCGCGAAGTCGGCCGATACCGCCGCGCTCGAGGCGCTCGCCGGCTCGGTCGACTGGATCGAGGCCTGGAACGCCCGCCTCGTCGTCGGCCGCGGCAACGAGCGTGCGGCCGAGCTCGCGAAGGCCGTCGGCGTGCCGGGCGTGGCCGTGTCCGATGCCCACACGGCGATGGAGGTCGGCCTGGCGACGACGTCGATGGTCGGCGACCCCTCGACCGCCGCCGGCCTCAGCGCCGCCCTCACCGGCGAGCTGCGGCTCGCGACCGGCCGGGCGTCGGCCTACGTCCGGCTCGTCACGCCGTTGGCCACGCTCGTCAACCGGCTGCGCGGTCGCGGCCGGATCCGGCCGGCGGGGCTGGCTCGATGAGCGCCACGCCGCCGCCGGGCGTCGCGCCCGAGGCACAGGTCGCGCCCGAGCCGGAGGTCGGGCCGGAGCAGGTGTCGCTGGGTCGGCGGCTGCGCCAGCCCCGCACGATCGTGTCGATCGTCCTGCCGCTCGTGCTGCTCGTGCTGTTCGTGCGGGCCCTGCCGGGATTCGAGCTCGAGAAGCTGCCGGAGCTCATCGGTCGAGCGAACCCGCTGCTCCTGCTCGGCGCGTTCGCGATCTTCTACGTCGGCTTCCCGCTCCGCGGCTGGCGCTGGGCCTCGCTCGTGGGGCGGAGCGGCTTCCCGCTCAGGGTCCGCGACGCGACCGAGATCATCTTCCTGTCGTGGCTGGTCAACTGCCTCGTCCCGGCCAAGCTCGGCGACATCTACCGGGCCTACCTGCTGAAGATCAACAGCCCCGTCTCGCTGTCGCGGACGTTCGGGACGGTGTTCATCGAGCGCGTGCTCGACCTGTTCGCGATCGTCACGCTCGGCCTGGCCGCGGGCTTCTGGTCGTTCCGAAACGGCCTGCCGACCGAGGCCCAGGTGGTGTTCGCCGTCGGCGTCGTGTTCGTCATCCTCCTCGCGGCCGGCCTGCTGACGATGCGCAACTTCGGGCGACGGGTGATCACGGCCCTGCCGATCCCCCAGAAGGTCACCGAGCTCTACGATCGCTTCGAGGAGGGCGTCTTCCTGTCGGTCGGCCTGCGGGCCCTGCCGCGGCTCGTGATCCTGACCGGCCTGATCTGGGGCACCGAGGCGATGCGCCTGTTCCTCGTGGTCCAGGCGCTCGGCATGCCGGACGTCCAGCTCGGCATCAGCGGCGCGTTCTTCGTCGCGCTGGCGGCGTCGCTGATGACCGCGATCCCGATCACCCCCGCCGGCATCGGCTTCGTCGAGGGAGTGGTCGTCTTCATCCTGACCCAGATCTACGGCGTCGGGAACACCGAGGCGCTCGCCATCACGCTCGTCGACCGGGCGATCAGCGTCCTGTCGATCATCGCCCTCGGCTCGATCGTCTACGCGGTCTCGCCGAAGCGTCGCGGCGACGGCGTCGACACGGCCGCCGCCCCGGCCTGACGCCCCGGCTCGGCTGCCAGTCCGCGCGTACCGGTTCCGGCACGACCACGCTCCCGACCGGACCCTCCCGCGGCCCACCGCACCGCCCGGGACCGGCCCGGAGTGATCCCCGGATCGGCGGGATCGGCGGTACGAACGGGGGATATGTGCCAGGGCGCGCCGGGACGATATTCCGCTCATGACCGGGTCCAACGGCCGCGCGTTCAACGAGTGGCTGCGCTCCCAGCTGCGGGCCAAGAAGATGTCGCAGCGCCAGCTGGCGCAGCAGTCGGGTGTCGACCACTCGACGATCTCCCGGCTCGTGCGCGGCGACCGCATGCCGTCGCTCGGCACGGCGACGAAGCTGGCCCGCGGCCTGCGCGAGCTGGCCGACGACGCCGACGGCCCGCAGTACCTCGGTCTGATGAACGGGGCGGTCCAGCATCCCACCGCGCGCGTCGAGTACGCGCTCCGGGCCGACGACGCGCTGACCGAGCCCCAGGTCCGCCAGATCATGGAGTACTACCTCGCGGTCCGGATGCGGCGGCTCGGGCAGAGCTACGCACCCGAGGTCTCGCCGGTCGTCCGGCCGTTCGGCAGCCCGGCCGGGGTAACCCGCCAGACCGCCACCGGTCCGACCGGCCACAGCGCCGCGGTCGCCGTTTCCGGCGGCCGGGTCGCGACCCAGGGCCGACCTCCGGCCTCGCTTCCACCTCGTCTCCGCCCGGCCCGTTCGGGGGAGCGCTACTGACCACCGAACGATTCAGCCGGGGGCGACCTCCACGCCACCCGGACCAGGGGCAGACGAACGCCGGTGCTCGGGGCACCGGCGTTCGTCATGTCTGCGAGTCGGCGTGGCGCGGGCCCCAGCGACTGAGCGCGAACGCCCCGGCGAGCATCGCCAGGCCGACGAGCCACAGGACCGGCAGGGCGAGCATCGAACCGGCGGGCAGCGTCCAGGCACGGTTCGTGCGGGCGCCCCAGGCGACCACGACCGCGGCCGCGGGCAGGCGGAGCAGGAGCGGCAGCGGGATCCACCACGCCGCACCGACGTCGGGCGCGACGCCGGTTGCGAGGACGTAGTCGAACCAGGCCGGCCACAGCCAGGGCACGACGAGCCATGAGGCAGCCACGAACGCGGCCGTGACCCCGATCGCGACCGCGAGACGGCGCCACTCCCCACGGACGACGAACCACAGCAGCCCGATCCCGACCGTCGGCTTCGTGAGGAGCGGGACGGCCCACAGCGCCGGCCGGCGCAGCGAGCCCACGATCGCGGCCGCCAGCAGCACGTGGATGTTGCCGAGATAGAGGTCCGACGCGACGACGGGGATGACGAGGAAGGCCAGCGCCCAGGGCCCGGTCAGCCACAGCAGCGCCAGCCCGATCAGCAGCGTCCAGCCGGCCTCGAAGACCTCGAACGGCAGCCGGCCGAGGATCGAGAACGCGATCGCCGCCGGCGGCGGGTAGGTGAACGCGTCCTGCGTCGCGACCGGCCGACCGTACGGGTCGGCAAGGTCGACGGCCCAGTAGGCGTGGGCGTCGCCCGCGGGTACCGGCCGTAGAACGACGAACGCGACGAGGACGGCCGCGTAGGCCCAGCGCAGGGCCGTGTCGATGAGCCGGCCGTGGCGTACGAGCGCCGCCGAGACGAGCTCGATGATCGCGGGTCGGGAGCTGCCGTTCATCGCGGCGCGTAGATCGAGATCGCGGTCCGCGGTGAGGCATCGAACCGGCTCACGGCGAACGGCAGCTGGCCCGCCCCCAGCGTCAGGCGCGCGCGCATGAGGCGGTCCTCGGCGGGTCCCCCGCAGGACGCCCCGATGACGGTCTCGAACAGGCGGTCGCAGGCCACGACGACGGCGTCGGCCCGGTCGAGACCGGCCTCCAACGGCACGACGTCCGCTCCGGCGGCCACGATCGGGTAGCCGATCCCGTCGGTGCCCTTGAAGTCCGGCAGGCCGAGCAGGATCACCGCGCCGCCCCCGGTCGCCGCAGCGATGCTCGCCCCGGCGTCGCGCGCCGCCACCCAGCCGCCGTCCGGATCGGCTGCCGGCGGCCAGCGCGCCACCTCGACGACGACGATGAGCCCGATGCCGACTGCGACGCCGACCCGCAGGAGGGCCCGCAGCTGCGCCGCCGTCCCGGTGGCCCGCTCCAGCAGCGTCGCCGCGGCGAGCGCAACGAGGACGGCGACGAGCGGGTCGGCGAAGGCGTGGGAGTGGTCGTTCGGCAGGCCGGCGACGACACGCTGCAGTGACGGCGCGGTGACCGCCAGCGCGATGACGCTCCAGGCCAGCAGGCCGACAAGCCAGCCTGCGGCGGCTCGGCTGGGTCCGCGGGCGGCGACGACGCTCCACGCGCCGAGGGCGACGACGACGCCGACCACGACGGCGCCGAGGGGCGGCACGTCCGTCACCAGCCCGACGAGCGGCCAGCCGACGACGCGGAGCAGCGTGAAGACGAGCGCGCTTCCCAGGCCGCCGCCGTCAGCGGTGTCGCCGGACGCGAGATACGCGGCGATGCGCCCGGTCTCGAGGAAGCCGGTCTGGAGCTCGTGGACGATGAGCGGCAGGAACAGCAGGATTCCCAGGGCCAGGCCGCCGGCCGCACCGCGCGCGATCGCCGCCCGCTCCGCCGCGCCCGCGGCCCGCGCCGCGAGCGCGACGATCGCCACGATCCCGGCCAGGAACACGATCCCCAGCACGTGCAGCTGGACGACCGCGACCGCGGCCCCGATCGCCAGCGCCCACCATCCGGCCCGGCCGGTCTGCCGGCCCTGCCACGCCGCGCCGAGCGCGAGCGCCGCGAACAGCGGGATCGGGTTGGGGTTCCAGATGAACGTCGACTGCTCGATCGCCGCCGGCGAGGCGGCCAGCAGGAGGCCGGCGATGAGGCCGGCGAGGGGTCCGGCGACCGAGCGGGCCAGCCACCACGTGAGCGCGACTGCGGCGATCCCGAGAACGGCGAGCCACGCGGTGACCACGACCGGGTCGGTGCCCGAGATGAAGGCCGCCGGTGAGAGGAGGTAGTAGTAGAAGGCGCCGTGGTGGAACTCGCCGACGGACGTCCGCGGGCCGAGCAGCGGCAGCGCACCCTGGGTCATGCCGAGCAGGACGAGCATGTCATGGCCCTGGTCGGCGTCGAACCGACCGCGGGACGCCAGGCCGGGCAGTCGAGTGACGGCCGCGAGGGCCAGGACCGCCAGCAGCCCGAGGCGCTCGAGCCGGACGCTCATCGCCGACGCCCGCTGCTGGCCGCCGGCTCGAGGTCGTCGTCGGCCGGGGCGGCGGCGTGGGTCCGCCGCGACAACTGGAACGCCTCCGGCGAGAGTGGCTCCAGGGGCCGGTCGGCGAGCAGCCCCCGCGCCCGCTCGAGGTTGACCGCGTCGTAGCCTTCGGCCATGCCCGGCGTCTCGAGGATGAACGGCCGGTCGGCGAGGCGGACGTGGCGCAGGAGATGGCCGAGCCCGCGCGGTCCAATCCGGCCCGCCCCAACGTGCTCGTGGCGATCGAGGCGCGCCCCGAGCTCCGACGACGAGTCGTTCAGGTGGACCATCACGAGCCGTTCGAGCCCGAGCTCGGTCTCGAACGATTCGAGCAGGGCGTCAATGGCCTCGGGGTCGTCGACCCGCAGGCCGGCACCCCAGGCGTGGGCCGTGTCGAGGCAGAAGCCGAGTCGCCGGTCCGGCACGCCGAGCGCCGCGGCCCGATCCGCGACCGCGGCCAGCTGCGCGACCGACGATCCGATCGCCCAGCCCCCGCCCGCCGCGTTCTCGAGGACGAGCATCGGCGCTCGTGCGCTGCCTGCCGTGTCCGAGGCGGCGTCGTCGGGTGGCGCGTCGTCGACTCTCGCGAGCACCTCGGCGACACCGGCGGCGACGCGCTCGATGCCGGCTTCGACGGTCGTCTCGCGGTGCGAGCCGGTGTGGACGTTCACGAAGCTCGCGCCGTAGCCACGCCCGGCGAGGATCTCGGCCGCCAGGACCGCGATTGAGCGGCGCCGGAAGTCCGGCTCGGGACCCGCGAGGTTGACGAGGTACGAGGCGTGGACCGCGACCGGTCGGACCTCGAGCTCGACGAGCCGATCGCGGAACGCCGCCAGGTCGCGCGGTGGTGCCGCACGCCGCTTCCAGGCGGTCGGGTTGTCGACGAAGACCTGGATCGTCTCGGCCCGGATCGCGGCCACCCGCTCGGCCGCTCGACGGAGTCCATGGCCCAGCTGGAGATGGACGCCGAGGCGCGGCACCGGGTCGTCAGCGCGAGCCCGAGCGCCCGGGCGGGCCGCCCTGCGTGTAGCCGCCGCCGACCATCGGCTCGATGAGTCCGTAGTCCCCGGCTCGCCGCCGATAGAGGATCGCGACCCGCTCGTTCTCGGCGTTCACGAACACGAAGAAGGCGTGGCCCAGCTCCTCCATCCGAGCAACCGCATCCTCCTCGAACATCGGCTCGATGTGGAAGCGCTTTACCTTCACGACCTGAGGCTTCTCGTCGGCCTCGGCCGTCGCGGGCGCCCGCCGGCGGGGCGCCGGTCCGGCCATCGAGACGGCGGCCGGGCGCGTTCGGGCCCGGGGCTTCTGGCGGAAGTCGACCGCACGTCGCTCGATCTTGTCGAGGACCTGGTCGATCCCGGCGCGATGGGTCGGGGCAGCGGCCTTGCCACGAAGGGTCCGGCCGTCGATCAGGAGGGTGACGTCGACGATGTGCGAATCGTCGACGCTGCGATGCTGTTCGACCGACAGCTCGACGGTGGCGTCGGTCCGGTCGTCGAGGATCCGCTCCAGCCGCCCCAGCTTGCGGACCGCGTAGGCACGATCCCGCTCGGAAACCTCGTAGTTCTTGCCCTTGACGATGGTTCGCACGATGGACCTCCCGGTACGCTCATCGTAGCGCCGGGGCGGCGGCTGGAGGGCCTTCTGGTGGCGCGCAGAGGCCGGGGAGGGGATAGGGGCTCGATCTCGCGCCCCCGACGCCGGTCGCGCCCCCCCTGCCGGTCGCCCTCGCCGGCGTCGATCGCCCCGGCCGGCGCCGTTTCGCACCGGCCGCGAGCTCCGCGAAGATCTCTTCTTTCGCGAGTCATGCCTGTGGTTGCATAGACGAAGGGGGGCGGGTCCGGGACTCGCCCGACCCATCCTCCGCCACCTGGCATGCCTCCACGGGCATGGCGGACGAAATGTGGGGCAAGACGCGAGCCGAGAATCGCGGCGAAGCGGGCGCAAAGGGACCGGAGGGCCGGTCGGCGGGCGTCAGCGCTCCCGTGCGACGGTGATCGCCGAGACCGCGGCCGCGCCAGCATCGACCAGCACGCTCCCGCAGGCCCCCAGCGTCGCACCCGTCGTGATCACGTCGTCGACGAGGACCACCCAGCGTCCGGCAACCGACGCCGGCGCGCAGCACCGGAACGCGCCCCGCAGGTTGGCCGCCCGAGCGGCCTGGTCGAGCGATGCCTGGGCCGTCGTCGTGCGGAGCCGCTCGAGCGCCGGTACAGCGGGCAGGCCGAGGCGGCGCCCTGCGCTGGACGCGAGCAGCGCCGCGTGGTCATAGCCGCGCTCCCGGACCCTGTCGGGCGACCCGGGTACGGGAACAAGGACGTCGCCGCCCACACCGGCCCGCCGCCAGCGCTCGGCTAGGGCCTCGCCGAGAGGCGCCGCGAGCCGCCGC
>DATHRO010000133.1:0-6871 GCA_035465135.1 Candidatus Deferrimicrobiaceae bacterium
CTGCCGGCGCTCGGGATCCTGAAAGTCCACCCGTCGATCCTGCCGCGGCATCGCGGCGCCGCCCCGATCCAGGCCACGATCGCCGACGGCGACGCCCGCGCCGGCGTCTCGATCATCGTCATGGACGAAGGCGTCGATACGGGACCGATCCTGGCCGTCACGGACTGGCCGCTTGCCGGAACCGAGCGCGCACCGGACCTCGAGCGGCGGGCTGCGACGACCGGGGCAGCGCTTCTCGGCCAGGTGCTCGGCTCGTGGCTCGACCGCTCGGCGATCCCCGAGCCCCAGGAGGTCGCCCGGGCGAGCACGACTCGGCCACTTCAGCGCGAGGACGGGCGCCTCGATCCGGGTCACCCGGCGGAGGAGCTGGAGCGCCGTGTTCGAGCCTACGATCCATGGCCCGGCGGATTCATCGAGACCGACGCGGGGCGGATCCTTGTCGTGGCGTCGTCGGTCGTGCCGTCGCAGCCTGACGACGTCCCCGGGATGCTGGTCGAGCACGAGGGGCGGCTGGCCCTCGCGACCCATCACGGCCGGCTCGTCCTCGAGGTCGCGCAACGCGAGGGCCGCGATCCGACGCCCGGGGAGGACTTCCTGCGCGGCCAGCGCCGCCTCGTCGGCAGCCTGGTGAAGCCTGCGCCCCGGGACGGCGGACGATGACCTCGGTGATCGGCGTAGCGCGATCGCGTCCCGACGCTCCCGAGAAGGTCCGTGGCGCGATCCGCTACGGCGCCGACCGCCCGATCCCTGGCCTCCTCCACGCTCGGCTCGTGCTCGCCGGCCGGGCGCACGCCCGAATCCGCGGCCTCGACGCGGCCGAGGCCCTCGCGATTCCCGGCGTGGTTGCGGTGCTCACGGCCGCCGACCTCGCGATCGCCCCGGGGGCCGATCGAATGACGATGCCGCTGGCCCGCGACGAGGTCATCTTCGCGGGCCAGCCTGTCGCGCTGGTCGTCGCCGAGAGCGCGGCGGCGGCGGCGGATGCCGTCGAGCTGGTGCTCGTCGACCTCGAGCCTCTCCCGGTGGTCCTCGATCCCGAGGCGGCGATGCGCCCGGACGCGCCGCTGGTCCGAACCGACGCTGCCGTGGACGGACCGTCGCTCGACGCCCAGGATCACGCCGCGGTCGGGGGCGATGCCGGCGCCGAGATGCCGGACGAGCGACTTTCGACGAATGTCGTGGGCCGCGTCCGATACGCCGACGGCGACTGCGGGGCAGCGTTCGCCCGGGCCGACGTCGTCGTGGAGGGTCACTTCACCTCGTCGTGGACCTACCAGGGCTACCTGGAGCCGCAAACATGCACGGCCCGCCTGGACGACAATGGCGCGCTCGTCGTGGAGACCGCCACGCAGAGCGCGTTCAGCAACCAGTCGACCGTGGCGAAGGCGCTCAAGATCCCGAGTCGCCGGATCCGGGTGGTGCCGACGCCCCTCGGCGGCGCGTTCGGCGGCAAGTGGGAGATGTTCGAGACGCTGGTCGCCGCCGCCGCGCTGCGGCTGGGACGGCCGGTCCGTCTGACGCTCACGCGCCTCGAGGATCTCGCTGCGACCAATCCCTCGCAGGGCGTCACCAGCGACGTTCGTGTCGCGGCGGATCAAGACGGCCGGCTCCTGGCCCTCGACGCGCGACTCGTGGCCGACACGGGGGCCTTCGAGGAAGCGGCAATCCACTCGTTCCTGGCGTTCCTGCTCGCCGGGCCGTATGCCTGGCCGGCCTACGACATCCGAACCAGCGGAGTGCGCACGAACCGCTTCGGCGGCGGGGCCTATCGCGGACCGGGCGGCCCGCCGATGGCCTTTGCGATCGAGACCCTGCTTGACGAGATGGCCGCCCGACTCGCGCTCGATCCGATCGAGCTGCGGCGCCGGAACCTGGTCGGGGTCGGGGACTCGATGCTCGACGGCGAGCCCTGGCCGCGGATCGGCGCGGGCGAGGTTCTTGACGGGCTCGCCGCAAGCCCGCTGTGGCAGGCCCGGGGGGATGTCCCGTCGGGCGAGGGCGTCGGCGTCGCGCTGGGCTACTGGCCCGGAGCAACCGGGCCCGCGGCAGCGGCCTGCCGGGTCTCGGCCGACGGGAGCGTCCAGGTCGTGACCGGCATCGTCGACATGTCCGGGGTCGCTGGCGGGTTCCAGGCGCTCGTTGCCGAGGTCATCGGGATCGATCCGTCGCTCGTCGAGATCGTCACCGTCGACACGGACAGCGCGCCGCCGTCGCCGGGCAGTGGCGGCAGCCAGATCACGTACTCGGCGGGTCGTGCGATCCGGGCCGCCGCCGAGGACGTCCGCCAACAGCTCCTTGACGCCGCAGCGCACGAGTTCGAGATCGGATTGGACGACCTCGAGCTGGCCGACGGTCAGGTCCGACCGAAGGGCACGCCGGATCGAGCGATGTCCATTGCCAAGCTCGTTCGGGCGAACCAGCGCGCCGGCCGCACCCCGATCGAGGGCCACGGCCGGACGCCCGCCGGAGACCTCGCGCCGCAGATCGCCGGCCACGTCGTCCACGTCCGAGTCGACACCGATACCGGCGAGGTCGCGATCGTCGCCGACCACGTCGTGCAGGATGTCGGGCGGGCACTCAACCCGGCACTCATCCGCGACCAGCAGCTGGGTGGCGCGATGCAGGGCATTGGCTGGGCGCTGCTCGAGCGGCTCGTCCACGACGAGGATGGCGGCCTTGCGACCGGCAGCTTGCTCGACTACGCGCTGCCGCGAGCGCGCGACGCCGGCCGCTTCGAGACGACGATCGTCGAGGTTCCGGCCCCCGACGGGCCGTTCGGCGCGAGGGGCATGGCCGAGGGCCCGGTGATCGCGGGCCCCGCGGCCGTCGCGAGCGCGATCGCGGCCGCGACCGGGCTGCGATTGCGCGACCTGCCGATGTCGGCGCCACGGGTCTGGCGGGCGCTCCTGGAGCGAGCCCCGTGACCCGGCCGGCGCTGCCGCTCATCGATCCCGGCTTCGGTTCGTCGGTCCGCGACCCGCGCCCGGGCATCTCCGGCCTCGCGGCCGAGGCGCTGTCCGGCTGGTTCGCGGAACGCGGCGAGCCCGGCTACAGGGCGGCGCAGGTGCTCGACGCCGTGTGGCGCAGTGACGCCGCCGGCTTCGAGGCGGTCCCGACCCTACCCACGGGCCTCCGGAATGAGCTCGCGGCCGCCTTCCGCTGGACGACGATCGACGGCGAGACGCTCGTCGAGGCCGACGGCGGGCTGACCGAGAAGGCCCTCCACCGGCTGTCCGACGGCTCGTCGATCGAGTCGGTGCTGATGCACTTCCGAGGCGGGCCGGGCCGTCGCGAGCGGCGGACGCTGTGCATCTCGAGCCAGGCCGGCTGCGCGGTCGGCTGCCCGTTCTGCGCGACCGGCGAGCTCGGCTTCGGGCGGGACCTCGAAACGGCCGAGATCCTGGACCAGGTGCGGAGCGCGGCCGCTCGTCTCGCCGCCGACCACGCTCAGGCGCGGCTGACGAACGTCGTGTTCATGGGCATGGGCGAACCGCTCCTGAACCTCGACCGGGTCCTCGAGGCAATTGCCGCCCTCAACGACCCCCGGCGGTTCGGGCTGGCGGCGCGCGCGATCACGGTCTCGACCTCGGGCGTCGTGCCGGGGATCCGGCGGCTGACCGAGCTGGGACCGCAGTTCACCCTGGCGGTCAGCCTGCACGCTGCGAGGGACGCGCTGCGGGACGTGCTCGTGCCCCTGAATCGCCGCTGGCCGGTCGTCGAGGTCGTCGCTGCCGCCCGTGACCACGCTCGCATGACGGGCCGACGGGTGAGCTACGAGCTGACGATGATCGATGGGGTGAACGACACGGACGACGACGCCGAGGCGCTGGCCGAGCTCCTGCGGGGCGACCTTGCGCATGTCAACCTGATCCCGATGAACCCCGTCGCTCACACGCCCTGGTCGGCCAGCCCGATGCCGGTCATCGAGCGTTTCGCCGAGCGTGTCCGTGGCGCCGGGATCCCGGTCACGATCCGGCGCAACCGCGGGCAGGAGGTCGGGGCGGCCTGCGGCCAGCTCGCGGCTGAGCAGGCCGGCAAGCCGGCGGCCGCGGCCGTCGCGTGGCGCCGCCGCCGACTCGAGGCAGCCAGCGCGAAGGCACTGCGCGGCGATCGCAGCGAGGAAGCCGTGCCGGTCGGAGTCGACCAATGAAGCGGCCGAAGTCGCCGCCGCCGGCCGTGCAGCTCGGCCGAGCCCGGGTCGCCGCGAGCATCCTCGACGCCGACCTCGGCAATCTCGCGAACGCCGTGAAGCGCGTCGAGCGCGAGGGCGGCGACCGCATCCACCTCGACGTGATGGACGCCCACTTCGTGCCGAACCTCACCTTCGGTGCCCGGACCATCAAGGCCCTCCGCCGGCGGACTCGGCTGCCGTTCGACGCCCACCTGATGATCAGCGAACCGGGCCGCTACATTGAGGAGTACCTCGACGCGGGCTGCGACTCGGTCACGTTCCACGTCGAGGTCACGGCCGACCAGATCGCGCCGACGCTGCGGCTGATTCGCGACGCCGGACGCGCCGCCGGCCTGGCGCTGCGGCCGAAGACCCCGCTGTCGGCCCTCGAGCCGTACCGCGAGCTGCTCGACATCGTCATGGTCATGACCGTCGAGCCTGGCTTCGGCGGCCAGGCGTTCATGGACGACGTGGCGCGGGCGAAGGTCCTCCAGGCTCGCGACCTGCTGGCTCACAAGCTCCACGGCGGCGAGGTCCACGTCGACGGCGGCGTCAGCCGCGACAACGCCGAGCTCCTCGGCGGGTTCGGGGTGGACATCCTCGTCGTCGGCTCGGCGCTGTGGGTCGCCGGCCGCGACATGGGCCGCGAGATCCGCCTCATCCGGGCCCTGGCCGACGAGGGCTACCAGTACCGGCTGAACGACGGCGTCCCGCCGATCCCGCGCGACAAGCTGGTCACGTTCGCGACGCTTCCCCGAGCGGCGGCGCGAACGCTGCGGGAGCAGATCGAGGCCGCCGGCATCCCGGTCCTGCTGTTCCGCTCAGCCGGGGACCCGCTCGACATGGACGATGACGAGCGGCGCTGGGACCTGGTGCTGCCGGCGTCGTCCGAGGCGGCGGCGCGCGAGCGCTTCGGGACACCGCCAGCCAGGTAGGCAGGCGGCATGCGCGCGCTCCTGCAGCGGGTCTCACGGGCGACCGTCCGGGTGGCCGCCGAGGACGTCGCGTCGATCGGGCCGGGATTGGTCGTCCTGCTTGGCGTCGGTCATGGCGACGACGAGTCGGGCGCCGATGCGCTGGCCCGCAGAGTCGCCGAGCTGCGGGTCTTCGAGGACGACGAAGGCCGGACCAACCGTTCGATCCTCGACGTCGGCGGCGCGGCGATCGTCGTCAGCCAATTCACGCTCTATGCCGACACGTCTCGCGGTCGCCGGCCCGGCTTCACGAACGCCGCCGCGCCGGAGGTCGCGGACCGCCTCTACCGGCGCTTCGCTGACGCTCTCCGTGACGCCGGCGTGGCCGACGTGCCGACGGGTCGGTTCGGGGCCGAGATGGCGGTCGAGCTCGTCAACGACGGCCCGTTCACGATCTGGCTGGATGCGGCCGCGAAGTAGGGAGCGCGCGCTGTGACGGCCGTCCGTCGCCTTGGCGCGACGTGCGTGCCATCCGACAACGCCTCGAGATCACGTCAGGTACAAACCAGGCGCGTGCAATCCACCGCTGCGGCGTTTACAACGCGGCAGGCTCGTATCTAGACAATCCCCGAGCGTGGCCCCGGCATCGAGCCTGCCAATCGCTGGATACCACGAACGTGGTGCGTAGGTGACAGGAGCGCCGGCTCGCGCGCGCTGATGTCACACGAGGCGGGACGGGAGGTCGAACTAGCGCGCGGACTTCGTCTGCGTGCGGCGGCAGCGGGTGCAGGCCAGCACTCGAACCGTCCTGCCGTCCTGCGTGATGAGCAGCGGCTGGAGGTTCGGGTGGTAGCGGCGGTGGGCGCGGACGCGGTTCGAGCCCGATGACTGCGGGTTGAAGCCGCCCATCGAGACCTTGCCGCAGATCGCGCAGGAGCGAGCCATTCGAATGGACCTCGGGGGTGTGGGCATGAGGGCGTCCGGGCGGTTGTGCCCGAGCGGGGCGGTACTATACCACGCGTTCCCGACGGTTCCCGCCGACCGTCGCCGACACTGACGAGGGAGCAGGGTGCCGGAAGCCATCGCCGGGCGTGCGCTCGTGTCGCGCCGGGCCGTCATCGACATCGTTCGCCGGGTCACGCTCGGCTCGTACGGGGTTGTCGGGTTCACCGGCGGCTGGCTCGACCGCTTCGTCGGCGCGCTGGAGCGGCGCCCGGGCGGGATGCGGATCTCGCTCCGCGACGGCAAGCTCCGCATCTCGCTGCGCCTCAAGGTCGCGCACGGCCTGCCGATCGCCGAGGTGGCGCGACAGGTCGACGCGTCGGTCCGCTACGCGATCCGCAGCGCGCTTGGAACCGAGGTCGAACGACTCTCGATCCGGGTCGCCCGCGTGGCGACGCACCCGGCCAGCACGCCGCCGCCGCGGGAGCAGCATCCCGCGCCCGGGCCGTCCGAGCTGGCTGACAGCGGCTCGGACGTCGCGTGATGGCGGGGCTCGGCTGATGGCGCGCCGGGCCTGCGACGGCGCGGGCCTGCTCGGGGCGTTCCGGGCCGCGGCCGCGCGCCTCGAAGTCAGCGTCGACGAGGTCAACGCCCTGAACGTCTTCCCGGTTCCTGACGGCGACACCGGTTCGAACATGATGGCCACCGTCCGGGCGGCCCTCGCCGAGGCGGAAGCGCTCGGGCCGTCGGCCAGCGCCGAGCGGGTGGCGTCGGCGGCCGCGTTCGGGGCGCTGATGGGTGCGCGCGGGAACTCCGGGGTCATCACCAGCCAGATCCTGCGCGG